>CAJOPR010000058.1 GCA_905236395.1 uncultured Bacilli bacterium
AGTGAATATTTTAAAACTTTATCTATGATATAGTTTTTTCGTCGTGGACTTTAAGAAAAAAATACTTGATAATTGTAGGTATGAAAACTAAATTACTATTTATCCCTCTTATGATTCCTGCTTTGTTAATGACAGGATGTTTACATTCTACGAGTTTTCTTAAGAAGAACGATACACCAGAGAAATTTTTAAATAGCTTTGATGAGAATTGGATTTTCTACCTTTCATCGACAGAAATCCCTGAAACAAGAGTGAGAGATTATGATTGTGTGGTGAAAAACGCCATTTTATTAGTGGATGACTTTGAAAGAGCTAGAGGCGTTAATCCTCAGTCTTTTAGAAGTTTTGAATATTATGTCCTTGAAAGCAATTCCACAGCAGGACCTAATTTTAAAACGATGACCATCTATGATGATGGATCCTTAATTATTATGTGTAAGAGCGCTTTGGGACAACCAAGTTATGCTTATTACACATTTGATAAAGTGAAAGCCGCTTCTTTAAACGATTTAGCGGAAGCACAGATATTAGCGAATAAGGATAGGGAAGATTAAATTATGAAACCAAAAGTTAAAAAAGCATTAGTTATTGCCGGTATTTCCGTTGGCGGTGTTTTAGCCTTAACACTCACCTTTGTCGGTGGATTCCTCATCTATGCCTCATCCACAACTTTGCAAGTTAAACCCGAAGCAAAAGTGGAAGTGGTGGATAGAGCATCCGCAAAAGTTAACCCCGCAAGTGATATGAGAATTGTCACTTGGAACATGGGTTATGGCGCTTTAGATGAAAAAGCTGACTTCTATATGGATGGTGGTAAAACCGTTAATGGTGAAAGTGTCACCACGATTTATAGAAATACATACGCCATCATGAATGAAATTGAGACATTAAATCCAGATGTCTTCTTTATTCAAGAAGTAGATATCCATTCTCAACGTTCCTATTATGTTCAAGAAAGAGATATGTTCTTACGTAATTTTCCAGAATATGACAACTCCTACGCTTGTAACTTTAAAGCAGGGTTCATTCCTATCCCAATTGGCGATCCAATGGGGACAGTTGAAGCGGGAATTACATCATTTTCGAAATTTGATGTTATTGACGCGAGTCGTCAACAGTTACCAATCCCATTCTCTTGGCCAATTAGCTTATTTAACTTAAAGAGATGCTTGTTAGTCAACCGCTCACCTATCGAAGGCAGTGATAAGGAACTAGTAACCGTTAATCTTCACTTAGAAGCCTATGACGATGGTGAAGGCAAAGCCAAACAATTAGCGCAATTAATGGGCTTCTTACAAGCAGAATACAATAAGGGTAACTATGTTATCGCTGGTGGTGATTTCAACCAAACATTCTCCAACGTTGATTTAACAAAGTATCCAAAAATGAATGATTGGGTGTGCCCAATTATTGATGTAACTAAATATAGTGATTTCACATTCTCAATGGATGATACCATTCCAACATGTAGATCACTTAACAAACCATATTTTGATAGCGATAAAGCCACACATCAGTACTATATGTTAGATGGATTTATTACAAGTAATAATATTGAAGTTAAAGGTATTGAAACACTTGACCTTGGCTTTAAGAATACTGACCACAATCCAGTGATGATGAACATCAAATTGAAATAGCAAATGAAACGCCTTAATAACTTATCTCTATATCGAATTGTTGCGACGATATGTATCCTTGTGTTTCATATCTTCTATTTGTTGTACGCAAGAGCAATTCCCTATGAAATGTTGTTATCCAAAGGCGTTCAAGGTTTAACCGCATTATCTGGATTCTTATATTCACAAAAACTAATCACCGACACTAAGAAGTTCTACTGGACTAACTTTAAAAAGATTATCATCCCAGCGACTGTTTGTATTTTATTCATGGTCACATGGGATGTTATCGCTATGCTGATCACTCAGAACTTTGACGTGATGCAAATCTTCTTTATGCATAGACCATACAATGGTGGTTTAGTGGTGCAACCAGGAAACTATTATTATCTTCTTTATATCTTTATTTGTTATTTAATCACGCCAGTGCTACAAAGAAACGACAAATGGTCGGTATTAGTAGTGGTTACCGCAGTTCTTGCGGAATTCTCCATTAGATTCTTCTTTGGTCCATCAATTATCATTTGTAGCTACATTATTGGCTACTATATCGGTAGAAAATGGTTCAAAACATATACAGATGTCGAACAAAAGTATTCTGTCGGCGCATTATTCTTATGGATTGGCGTCCTGGCCTTATCAGTGGGTCTATACATCATGCTCATTGTCAATCCAATTAGTGGCAGCTACTTCCTCAATCACTTACAATCTTTAACAATCAATATTTTTAAAACTATATTCGGTGTAGCGACATTCTTCTTTGTCGCGATCGCCTTCAAGTGGCTGAACAAATATAAAGGGTTCGCATTGTTCAAATACACCGATAAACTCACGCTTATTATTTACCTCATGAACCAGGCATTTATGTGTGGCGCAATGGATGCTACAGCCTGGGTTGAACCGATGTGGGCAAAGTGGATTTTGGTCTTTGCTTTCACCCTCACAGTCAGCGTTGGTTTGTGGTTGATCACCGAACAAATCAACAAATTTGCATTTAAAAAGAAAGAGCCTCAAATCGAGGCAAAATCATAACATTTTAAGCAAAATATTGGGTTTTTGCATGGTTTTTGCAAGTTTTTTCTTGTGATTTTGTGCGCATGCGCTAGAATGGAATAGTAAAAATGGAGGTTTTAATATGGATAAAGCAAAATCATCCAAAAAAGCCATCGTTGCCTTACTAATTTTCGCATTGATTGCCTTTGTGTGCTGGGCAGTCTTCTTTGTGATTTTTATCTTAGGTCAAGCCGGCTTCCCAGTCTTACATTTTGCGCAATTACTCAGATTATTTAATCCTATGGGTTTAAGCGCTGATATGTACTTGCCATTATCAATTTCAATTTTAAGTATTTCGGGCTTATTAGTTATCTTCTTAATTCTTATGCTCGTACTTAGCATTGTGAAAAGACGTGCAATCATGGTGTTACCATTCTTTATGCTTCTCTTCTCCGGATTTGCAGTAATGGAATTCCTCGCCAACTTATCAGTCTTCACATTCGCTAACAATACAATTCCAAGCGGCTATTTGCACTTTATTGCTAAAGATGCCGTTGAACCAGCACCAACAATCGCACAAAGAGTTATGGTCTACGCCATTCTCGTCTGTGCAGCGTTAGCGGTTCTCTTATCATTAATCGCATACATCTTAGCTCTTGTTCATACCTGCAAGTATGGCAAAGGCAAGAATGCTTTAGTGGATTCCAAACTTGATGAAACCGCTGTTGAGGTTGAAGAACCTTTAGAAAATTCCGAAGGATTTGTCCCTGAACCAGAGCCAGAACAACCTCAAGTTGATGAAAAGGAGGAATTGATGAATATGATTAGAGATATCGTTCGTGATGAATTGAGAAATGTCCAATCACCATCCACCAATAACAGTAACAACACCACAACAGTGACCGGTGCAACATTCGCCGCTCCACTCGTGGTTCAATATTTCAATGGTCTCAACCCAGTAGCGGCTCCAGCGCCAGCTCCTGCAGCAGAGCCAAAGAAGGAAGAACCAAAACCTGAACCAGTGGTCGAACCAGAACCAGTCGTGGAACCAGAGCCAGTAGTTGAGGAAGAAGAATATGTCGAACCAGAATTAGTCGACGATTTAGCTTCCGAACCTGCTCCAGCACCAGCTAAGGAACCTGAACCTGTTGTTGAAGAAAAACAACCAGAACCAGAACCAGAGCCAGTTGCTAAACCTGAGCCAGCTCCAGTAGTGGAAGAACCTGCTCCAGAGCCAGCCCCTGTGGTTGAAGAAAAAGCCAAGATTATTCGTATTCCTTTCGAAGAAAGAATGATCTCTGCTGACAAGGAAATGCAAGATAACTATAACGAGTTAAAGAATGAGATCATGTCCTATGGCGTGAAGTCTCGTGTTAGTAACTCTGGTGATACATTCCGTCTCCACAGAAAGACATATGTGAAATTAACAATCGCTGGTAAGAGCTTGAAATTATACTTCGCTCTCAACCCAGAAGATTACAAAGATTCCACAATCCCAGTGCAAGATGCTTCTGAGAAGAATATCTATGCTGAAATCCCATTGGTGTTCAAAGTCAAATCTGGCTTATCAATGAGAAGATGTAAACAACTCATCGCCGATGTGATGGCCACAGATGGCTTGCCACAAGGTGAGGTTGAAAAAGTGAACTGGGTTAAAGAAATCGCCGCTAACTTAAAAGAAGGCAAAAAAGCCGCAGCTAGCGATGATGATGACGAATAATCATTAAAAAGTTCATACAAAGGAATAGATATGCTTAGCATATCTTTTTCTTTACTTAAATGTGGGTTACTTTACATGCATATGAATATTTGATAATATCTATCTCACGAAGCCCAAGGGCTAGATTGGAAGTGGTTAACTAATGGATGATCCTATATCGTGGCTGATAATTGGAATTTGCGTATTAGTCAGTTTCTTTTCATCAACTTGCGAGACCGCCATTGGTTTAGTCAATCGCTTCAAACTTCAAGTTAAAGCGGATGACGGCAAAAAGACTGCGAAAATATTATTAAAAATTTGTAACC
Source organism: uncultured Bacilli bacterium (assembly GCA_905236395.1). Classification (GTDB taxonomy): domain Bacteria; phylum Bacillota_I; class Bacilli_A; order RFN20; family CAG-826; genus RUG13091. The sequence continues at coordinate 4,638 of CAJOPR010000058.1, forward strand.
TTTATGACAGAACTATAAGTACTGTCTTAATTACACATAATATCTCAGCTGTTGTGATGTCCACTGTTGCGACCATCATGTTTTATAATGCTCTGATTACCAAGTACCCAGAGCTAGATCCATATATCCCTTTGATATCATCTATCGCTGTCACATTTGTGATTTATATTTTGGGTGATATTTTACCTAAGACCATCGCTAAGAAGATTCCGGATACTATTTCCTATATCTTCGCATGGCCTTTATTCATTGTTTTAATCATTTTGACGCCTATTTCCATCATCTTTGAGTTATTCGCTAAGGCGATTGATAAAATCTTTAAAACTAGCCAAGAAGAGGAATTTACCGAAGAAGACTTCGAAGATGCAGTGGAACAAACTACAGATGAAGGTATCTTAGAAGAAGAACAAGGCGATATTATTGCCTCCGCTTTAGAGTTTGAAGACACCAACGTTAAAGAAGTCTTAACTCCAAGAGAAAAGATGTTTGCGTTAGATATTCATGGTTTAACTCATGAGAAACTTCAAAGCATTCTTTTAGAAACCAATTATTCTCGTATTCCAATATATGAAAGAGAATTCGATAACATCATTGGTGTTTTAGTGATTAAGAACTATTTGCAACTATATTTTGAAAATCAAAATACACCTATCAGAAAGATGCTCCAAAAACCTTACTTTGTTTCTGGAAAGATCATGATTGATGATTTGTTTAATGGCTTTAAGAGACACCACAGCCATTTAGCAATTGTCAGAAACAAAGATAAGAAAGTCATCGGTATGGTGACTATGGAAGACGTTTTGGAAGAACTAGTGGAAGACATTAGTGAACCTAATAACCAGAAAGTGAGACGTGCATAGTATGTATTACTGGTGGTATTGGATCATAATCGGTGTCAGTGGTGTCTGTAGCGCCTTCTTCTCCTCTGCGGATTTAGTCTACTCTCTAGTGGATCAAAAACGTTTAGCTAGAGATGCGGAAAAAGGCAGTAAGAGAGCTAAGTTAGCTCTATACCTCGCTGAGAAGTATGAATTCTCCATTGCGACAATATTGTTCTCTAACAATGTTGTGAATGTTTTAGCCTCATCTTTAGTCGCGGCTATCGCGGTCTATTTAGATAACAAGAATGGAACTAACTACGCGACAACAATTTCGACGATTATTATGACCGTCGTCATTATCATTTTCTGTGAGTTCTTACCAAAGGCTTTCGCCAAGAGATTTAACTATCGATTTGCTTTAGATTACGCCTACATCATTAGAGGATGTGAGTTCTTATTCTTTATCTTCGTGTGGCCTATCTCTAAGTTCTTTGAACTTATTGGTAAGTTATTTAGAAAGAAATCCAAAGAAGAAGATAAGATCGACGAAGATGTTTTAAACGAAATGGTGGATGAGATTGAAGAGTCTGGTGACTTAGAAGAATCAGGCGCGGAAATCGTTAGAAACGCGATTGATTTAAACGATATTCAAGCATATGAAATCATGACACCACGTGTCGATGTCTATGCGATTGATATTGAAGAAGACATAGAAGAATTATTTAAAGATGGTGAGCTATTTAAACACTCCCGTATTCCAGTCTACGAAGACACAATTGATAACATTATTGGTATATTACCAATCAAAGCGGTCGCTAGAAAGATTTTTGCTCATGAAAGTGTTGACGTTAGAGCCTTAATGTATAAGCCTCTTATCGTGCCTAGAAACCATCAAATTTTAGACTTATTATCTGAGTTTAAAGAAAGCCGTATCCATGTCGCTGTTGTTATCGATGAATATGGTGGCACTGAAGGTATCGTCACTATGGAAGATATCTTAGAAGAAATCGTTGGTGACATCTTTGATGAGATGGATGATGTGGAAGAAGAATACTACATCAACAAAGATGGTTCTATCGTCGTCAATGGTGCGATGAATATTGATGACTTCTTTGATCTCATCGGTTTTGATGATGAAGAATATGAAACAGACTACACAACCGCGGGTGGTTTCTGTCAGGATGTTTTAGATAGATTTGCAAAGAAAGATGATGAGTTTGACTTCTCACATTATCACTTCCGTGTTTTAGAAGCGGATGAATACACTGTGGAGAAATTATTAGTTATTAATAAAACTCCTACTGAAGACGAATAAAGTTTAGTAATATAAGATTATGCTTTGGAAAGATGTTAAGTTAGAAAAAAGAAGCGAAAACGAGCCGAAATTTAATGGTAAAAATAAGACGGATCGTAAGATACTAATCACTGTCATTTCGGTGGTCAGTGTTTTGATATTATTAATCGTGGGATTTATTCTTTTATATTACTTAGTAATAAGACAATAAAAAACGCACTTCGGTGCGTTATTTTTTTATGCCTCTTGAGGCTAAGATTTCGTAGTATTTTTTGTATATGTGATCGGTGACTTCTTCAATGTTGAAGTTCTCGCTGTCGATGTGATAGTCAACATCAGCGATATTCTCAGGTTTGAACGCTAATCTATCGTGTTCAACACGTCTCTTTGCGTCTGCCTCATCATCGCCTCTTAATAGCATTCTTTTGAATCTGGTTTCTTCTTCACTATCGAGGAAGAAGGTGACGATGCTTGGATCGTTAAGAGCGATGTACGCTCTGAGACCGGCTGGGTCGATGACGACACATTTGTTAGGAGCGATTTGATCCTTGGTGCTGCCATAAAGGTTTTCGTTGAATACTGTATATTCCACAAACTTACCATCATGGACCATTTGTTCGAATACTTCTTTGCTCACGAAAAAGTAGTCACGACCATTGACTTCGTTGACACGCATCTTTCTGGTTGTGGTGGTAATTACTTTAGTAATACCATACTTTTTTGCTAACTCTTTAGCGACCTCGGTTTTACCAGAGGCACTAGCACCTGCTAATACAATCATGCCCTTATTATATTTAAAATCTCAATTGTGTAAAGAAAGAAAATGAATTGTAAAATCATTTTTAGTTAACTTTGATGTTGATTTATGTATAATTATTTTGGTCTTAAAAAGGAGAAAATTATGGCTAAAATTGTTAAAGTCCACGGTCGTGAAGTTTTAGACTCAAGAGGAAATCCTACTGTTGAAGTAGAAGTTTTACTCGAAGATGGCACTAAAGCACGCGCCATTGTCCCATCCGGTGCTTCCACAGGTGAAAGCGAAGCTCTCGAATTAAGAGATGGTGACAAATCCAGATATTTAGGTAAAGGTGTTCTCAAAGCAGTTGAGAATGTTAATACCAAACTCGCTCCAGTCGTTATCGGCTTAGAAGCTACTGATCAAGTCGCAGTTGATCATGCTATGTTAGAAGCAGATGGCACCCCATTCAAAAAGAACTTAGGTGCTAACGCTATCTTAGGTGTCTCTCTTGCTGTTGCAAGAGCTGCTGCTGAATCATTACATATGCCATTATATCGTTACATCGGTGGTACAAATGGTAAAGTTATTCCAACCCCATGTATGAACGTTATCAATGGTGGTGCTCACGCAGAAAGCACAGTTGATTTCCAAGAATTCTTCATCATTCCTGCTGGCTTTGCTTCCTTCAGAGAAGCCTTACGTGCTGGTACAGAATGTTTCCACGCTTTAAAGAAAGTCGTTAAAGAACACGGCTATGAAACAGGCGTTGGTGATGAAGGTGGTTTCGCTCCTTCTTGTAAGAAAGGTAATGAAGAACCATTAGAATTAATCGCTGAAGCAGTTGCTAAAGCTGGTTATAAACTCGGTGAACAAATCTTCTTAGGTATGGACGTTGCTTCCTCCGAATTCTATGAAGGTAATGGTATGTACAACCTCGTCAAATCTGGCGAAGGTAAGAAATCCACAGATGAAATGATCGCCTTCTTAGAGAAGTTAGTCAAAGACTATCCAGCAATCATTACCATCGAAGATGGTTTAGCAGAATCTGACTGGGCCGGTTGGAAGAAACTCACAGAACGTTTAGGTAAGAAAATCCAACTCGTTGGTGATGACTTATTCGTTACAAACCCAGCATTCATTGAAAAAGGTATCAAGAACGATACCGCTAACAGTGTCTTAATTAAAGTTAACCAAATCGGTACATTAACCGAAACATTAGACGCCATCAGATTAGCACAAACAAATGGTTACACCTGTATGGTCAGCCACAGATCTGGTGAAACAGAAGACACCACAATTGCTGACTTAGCAGTCGCAGTTAACTCTGGTCAAATCAAGACTGGTTCTGCTTCCAGAACAGACCGTATGGCCAAGTACAACCAACTCTTAAGAATTGAAGAAGAACTCGGTTCTGAAGCTAGATTCTTAGGTGTTAAAGCTTTCAAAAACAGAATGCTCTAATATTTAGCCAATATTAAATAAATACCCATCGGTACAACCTATCGATGGGTTTTTCTTATTTTTTTATTATGCAAAGTAATCTTTGATTAAAAAATATAATGCAAAATAGTGTGCGAAAAAATCGCACTTAGCCCCCTTATACATTAATAGGAGGGCAAAAGTATGCAAGTTAGGCTAGATGAAAAGAAGATCTTTGAACTAACTGTTTCCATTAAACGAGTCGCTAAGATGTATTTCTTTGCCTTGAAAAGAATCGACATGGAAAACGCCTTAAGCGATAGTGTACGGCCGATAAATGATTACAAGCTTTACGTTAAACGAGTACGGTTAGCTTTTGAACGTTTATCGGAAGTAGAGCAGATATGTATCAACAATGACTTCTTTTACGAAGATTATCCCGATTGGTGGCAGAAGACCTATAAGCGCAGCACATATTATCGTTTGCGGAGACGAAGCATGATTAACTTCAAGGAGGCATTAGAACATGAATTCTAAATTACTCCTATTACCCAGTATTGTTATTTCTAGTGTGCTGGGTGTTACGCGTTTAGATCCCGCAATTCCGATACCGATTACCATTATTTCCCTTAAATGTGATGCAATTGGTCCATTTGACTATAAAGCTAGTGATTACAATTTAACCGGGAAACTAACAGTCAGAAGAAAATACAACAATATAAGGGAAAGAATATCTGTGGGACAACGCGGAAGTAGCTATACATATTTCCAAACTACCGCGGCTCATAGTATGTCTCTGGGTGATACAGTAGATATAACCTTCAAACTACCACTAAGTTCAATGCTAGGAAATGAAGGAATCATGGCGAAGATTGAAGTGTTAAATTCTTCTAATAGTGCGATACTCACTTATGAATTTAATTTAAAGCCAGCAATTGAACATAGCATTGATCCAAAGAATTACTTAACAAGTGATTATGTTTTAGAGGATGTGGTCATAAATCCCACAAATTATGAGAACCAAAAAGCGGAGATTATGCGATTTGATGGATTCACGGATTATTTTGATGTTGATAACTATTACCGCATTGATCTAAATGACTTATCGATGACGTATTCTTGCTTCAAAGATTTTCCTGGTGGTAATGCAGTTTTACATTTTGATGACTACGATAATGTCTTCCCTTATCTTCATACTTCCGATGAGGGCATTAACGTAGATGTTCCAGTAGTCATTTATGAGAAAGAAGGTCGGATTTGCTTTAAATTTCGCGAAAATATGTACGTAAATCCGAAAACTTTAGAGATGTCATTAGACCCAGGAAGCGACTTCCAGGCCACTAAATATTTTTATCTTCCTATTAATAAATCGAGAGAATTACTCGATCGAGTTTTTGTGTTGAAATGCGCTAATTTTGGGTATGGGAAAACCAAGTTTGATTGGAATATCAGATACACGAATAATAGAAATCTAATTGGGGAATGTAGTAATAGTGATTTCTGCGTTATTGGGGAGGTGAATTAGTTATGGGTAACATCATCTTCTCATTAACCCTAGCGGTTTTATCTCTGCACTTTTTCACCATTACTTATCGGTTAAATGGTGTGAATAGAACGCTTTATAACATCCCCATTTCCATCTTTGAATCCTCAATTCCCCTTGCGCAGGAAAGTGAGGAAATAGTCATCTACTACAATAAGACTGAATTGCAAAATAAGTTAACCTATTATTTTGATACAAATATTCATAAATATGTCAGTAGATACACATTAGATTTCTATTATTACAATCAATCTGACGGATCCATTTGTAAAAGTGATTATTGCGATGCGGTGGAAATCACTTTGAAAGCGGAGATATTACTGACAGTTAATTACCAAAAGACCGCGACGTTCTATATCAAAGACAATCGTTAAAGATGCAAAAAGAGAAAGCTATATCATACGTATCAGAGTCTTTTCTTAAGCCTCTATTAGAAGATGAAGACATCACTGACATCTCCTATAACGGAGGATCAATATACTATCTCCACAATTTCAAAGGTCGTCAGAAGAGCGACATTTCCATCAGCGAAGATGATGCGAAAGACTTCATCAGACAGATTGCTAACTTATCTGAAAAACAATTCTCATATCAAAGCCCAAAATTAGACACTTCCTTGGGAAGATACCGTATAAACGCGGTTCATCCTTCCATTGCTAGACGTAACAATGATTCAGTTTTAAATTTTTCCATCCGTATTGCTTCTATAAAGCCGCGCATTAATGATGAGTCTAACTTTCTAAATGCCGAACTAATCGCGTTGTTCAAAGTTCTACTATATTCAAAAGCTTCCATAGTTATTGGAGGTACAACCGGATGCGGGAAAACTGAATTTCAAAAGTATCTTATTAGATCTTTGCCGGAGTTCACTCGTGTAATCGTTATCGATAACGCGCTTGAACTGGATGGTTTAGTAACTGATAACCAATTGGATATGAATATCTGGCAATCCGATGAGAAAAATAAGGAAGCCACAATACAAGAACTCGTTAGAAATGCTTTAAGAAGTAACCCTGATTGGATTATGGTCGCGGAATCTAGAGGAAAAGAAATGATAGAAGTTCTGAACTCAGCGATGACCGGGCACCCAATTATTACCACCTTGCATGCCTTTGATGTCAAAAGCATACCCACACGCATTGCTAGGATGGTGATGATGAATGAACAAAAACAAGATTTCCAGATGCTTATCGAAGATATCTACTACACATTCTCTTTCTACGTCTTTTTAAAAAGGACCATTGATAAGAGTGGGCTAGTGACTAGATATATTTCCGAAGTAGTGGAAATCGATAGCGAAGGAGTGGCTAATACAATTTATAAATTTAAAAACGGGAAACACCTGTTTAGCAAAATCAGAAAGGAAACACTTGAGAAGTTATCTTCTAAAGATAATGAAGTGTTTATTAAAACATTTGCGGAGGAAAATGAATGAATCAGATTGTAACTATTGGCATTGTCATATCAGTTATTTTAGGTATCTCATCTTTCGTAGCGAGCAATAACTATATTGTGGGTATTGTTTGTCTTGTTTTATCGACCCTATACTTCTTCTTTTTAGCGAAACCAATTTATAAAAAATATCAGACCAAAGTATCTCGCTTTCATGAGTGCTATCACTTCATCAACACATTCATCGTTTCTTTAAGCATTAAATCCACAGTCGCAAGCGCTTATGAATCCGCTGTAAGTGCGATGCCAGAAGATTTTTCTAAAAACATCGAAAACATAGACACCTTTTCTCAAGATGATAAGTTAAACCATCTCGCTAAGTATTTCCGATTCCATGTATTTGCCTTGTTCATTGATCTCATTCATATTTATGAAGACCAAGGTGGAAATATCTTAGAGATGTCTCATTATCTACTTGAGGAAACTAGGGAGGTTGAAGAGTACATTTCTGTTTCTTCTTCAACGAGCAAAAAGAAGATTGCCGAGTTTATTATCCTTTGGGTATTAACTCTTGGCATTATGATCTTTTTAAGATTCGCTCTATCAGAATTTTTCTCCACAATTGCAAAGCAATTATTCTATCCAATAGGCATTGGTTTAATTGTGCTGTTCTGCTTATTTTCAATACACATCGCACTAACCAAGATGTGCAAATTACAGATAAAGGGGTGGGATGATAGTGAAAAGATTTAATGAACTATTAGATTTTATTGGAGCAAACAAAAAGATAGAAATTATAAAATTCTCTATCATCAATGGCGTCATTGTTACCGGTGCGGTTTTAGCCACGATTTTCTTGAAACAGATTATGGTGGTATTTGTCGCTTTAATTGCCATAATCGTTGCAAATTATCTTTTGATAAATAGCTACATAACAAAGAAGAAAGAAATATTGATAGATCGTGAAAGGGAATTAATCACATTGATTGGCTATTTTCAGTTCTTTATCAATAACTCATATAACGTTTATCAAGCATTTCAATCTTTGATTGCTTACTCATCTTCTTGGATGGCGGAGCAGATTCAAACTCTTATTCAAGAAATTGATAATGATAAGAGTGTTAAACCATTTGTTAACTTTGCGGATAAGTTCACAAATAAAGTAGCTAATAATGTCATGCTCTCTATCTACCAAATGGTGGATGAGGGCGAAAGTGGTGTTCACATGATGCAATTCAACGCCTTATTTGAACAGCTAAATAAAAAGCACCAAAGCGAACTGATATCTTCCTATGAAACAGGTATGGGAAGCATATCTTCTTTCCCACTCATTGGAGCGGGCGCCATTACTGTGCTATTAACATTTGGAATTATTTCCGTAATGGGGGAAATGATCAGTGTCTTATAAAATAAGTTTTATTCTTTCCATGATATTTGTAGCTATGTTCTTCTTATTTGCGGGGGACATGATTTCGTTACAGTTTATCTATAGTGATTTAGACGCAAAAAGCGTCACAATTTCTTATCTCATAAGCGAAAAAGGAAGCATTGATGATAACTTCATTTCGTATATTGAAAACAAATACAAGATTGATTTTGTCTCTGCGGATAACTACGTACCCACATTCGGCGACGAGGTGACGTATGTTATCGCTAAAGACTACAAACCGCTTGTGATGTCTAAAGATACGATGACTATCTCAATTGCCAGAACCACAGTAATCGGTTATTACCATTAGAAAGGAGTAACCATGTCGGAAATAAAAGGACAATTACTAGGTATCATCCTAGTTCTATCAATATTTCTCACTGTCTCAGTGGCCTTAACTGGTATCTTCACAAATATGACTAATTCCGTCGAGAGCAAAGTCAGTGAAGTAGTGGAATTCGATTCTTCGTCTCAATCTCATTAGTATTAAAAAACGACTCTGTAACATATCTTGGGGTCGTTTTTAGTTAACAATAAATTGTTTTGCCACTATAATAGTCGGCAGGAGATAAATCTATGGACGCAATCGAAACAGTCAAATCAATTCTCGCAGAGAAAGTTGATGTCTCTTCATTAAATGAAAACGATTCCTTAACCAGCCTTGGTTTAGATTCTCTAGACTTAGTGGAAGTTATGCTTTCTATCGAAGATAGATTGGGCATTGAATTCACCAGTGAAGAAATCGCTTCATTATCAACCTTAAAAGACGTTGTTAAATTAATAGAAGCAAAAACCAAATAAATCTTGTTAAAGAATTATTGTTTGTGATAATATCTTTCTTGCGCTAAGCGCATCCGAGGTTCATTGCCTACCTAGCTCAGTCGGTAGAGCTATCGGCTGTTAACCGATCGGTCGTAGGTTCGAGTCCTACGGTAGGCGCCATCTGGCCCATTGGAGAAGTGGCTTAACTCACATGCCTTTCACGCATGCATTCATGGGTTCGAATCCCGTATGGGTCACCAACTCGGATATAAAGGATTGATGAAAGTCAGTCCTTTTTCTTTAGAAAAGTGTTAAAAAAATGTTTACATCAACATTCCAAAATTGTATATTATAGTTGCCAATGGGAAGGCATTAAAATATCCCCGAGATTGGTCGGAACAGAGACTTAAAACCTGTTCGCGCGGTGGTGACGCACCTAAAAACGTTTTTTTCTTACTATGATGTTCAAAGAATCTATCCAACAAAAGCTAATTATTGCCGCTAAAGAGTACTCAAAGCTCGTTGGTGTTAACTTTGTTAAACAGAAATCAAATTTCAGAAGAAAAAGGAATAAGAAATTGCACAATTGTCAAGATCTCCAAATAGAAATTAGATAGATTGATTTACTTGAAATTAATGAATGATATAATTTACTTGTCAAAGGTGGAAAGTCGGTGTTCGACCACGGCGCATTTCTCCGGAAATGGATGTCAGCGATTCAGGATTCACCGCCCTGTTTGATAAATAGCATCTCGTTTGAGATGTTTTATTTTTAATTTATAATAGGAAAAAGTATGGAAAAGCATAAAAAGATAATCATGAATGTCTCGCACGCGATGATATCGGCGCTTGTCACCTATTTTATTAGTGGTGTCGTTGCGGTTTCTATTGTAAATAGCTTGGTCGTAGATGTGAGAGGCAGCACATTAGATTCTCTTAGTAGTGAGGAGTGCAAAACTCAATACATTAGGAAAGACTATGCTTCCATGTCTGAAAGAGAAGAGATTCCTTTCAAATGTCATAATGAAACATTAATGGGATATTTATATCAAGCGAGCAATCCACACGGTGTTATTATCTGCGCGCATGGTGTTGGCTCTCTTGCGGATTCCAATAACGCTCAATACGAAAATTACTTTATAAACCAAGGTTGGGATGTCTTTGCTATTGATATGACAGCCTGTGGTCAAAGCACCGGAAAAGGGATGAAGACCCTTCATGAATCTAAATTTTGCGTCAAATATGCTATAGAAACCGTTTCTAAGCATCAAATGACCAAGGGATTACCAATTTATCTTATCGGACATTCCTGGGGCGGATATGGCGTAATAGCGGGCTCTGATAAGACAGATGTGAAAGCGGTGGTGTCCTTTGCCGCTTACGATACCCCGGCTGGGATGATGTATTCCTTTGCGGAAGCTCGCGCAGGAGCGATTGTTAGCTTATCTAAACCAGGCTTTGATTTTGCTTTAACTGCGTTCTATGGAAACGAATCCTATGTTGCCGCAAGTGATGTTATTAAAAGAAATAGAGATATTAAGTACTATGTTGTTCAAGGTGACGTGGATAACACAGTTATATTAAAGAACTATTCAGTTTACGATCATGTCTACGACAAGGAGTTTAAAAACACTAAATCAGTGCTTTTAGAGGGCATCGGTCATAGCTCTCCTTGGAAGAGTAAAGAAGCGCATGATTATTACGCTTCCTATATTGAACCAGGATTAGAGGATTTGCATAAACAGTATGGTAAAACCATACCAGAAGATAAATTAGGCGCTTTCGTGGCCACGATAGATAAAGAAAAGTCCAGCGAACTGAACTTATCTTTAATGAATGACATTAATAGTTATTTCTTAGCTCTTGTTAACGAATAAGCTGCGTAGTGTTTTGAGTGGCGTTTTTCCATTGGGAGGGGGTCATACATGACTCCATCTTTTTCTTTTTTAAGTCCTTTTTCTCCATAACGGATACGACAGAACCCCTCTAAGTTATTAAAGGAATAAATTTTGTGCCCACAGAAGTCATATTCTTTGAATGGATAGATAACTTCTCTAGGGAAGGAAAGAGATTCCTTATCCACACCCCAATCCTGAAAAGGAATAATAACGGTTTGAGACACTTTTTTACTATCTTTATATTTCTCAGCGACTTGTCTTTCAAACTCTTTGAGTTTCTTTTTCATGTGATAGAGATGAATTCTTAAATATCCATCAAAGAAGACATAGATCGGCATTCTTCTTTTTGAATACTTAATTAATTTAAGGTGTTCTTCATAGTTTTCTGGAACTCCCATAAAGGCAACGATATCCACAAAGATGCCATCTCCATTTTTGCATCTATTCGGCAGATGTGCATGGTTGATTTCTTTGATGTAGGAATTCTTATATCTGATTTTAAATGTAGGAATTAAGACGTTATATCTTTTGTTATCTTCGTAGCAGTCGAAGGAGAACTCATCAGAGAGATCTTCTTTTAATGCTTTGACTAATCTTGGAACATCAAAGTAATCGATAGCGATATCCATATCATCATCCCAAGGGATGTAATCACCGTAATTATACAAGCCTAAAGCACTGCCAAAGGCTAAAGCATAACCGATGTTGTGCTTGCGGCAGATTCTATCTAGTTCCAGAACCATCTTCAAAAGAATAGGATGAACTTCACGAGTGTCGTGGTGGACTCCATCAATATCTTTGCCTAAATCATACGGATTGTTATCAACTACGTAGCGCATAATTCTTACTTATTATAATAATGTAAAACCTTTTGGGTTATAATTATTTTCGTAATTATGGATGAAACAGTTCTCATATATTTAGAAAGAGATGGTTCCTATTTAATGCTATATAGGAACAAGAGAGAAAATGATTTAAACCAGGGCAAATATGTCGGCATTGGTGGTCACCTTGAAAAGGGTGAAACTAAAGAAGCCGCACTCATCAGAGAAGTGAGAGAGGAAACCGGTTTAATCCTCCGTGATTTTAAATATCGTGGTGACTTGGTTTTCATCAACGATGACTATCAAGAAATCATGTATTTATACACCTCAGATAACTTCTCTGGCTCCCTCAAGGAGTGTGATGAAGGCGAATTAATGTGGGTCAAAAAAGATAATTTATTATCTTTAAACCTATGGGAGGGAGACAGAGTCTTCTTACCGTTACTCATGAACACAGATAAGTTTTTAAAGATGAAATTGATATATTCCAAAGACCAGTTAGTCCAAGTGATAGATGAAAGTGAGGAATAGGTATGAAAGCTAACATATTTGTAGTTAATTATTTAAAGCACTACTCAGAAGTAGAGTCCAAAAAGAGAAGAAAAAAGTACCCACCACATGGTATCTACGAAGAAATGCTAGATATTCCTTATATCGATGACGGTTTGTACCACCACAAATTTGATGTCTATCATGGAACCGAACCAAGAAAGAAATGTTGTATTATCGATATCCATGGTGGAGCTTATATCTTTGGTTATCACCAAGATCAATATGTCTTTGCCGACAAATTCTTAAAGCATGGATATGACTGGGTCAGCATAGATTATCGTATGAATAACGGCAAGATGTCGATCATGGATCAAGTGGATGATATTGTTAATAATTTAAAGTATGTTTATTCCCATTTAAAAGAGTTGGGATTAGAAGGTGATAACTTTGTTATTACTGGCGATTCTGCAGGTGGCCATTTTGCTTTATCAATGACAGAGATGTTATTAGATAAAGAGTACGCAAAAGAAGTTGGTTATGAGATGCCAGATATCAAGCCAATTGCTGTCCTAGCGAACTGCCCAGTTTATAACTTCTCCCATATGGGTGAAGGTGTCTTAACCAACTTAGCGATGAAGAGAATGTTTGGGCCTAGTTATAAAAATAAAAAGATGTTTGAACTGTTATGTCCTCAAACACATTTAGATTCCCTTACATGTCCAGTGTTTGTATCTACATGTAAAAAAGACTTTATCCGTATCTATTCCGAACTATTAACGAAGGATATGGAAGGTAGAAAGAATCTCTTTGAGATTGTTGATATCGATAGTGACAATAAACGCGTGGGCCACGTCCATAACGTCATCGATGTCAATTTACCAGAAAGTGAACAAGTCAATGACGCGATGAGGGCGTTCATAGAGAAATGCTTATGAGTGAATACGAATTAAGCCATCAAAAGAACATTAGAGACTTAGGTGGAATGACCACTGGTAGTGGGAAGACCATTAAATATGGTCGTCTCTTTAGAGGTGGGCTTATTAATAAGGTCACTTTAGAAGACATTGAAGTAGTGGATTCTTTCCATCTCACTGATATGGTGGATTTCCGTTCTAGTGATGAATATAACGATAGACCAGATTATCGTTTTAAAGGTGTCACATTCCATAACTTCTCAACCTTTGAATCTGATTTAAAAAAGGAAGAACAAAGACATGAAGACGGAAACCTTTTATGGTTTATCGATAAAGGTAATGATGGCCACAAACACTTAGCGAAAACATATAAACAACTAGTGGATACACCTGATGGAATAAAAGCCTACAAACAATTCTTTAAGCTTTTGCTTAGCGATGATAAAAGAGTGGTGTATTTCCATTGCTCACAAGGTAAAGATCGAGCGGGTGTTGCAGCGTTCCTACTAGAACTCGCCCTAGGTGTTTCATTGGAAGATGCGATTGATGACTATATGTTATCCAACAAAGCGATGGCGATACGTTTGAAAAATCTCATGAAACTTGTGGAAGATAAGCCGTTCTTTGATGAACAATATCGTCAATCTATGTACGATGTCTTTTCCGCAAAGAAGGAATACATTCAAGAAGTCATTGATATAGTTAATGAGAAATACGGGGGGTTTGATAAGTATTTCAAAGATGTTTTAGAGATTGATGTTGATAAATTAAAAGCAATATATTTAGAATAAATAAGCGGAGAAATTTAGTTATGTTACTTGATGAATTAAAGAAAGCCAATTTACAAGCTATGAAAGATAAGGATAAAGATGCGAGAAGCGTCTTGTCTGTGGTCTTAACAAAATGCCAATTATTAATCGTGGAAGCTAACGCTAGTGGAAAACCATTTGAAGATCCACAAGTATTAGAAGTCATCCAAAAAGTTCTAAAAGAACTATCTGATGAAAAAGAAGGATATTCCAAAGTTGGTAATGCCGAAAGAGTGGCTTCTATCGCACATCAAGAAGAAGTGATTAAAGCCTATCTCCCAAAGCAATTAACCAGAGAAGAAATCATTGAAGAGATTAACAAGTTAGAAGACAAGTCCATGCCTAGTGTCATGAAGCACTTCAAAGCAAATTTCGCTGGCAAAGTGGATATGTCTCTTGTCAGTCAGATAGCTCGTGGTTTATAATTGCTAGGCGTCATAGCCTATAGGGGTGTAGCACAATGGCAGTGCAACGGTCTCCAAAACCGCTGATGCGAGTTCGATTCTTGTCACCCCTGCCATCTAAACAAAATTGCTCTAATACATTATTAGGGCTTTTTTATTGCCTAAATGGGGCAATAACTAAAATAAAAAGGGGCTTTTAAAAGCTCCTTTTTCTTATGATGTTTTCCAGACAATATCAGAATAATTAATTATTTGTTGTGTGCTGTAGTATTTTAAATCATTTGTTTGCCTAATGAAGTATTGGTTGCTCCAATAAATGTTACTTGCATTAGCGTCTGAAGTGCCTTCAATAATGATGTAGTTTTCATTATTATTTAGCTTAACACCCAATCCATCTTTATCTTTACTGAAGGCCATGAAGCTTCCATTTTGTCCATCCATCCAGTGATAGGCGAAGTACTTCTTTGTGGAGTTGGTGCCTAACAATACAACACTTGATGTATATGACTCACTTTCTTCTGGAATAGGAATATCTGTAGCTAAGAAGGATGGGACTAATAAGGCACAACCATTTGTTAATGCGATGTTAGTGGAACCATTAATTGTGTATTCAGTTCCAGTAACGATATCCGTGTATTTTTGGTTAGCTAATCCAGAAATGTTTAGATTAACTGAATTACGTGTGTCGGTATCTACGATAACCGCACCGGCATAATTACCAGCACCTCTAAGATTGATATAGCAACTATTGTTAATTGATCTATTCTCTGCCTTTTCGTTATAGAGGCGGTGGAAGTAGTTAGAGGCCACAACTTCTTTATCTAACCAACCAGCTTCGCTGATGGAACAGATTTGACTTGTCCATGAATCTGGTCTAGCTAAATACAAACTAGCAGCGTCTTTTCTGGTGTTTTGTATAACGAACGCTTTATTAACATTTTCTTGAGAGATATCTGTGGTCTCTTTTTCATCGTTAGCGTAAGTATCATGAGATTCCGCCCAGAGGACCAATTTGGTTGGATCGACACCAGTTGGATAATTGCTCATTAAATTGTTGGTTGTTTCATTATCGATCGCGGTGATAACACGTTGTCCAGATACATTATCAGTAATGGACATATATGGTGTATAGGAAGAAAATTTTCTTCCTTGACCACATTGATAGAGTATTTCTCCGTAGTAGTATGGTGTATATCCCTTAGATGATTGAGCGTAGCTCGTACATGCACCTAACACTGTGGGCCAGAAGTTAGAAGCGTATGTACCATCGTCAGGTGTTTCAATGTGTTTCGCGGTATCGAATCTAAAACCCTTAATACCGCAGTCGATATATTCCTTGAGCATATTGCTCACAGCAGTTTGAACTTGAGTAGTGGATGTATCGACATCTGGTAGACCACCGACACGACCTTGAACTGTCGCTTGAGCGGAGTTATCGTCTGTGTTCCCGTTATAAGTATGAAGTGGGTATTGTGTATAGACCTGTGAGTTATAAACGCCATTACTACCAGAGAGGTGGTTGGACACGATATCCACGATAATATTGATGTTGTATTTTTTGGCCTCAGTACATAAGGAAGTAAGCTCATCTTTTGTACCTAAAAAATTCTCATTATTTCCCGCAACTTTGAAGTCTAATGGTTGATATAATTTCCACCATTGAGATTTAGTGCTTTGATCAGCGTAATTGGTCTTATCAACCTTTGGTTGCATTGGAGAAATTTGAATGCTTTTATATCCAGCATCATCTATCTGTTTTAATCTTGATTTGATGTCATTTAATTTCCAGTTCCAAGCATGCAAAATAGTGGTGTCTTGGATGGACTTAATTGGTCTATTGTAATCAGTGTCTTCCTGACCTTCTGAACTAGATGAACTGGATCCACTTGAACTCTCAGAAGAAGACTGGCTTCCTGAAGAGGAACTATCAGAATTACTAGATGCATCTCTGGAAGTGGTGCATCCCATTAATAACAAACAAACCGCTGTTAAGAGCAATAGTTTTGATTTCATGAGACTATTATGATACATATTCCTAACTTTTAAAAGTTTACCCTTTTAGTAATGTGTTGTAAGATAAGGGTGATATGGAAGCACCTGTCGCTATAGAAAACAAACCAGTCGTTTCACGCTATGAGAAGATTGCTAAGATTATTTCATTAGTTATTTTCCCATTGGTCTTTGTCGCTTTATTAGGCGCGATTATTGGTGATATCGCAGTGTTTGCTATGAACATCATCTATTTCTTTGTAGCTTGTATAGCTGCAGTTGGCGCGTTTATTATTGGTTTCTTCTTGATGCTTATTTCTATCATCTTAATTTTTGGTGTTTATCTCCTAGAAGAGTATGGTTTCTGGCCAGTAGAATGGGCTACTAAAGGGTTCTCGGAAGTTATGGCGGACAACAAAGTTGCACCAGGACAAGTAATGGTTTTAGTCATTATTCGTATAGTCTTAATTGTTCTATGCGTATTGATTCTTGCTTCAGCAATTGTCGCTTTAGTGTTTGCTAAGAAAGCGCAAAAAGAGAATCCAGAAAGAAAACAAAGAAGAACAAAAGCCTTTAGTATTGTGGCTATAATCCTATCAGTTTTAGGTTTATTTGCCGCAGCAGTTTTAATTCTCTTACTAGTGTTGTTGTTCTGACCTAACTAATAATTATCATGTGTAACAAATGTGTGAGAAAAGTCACACATTTTTTTCATTTGTTTGCCTTATACACACATACGGATATACAATAAACGAGATTTTTGGAGAGACAATTATGATAGTTGGTTTACTCGGTTCAAGTGGTCATATGGGGATTAAGACCCTTGAAGAATTCTTAAAGATCCCACAAGTTGACAAAGTCAAAGTACTTCTCGAAAAGAAAGAGAAGAGAAATAAATTAGTTAAGAAACTCGCTAATAAGAATAAAGGCAGAGTGGAAATATTATATGGTGACATCTCTAATAAAGATGATGACATCAAATTAGTGGAAGGCTGCTCCTATGTCTTTAACTTAGCCGCGGTTATTCCTCCTAAGAGTGATAAACGTCCAGACTTATCTTATTTAGCTAACGAAGTTGGCCCACGTTATTTAGTGGAAGTGTTAGAACAACATCCAGAGATTAAATTTATTGATATCACATCTGTTGCTTTATATGGACATAGAAATGACAAACATCCATTTGAAAGAGTGGGAGATCCATTACTTCCAAGTGTTTTTGATGTTTACGCCGCACATAAGTTAAGAGCGGAATTCCATATCTTAGAAAGCAATATCCAATACTTCGCAATCATCAGACAAACAGCGATGATTTATGTGGAAATGCTCATGGCCAACAATAAAGACGGTTTGATGTTCCATACTGCATTTAATGATCCATTAGAATGGTCCACAGCAGAAGATAGTGGTCTTTTAATGGCTAATATAATTAGAGAAGACCTCGCTGGTCATCTCACATTTGATAATTTCTGGCGTAAAGTCTTTAACTTAGGTGCTGGTGAAAAGAACCGTATTTCTGGATATGAAACCATTGATGGTGGATTTAAACTCATGGGTGGTTCCGCGAAGTCATTCTTTGATCCTAACTATAATGTCACCAGAAACTTCCATGGTGGTTTCTACTATGACGGTGATGAATTAGAGAAATTATTCCATTATCAAAGAGATGTTATTGGTGAATATTGGGATAAGGTAGGCAGAGCCTATCCATACATTAAGATGGGTAAGTTAGCCCCTAAATCTTGGATTAAAGCTTTAGCTATTAAAAAGCTATTTAAAGATAACAACTCACCAGCTTATTGGTATAAACATAACGATGTCGCTAGAATTACTGCCTTCTTTGGTAGTATGGAAGCCTATGAGAAACAACCCACTAAGTGGGAAGATTTCAAACTCTGGGATTATTTGAAACAACAGAGCAATAGTACGTATGTCCCGATCGACTACGGTTTTGATATTGATAAGAAAGATAGCGAAGTCACAATTGAAGACTTAGTTAATGTTGCGAAAAAGCATGGTGGTAAACTCCTTTCTAAAGAATTCAAGAAAGGTGATGTCTACACGAAACTTGAATGGGAAAACAGTGATGGTGAAAAATTCACCGCTAGACCATATTCCATTTTAAGAGGTGGCCACTGGTGGAATCCTCTCTATAGAGAATATATTTGGGATTTCGATAGATTAGCGAAGAAAGATGAACTCTACGCAGCATATTGGCATGACTCCCATGATAAAGATGAGAATCATTGTTACTATATGAACGACAAATACGAGGCATTCATAAAATGAAATTCTTAGGGATTTACTTCACAGGAACCGGAAACACAAAAAGAGTAATTGATAATGCGAAAGCAGCGTTTATTTCTTTTGGTCATTCCTTAGATGAAGTAGATGTTATCGGTGGTGAAGTGAAAGACTTAAATGAATATGATGGCCTTTTCATCTCCTATCCTATCTATGGATTTAACGCTCCAAAGCCAATAATTGACTACGTAAAGAAGATTAATAAGCTTGATAAGCAAATACCTTGCCTTATTATGAAACAGTCTGGAGAGCACTTATTTTGGAATAATGCCTCAAGCTTATATCTCACCAGTTTGTTAAAGAAAAGAAATATCATTGTTAAGAATGAATATCATTACTTAATGCCATATTCGTTCATCTTCAGACATACAGACTACATGGCATATCGCATGAATAATGTCATGGAGCATTTAATCCCTATGGATATGGAAGACTTCTTAAATGGTAAAGAAGTACATTTAAAGAGATTCTTCCTCGATCGTTTCTTTGCCTGGGTACTTCGTATCCAGTGGTGGGGTGGCAGATTCAATGGTCGCTTCTACAAAGTAGAATCAAAGAAATGTATTAAATGTTTAAAATGTGTCAATGATTGCCCAGTGAAGAATATTGTCTTTGATAAAGAAAAAGGCAAGTTTAAATTCAAAGGCCAATGCTTGATGTGCCAAAGATGTATCATGTATTGTCCAAGACAGGCAATTAAAGTTGGTATGTTTAACTCTTGGAGAGTGGATGTTCCATACACCTTCAAAGAAGCGGAATATCAAAAAGAGAAACATCCAAATTATTGCAAGAAGAGTTATATCAGATACTTCGCTGAAAGCGAGAAACGTATCGCAGAAAGTCAAAAATAAAACAGGCCATGACGACCTGTTTTGTTTTATTAATGAATTAATAAATATGTGCTTCTTTTGTAAGTGCGTACGCAACTTCTGGCATGTGCATGTAGAGGGAACGTTTAGCACTGTCATTGGTTAAGAACGCTACGAGGATTGGATGACCTTTGACGACAAAGGCTTGAAGATTAATACATGCATCATGAAGTTTTGTTGCATCGTAGGTAATTGCTTGGCCATTGAAGAAAGTTGATAGAATCTCATATAGCTTTTCTCCGCCTCCATCGCCAAGAAGAGCAAATAGATCTAACATTGGTAGGCTTTTAACGTGAGTTATTAACGCATCCAATTGTTCATCTGACATAGACATGAATAGTGGAACAACATATCGGAGTGTTTCTTGCTCGTTTTGAACATAGTGTGCTCTTGTATCAATTTCATAAGGAATGAGTTCTGGACTATCTTCAGCAGCTGGTTCCATTAATTTACCTAATGCCCAGTCAACAAATTCTGGGAAGGTTTGGTATGGATCAGACTCATCACATGAGAATTGTGGTAGGATAATTTGATTATCGAAGTCATAGACCAGTTGATCAACCGATGCAGAATAGATTTCAACATCAACGCCACATCTATATAAGCCCCATGCTTCAGGAGCAACTTTTGTAACTAAATCACATTTGTTAACAAAATTGAAAACGTTTTCATACGCTATTGCGTGTTCTTCTGTTAATCCTCTTGGAGCTTCGAATGTGTATGTATACAAAGTATCTTGTGTGATACCTAATTCATTCTTAGAGAGAATCTTATAAGACAAGACGTTAGCAAGACCACCTGCTCTAGAATATCCAGCTGCCCAAACTTTAACTGTTTTATTTGCGTAGTTATCTTGGATGTATGTCTTTAAAGCGGTGTACATTTTTTCACTGGCCTGATCAAAACCAACGTGATCACCATTTGAACCAAGGAGAAGGTTATTGTCCCATTCCGCTCCATATTTAAATCCAACAGAGGCGACAGCCACTAATTCGAAGTCGTCAATGTGCTTGTGAGCGAAATAATATTCCACTGATTCTCCGTCTGGTGCTGCATAATCTGGAGAAGCTACAGCATTGTCGTATCCCATATTGAGATAGAAACTCGCAGCTTGTTCAACGGTTGTGGCGGCTAAAGCTGCACCGAATGATAACATCTTTAAATCATCGTTATATGTTTTCGCGGATTGTTTGAAATAGTCATCGTTATAGTTGAAGGTGATGTCATAACCAGTTTCCTTTTTAGTGTCGTTTAAATAGGCCTTCATGTTAGTGGTGACTTGACCTTTGGTCTTGTCATCAACAGGTTCTTGATTCTTATTTGTGCAACCACTGATGAGTAGTGCGACAGCAATAAGCGAGGTTAGTTTGTATAGTTTCATAATGGCGCCTCCATATCAATAATAACATTTCTTTATATAAAGAATTAACTATTTTGTTTATAATGAAACCATGAGTAAGAAAAAAGAAATTGCCTTTTGGATAGTTATTGGTGTTTTATCCGTGATTATTACCGGATTTACACTCTTCTATTTTGACCTCGCAAATGGTCCTTTAATTTGCTTTATTTTAGAACTCAATGTCATTGGTGCCGCTATTACAGTGCGCATTTTATTAAGACATAAAAAGTTTGTGATTAGAATGATACCAACACTAGCATTTGTGGTATCAACAGCAATCATCCTTCCATTAACTAAACCAGCAGTGGAACATAAGTCTGCAGCCTATTATTCTAATCCCGTTCCTACAGAAGTTCTTTCTTTAGAAAATGGTGATATTAGAGGTGTGTTATCTAAAGATAAAAATGTTCAGATTTATGCAGGCATACCATATGCGAAAGCACCTGTAGGTGATTTAAGATGGAAAGAACCTCAACCAGTGGAAAACTGGGAAGGCGTCAGAGACTGTTCATATTTCGCTCCTCGCTCTATGCAACCAGCGGGTAACGCAATCACGAATACACTCGTGGATATCTACGCCGCGAAAGGGTGGCATCCAGATTACATGATGCATCCTGAGCAAGATATGTCTGAAGACTCCTTATATTTAAATATCTGGAGACCAAATAATGACAAAACCAATTTACCAATCTTAGTCTTTATCCATGGTGGATCTCTCACAACCGGTTCATCAGCCTATGAAGATTACAATGGAGAACAGATGGCCAAACAAGGCGTCATCATGATTACCATTACATATCGTTTAGGTGTCTTTGGTTATTTTGCTCACGAGGAACTAACTAATGAATCACCAAACCACACAACCGGTAACTATGGTCTTTTAGACCAAATCCAAGCTTTGAAATGGGTTAAAGCTAACGCGCATTGCTTTGGTGGTGATGCTTCTAGAGTAACTATCGCAGGTGAAAGCGCAGGATCATCAAGTGTGTCCGCGTTATGCACCTCCCCATTAACAACAGGTTTATTTAAGTATGCAATTGGTGAGTCATCATCTTTGGTGGTCAAACAAGCCCCACATACATTTAGAAAACTTGAGAAGGCCAAAGAAACCGGCGAGAAAATCATGAAGGAATTTAAATGTTCCTCCATTGAAGAATTAAGAAAAGTACCGGCGAGTAAACTAGTTAATACAAAATATTCCAACTCAGAAATGACTTTAGATGGATATGCATTAACAAAGCATCCATATAAGGTCTATGAAGACCATGAAAATAATGAGTTAGCGTTGCTAAATGGTTATAACGTTATGGAAGCAGATGCTTTTGTAGTTCCTCACTTTTTATTTAGCCCTACGAATAAAAACAACATCAAATCTCGTTTGATTAATGAGTTTGATGAAGAGACAGGTAATAAACTATATGACCTTTATAAAGATAAGATTGATAAAGACGCTTTCAACACACTCAATGAAATCATGTCTGTCTATTGGTTCATCCATCCACATCACAGTTGGTCCAATATGGCGTTAGCCGCAGATACATCTGTATATCGTTATCAATTCACTAAAGAGAATCATTATCACAGCACTTATCACGCCGGCGAAATGATCTATGCCTATGGCAATGTCGAGAAGTGCAAAGAGAATTGGAAATATGATGACATGGATATCAAGTTATCCAGACAGATGATTAGATACTGGTCTAACTTTGTTAAGTACGGAGTTCCACATTACGATCCTGAGAGTAGCGACTTACTTCCAACATGGCCTTGCTATAGTGGTGCGGAAGGAACAACAACGATCATGGAACTCGGCGTTTGTGTCGGCCCAATGAAAGATAAATACGAAGCTGTTTATCCAATAATTGACGAATACATTGAAAAACAATTGCAAAATTCATAATTATCTTTAAGATAAATAAAGAAACGAGGATTGAATTATGTCACGTGCAGATGAGATTTTTGTAGCGAATATGAAAGAAATAATGGAACACGGGTTTAATGATAAAGATTTGCCTGTCAGACCACATTGGGAAGATGGTACACCCGCTCACACCATTAAAAAGTTTGGTATCGTCAACGAATATGACTTACAGAAGGAACTTCCAATCTTGACGATTAGAAGAACCGCTTTTAAGTCATGCTTAGACGAATTACTTTGGATTTGGCAAAAGAAATCCAACAATATCCATGACTTAAATTCTCACATTTGGGACTCTTGGGCGGATGAAACTGGTTCAATAGGCAAAGCCTACGGCTACCAATTAGCGAAGAAATCCATCTATCCAGAAGGTGAATTCGATCAAGTGGATAGAGTTTTATATGACTTAAAACACAATCCTCAATCTCGTCGTATTATGACAAATATCTATAACTTCGAGGATTTACATGAGATGAATCTATATCCATGTGCCTACTCCATGACATTTAATGTCACCGGTGACACGCTTAATGGCATCTTAAATCAGAGAAGCAATGATATGTTAACTGCGAATAACTGGAATGTTTTGCAATACTCATTATTGATAATGATGTTTGCCCAAGTGTCAGGTTTAAAACCAGGCAAACTCATTCACGTTATTGCAGATGCGCATATTTACGATAGACACGTTGAGCTTGTGAAAGAAGTGATTGCTAAACCACAACACAAAGCCCCAACATTAAAAATTAATCCAAATGTGAAAAACTTCTATGATTTCAAAATCGAAGACTTTGAACTTATTGATTATGAATATGAGAAGTTAGATAAGAAGATCCCAGTGGCGGTTTAATCTATGATTATTTCCATTTTAAATTGTGATAAAGAATACGGAATTGGTAAAAAGAATGGTCTTCTTTTCTCATTAAAAGAAGATATGTCTTTCTTCAGAAAAACGACATTAAACCATGTCGTAGCGATGGGAGAAAACACTCTTTTATCTTTCCCAGGAAGTAAACCCCTAAAGAATAGAACCAATATCGTTTTATCCCAAGATGCCACGCATAACTATGAAGGTGTCATCAATGTTCATACTTTTGAAGAATTCTTGAAGGTAGTGAATGATTACGCAAAGAAAGAGGACGTTTTTATCATCGGTGGTGCATCTATGTACCGTCAAACTCTTCCATACGTTGATTACGTCTATTTGACTAAAGTGGACGCAATTGGAGGGGCGGAAGTCTTCTTTGTGAACATTGATGAGAACAAGGATTTTGAAATTGTTTCAGAATCCGAACCAATCCAAGATGGTGATTACAAAATCAAATTTGTAACTTATAAAAATAACAACAAGAAATCTATTTAAGAAAGGAGTTTACTATGTATTTAATTGAAACTACTGACTTAACGAAAATATATAGCAAAAAGGCAGCGGTTGATCATGTTAATATGCATATTCCAGAAGGATCCATTTATGGATTCGTCGGAGAAAATGGTAGTGGTAAAACCACAATCATGCGTTTATTAACCGGATTAGCGGAACCAAGTTCTGGTTCTTTCACTTTGTATGGTGTTAGCAACAAGAGCCGTGGTATCTACAAGGCCAGAAAGAAAATGGCCGCAATTGTGGAAAGCACATCTTTAGTGCCCACAATGACCGCGAAAGACAATATGAAATATCAAGAAGCCTATCTTGGTATTAAGCTCACCGAAGAGAAAAGAGATGAATTATTAAAACTCGTTCACCTTGATCAAGTCGGCAAAAAGAAAGTCAAAGACTTTTCTTTAGGTATGAGACAGAGATTAGGCATTGCTTTATGCTTAATCAATCATCCGGATCTCATGCTCCTTGATGAACCAATGAACGGTTTAGATCCTCAAGGTATCGCAGATCTTAGAGATTTATTAATCGAACTAAATAGAGATGAACACATTACCGTTTTAATCTCTTCTCACATTCTTTCTGAATTAGAGAAGATTGCTTCTCACTATGGTTTCATCAGCCATGGCAAAATCGTTGAAGAATTGACTGTTGAAGAACTCCAAGAAAGATCTAAAAAATCTCTCACTTTAAAAGTGGAAGATGTGAAGTCCATCGAAGAAGTCTTAAAAGCTTTGAAAGTTAAAGAATATAAGATCTCTCCAAATGGTGATGTGAAAATATTTGATAGTGTTGATATTGGTGACTTCGTCACCAAATTAGCAGCGAAGAAAGTAAAAATCCTTTCTATTCGTTCTTCCGATGAATCTGTTGAGGACTACTACCTCAGCTTAATTAAGGAGGTTGAATAATATGCACGATTTATTTAAAGCCTTCTTCTTTAAACTAAAGAGAGATTTGACATTCCGCATTACTTTATTTATTGGCCTAGGATTAGCGGTTGCTTTATCCGTTATCTTCTTCTTGGTTGACCTAGTAATCTCCAATCTTGGTGATACTGGTGAATTTATCCATATGTTTGGCACAGGTCAGAATTTATTATTATTCTCCTTATCACCTGTCCAAAACTTTGGTTTAGCCATTCCTATCAACCTTATTTGCTTTATCGTCCTTGAATTCACGCACGGCACGATTAGAAACAAGATTATTGCCGGTAATAGCAAAGCTAAGATTTATTTATCTTTATTCCTATCTGGCCTCGTGTTCACGCTCGCTCTCATTGTTGCGTACGCGGGCTTATCATGCGCACTAGGATGTGCGTTTGGTAAGTTTGATCCAAATGGCACAATCTTTGCGGGTGCAGGTACCGGAAATATTGATCCTGAATACATCTGGAGATTCTTATTAATCGCATTGCTTTGCTACATTTCTATCGCGGCATTTACAACATTCTTTGCGGCGTTGTTTAGAAATATTGGTCCATCAATCCCTGTTGTCATTATTGTTTTGATGGGTTTATATATGTCCGCATACATTTTTGGTTTGCTAGGAGATTTTGCTCCAGAATTTAATCATGCATTAATGTATATCAATCCACTTTATTCGCTTTATGCTTGTACCACAAAGGTGGTGGGTGAGACACAAGTACTTAAGATTACAGATGAAGCTTTCTTTGCTGGTATTGGTAGTAACTTAATTTACACAGCCATATTTGTGGGATTTGGAACACTTATCTTTGCAAAGAGAGATGTTAAATAGTTTTTAGGAGGAGTAATCCTCCTTTTCTTTTGCATTTATAAAAATGAGAATGATTATCATTTTCATTGATATTAATAAATTAATGTCTATAATTGTTTCTGCATGAAATATAAAACCAAAAACAGAACAAAGATTATTAACTATCTCAAAAGTCATGATGATAAGCATCTCACAATCGCTGAGATTCAACGTGATTTAAAGGATATTCCACAAGCGAGTTTATACCGTTTGATGGATTCCTTACTTGAAGAAGGATTAGTTAGAAAATATGCGATCGATCCATCCTCGCCATGTTGTTTTCAATATGTCGATAATGAACACTGTCATGAGCACTTTCATTTAATCTGCACTAAGTGCGGAAAGCTCATTCATTTAGAGTGTGATGAAGTTGAACACCTCTTACACCACATTAAAGATGACCATGGATTTGATGTCGATATATCTAAAGTCAATTTATACGGTTTATGTGAAGAATGCGAAAAGGAGAGTAAAAGATGACTTGGGCTAAGGTTCTGGATATCTTTTTAGATTCTCTCAAAGATAGCGCATTAGTGTTCGCTTTTGTGCTAATTATCCATGTTTTGCTGTCATTTTTTGAGCAAAAATTCGCTAATTTTTTAATTAAGAAAAAGAAAGTCGCGCCATTATTTGGCTCATTGTTCGGACTCGTGCCTCAATGTGGAACCAGTGTTCTCGGCGCAGATCTATATATTCGCAAAAGCATTTCTATCGGAACAATCGTCGCAATCTTTTTATCCTGCAGCGACGAAGCATTTATTGCGATTTTAACATCAGGAAAACCGGATAAAATGTTAATGGTTTTACCTTTATTAGCCATTAAATTTGTGCTTGGTTTTGCGGTTGGATTACTCGTTGATTTTCTCTTTGAAAAACAAGAGATTAAAGATAATGAAGAGTATCAAGAAGAAGAGACTTGTCACGCTCATCACACTCATAACTCAAAGGTACACAAACACTTCGTTCATCCATTGCTTCACGCTTTAGAAATATTTGGTTATGTGTTTGCTATTAACTTTACTCTAGGGCTCATTATTGGGTTTGTTGGTGAAGAGAACTTCGCTAACTTCTTACTCTATAACAGATATCTCACTCCATTATTTGCATCATTTATTGGATTGATACCTAACTGCGCATCGTCTTTGCTGTTAAGTGAATTATTCATCGAAGGTAACTTATCATTTGGTGCGTTACTTGCTGGCTTATTAGTGAATGCTGGATTAGGTATGATGGTGTTACTTAAAAACAAACAGAGTGTGAAAAACGTTCCTTGGATATTATTGATCTGCTTTACAGTTGCGGTAGCGGCAGGCTACCTAACATGTGCGATTATAGGATTCTAAAAGAAAACCACCCAAATGGGTGGTTCTTTATTAATAGATTAATTATTTGGCTTTGCCTTGGTTGGCGACGGCTTCCATTTGTTTTTTGAGTTCTTCTTCATCCATTAAGTAGTAGTGTTTAATGGCTTTCATATTGTCATCGAATTCATAGACAAGTGGGACACCTGTAGGAATGTTAACACCAACGATTTCTTCATCAGGCATATTGTCGAAGTATTTAACTAAGGCTCTTAAAGAATTACCATGGGCAACCACGAGGACTCTCTTACCAGCTTCCATTTCTGGTTTAATGACTTCTTCAAAATATGGAACTGCACGTTTAACTGTCAATTCTAATGATTCATTAAGTGGTAAATCTTTTGAATCAACATCTCTGAATTGTGCTTGTAAAGCTGGGTTTCTTGGATCTTTTGGATCTAAGGCTGGTGGTGGGCAGTCATAGGAACGACGCCAGATCTTCACTTGTTCTTCACCATACTTAGCAGCGGTCTCTGCTTTGTTTAAGCCTTGTAAGGCACCATAGTGACGTTCATTTAATCTCCAGGATTTATAAACTGGCAACCATTCTCTATCTAATTCAAAGAGAACGTTATTCATTGTATGAATAGCTCTTTTTAATAATGAAGTATGTACGACATCAAAGTCATATCCTTTTTCTTTTAATGCTTTACCAGCGCGGTGAGCTTCTTCAACACCTTTTTCGGATAATTCAACATCTGTCCATCCGGTAAAGAGATTGAGCTTGTTCCATTCGGATTCACCGTGTCTAATTAAAACTAGTTTGTGCATAATGCATCCTCCGTATAACAGATTTATTATACTATTTTCTAAATAGGTATAAAATAGAAATACAATATGGCAGATAAAATAGTTAATCGAGATAAGGTCATTATTCGTACCAGTATTGTTGGCATTATTGGCAACGTTTTACTTGTTGGTTTTAAAGCAACGATCGGTTTTATTGTTGGATCTATCGCGATTATCATGGACGCGGTTAATAACTTAACTGATGCCCTAAGCAGCATTATCACAATTATCGGCACTAAACTCGCTAATAAGAAACCGGATAAAAAACACCCATATGGACATGGACGTGTGGAATATATCACATCCACGCTTATAGGTGCGATCGTATTATTCGCTGGTGGATTAGCTATCTATGAATCAATCATATCCATCATTGATTACTTTAAGAATGGTGTTCAACCAGACTATAGTCTCGTTTCCTTATTTATCATTGGTGGTGCGATATTAGTTAAAGTCGGAATTGGCATCTTCTTTAAGATTCAAGGCAAGAAAGTTGATAGTGAAGCCTTAAAAGCATCTGGGACAGATGCATTATGGGATGCGGCCTTGTCAGGCGCCACTTTAGTGGGTGCAATATTCGCCTATACACTCGGATGGTACGTTGAAGGATATATCGGTATTCTTATCGGTTTATTCATTATTAAATCCGGTATCGGAATTGTTAGAGAATCAATTTCCTCAATTATTGGTGAAAGACACGACATCGAAGAGACAAAACATATTATCGAAGATATTAACTCCATCGATGGTGTTAAAGGCGCGTACGACTTAATTATCAATAATTATGGACATAATAAGAATATTGGTTCTGTTCATATCGGCGTGGATGGGAAGATCTCAGCTAGGGAAATACAAGTCATTGAAAGAAACATTACTCAACTAATGTATATGAAATATAACATCACTATGACTGTAGGCATCTATGCGGATAACGAAGATTCCGAACTGACAAACGCGATGCGCTCTACGCTTGTAAAAACGATAAAAGGAAATCCACACATCTTGCAGATGCACGGTTTCTTTGTGGATATTGAAAATAAATTCGCTAACTTTGACTTAGTAGTATCTTTTGATGAAAAAGAACCAGAGAAGTTGATTAATGAAGTAAAGGTAGCAATGGAACAAGCGTATCCCGATTACACATTCTTTGTGCAGTTAGATAAGGATTATTCGCTTAGCTAATATGGAAGATAGATTTTCTAGAACCAAACTTATATACGGAAATGACGCGATTGATTCTTTAAAGGATAGACACGTCATTGTTTTTGGTGTTGGCGGAGTTGGTGGTTATGTCATTGAAGCCCTAGCTAGAAGTGGTGTTGGAGAACTGACAATAGTCGATAATGACGTTGTTTCTCCATCTAATATCAACCGTCAAATAATAGCTTTGGAATCCACGATCGGAAAAGTGAAAGTGGATGTCATGAAAGAAAGGCTTTTAGATATCAACCCAGAGATAAAAGTACATGCAAAACAGGTGTTCTTTTTACCAGAGAATGCTGATGATTTTGAGTGGTCAAAATATGACTATATTGTCGATGCGATTGACACCACAAAGGCAAAGGTCGCTCTAGTGTTAATTGCCGATAAATACAATGTACCGATTATCTCATCAATGGGAACCGGAAACAAAACCAATCCAATGGGATTTGTGGTCACTGACATCAACAAAACAGAAGTTGATCCGTTAGCAAAATCCATCAGACAACAATTAAGAAAACTAGGTATCAAACACTTAAAAGTAGTTTATTCAAAGGAAATGCCAGTTGATAGTGCTGAAGAAAAGCAAAAAGACTGCAAAACTGGAAAAATAGTGCCGGGTAGTAGCGCTTTTGTTCCTTCCGCCGCAGGATTATTGATGGCGTCAGAAGTAGTTAAAGATTTAATAAAATAGATGCTGTGTAGGATATGGCATCTTTTTATTTATGCTTCATCGAAACAATAACAATATAAATATATAATTGCTATTAATAATTAAAAGGACTAAACTTTATACCGAAAGGAAGATAACGGTATGAAATATTTAAGTGTATCTGAAGTTGCAAAGTTGTGGAATTTAAACGAAAGAAGAGTTCGTGTTTTACTCCAGGAAGGGCGTATTGAAGGCGCTGTTTTGAAAGGTCATAAATACTTAATTCCTGAGACCGCAACAAAACCATTAGATAGAAGAGTTAAAGGGCAAAGAGCGTTTGAAGATTCTCCTATCAAAAATAGCGAAATTGATTTTAAAAATTATAGAAAGATTTATCCAAGTAGTGATGGCTATTTTGGAAGATATGGTGGATCCTTCTTGCCGAGCAATCTTCAAAAAGCTTTTGATGAAATTTATGCCGGTTATCTAACTATTGCTAAGAGCTCAAAGTTTATTGCGGAGCTCAGAGAAATTAGAAAGAACTATCAAGGCAGACCAACGCCTATCTACCATTGTCAAAACTTATCCAATTATTTAGGAAAAGTACAAATCTATCTTAAGAGAGAGGATTTAAATCATGGTGGTGCTCATAAATTAAATAACGCTATGGGACAAGCTTTGCTTGCTAAATATTTAGGCAAGAAAAAACTTATCGCGGAAACTGGCGCAGGCAGTCATGGATCCGCTGTTGCTATGGCGGCAGCTTATTTTGGATTAGAATGTGACATTTACATGGGTGAAGTTGATATGGAAAAACAAGCTGCCAATGTCGCAAGAATGAGAGTGTTAGGAGCAAGAGTTATTCCTGTTTCCTTAGGAACTAGAACATTAAAAGAAGCAGTAGACGCTGCTTTTGAAAACTATGCTAAAGAATATAAAACCGCTTTCTATTGCTTAGGAAGCGCAGTTGGTCCTCATCCATATCCATTAATGGTTAGGGATTTCCAAGAGATTATTGGTAGAGAAGCCAAACAACAATTCTTAGAAATGACTGGTGAATTACCAGATATCGTTTGTGCTTGTGTTGGCGGTGGATCTAACGCAATTGGTATGTTTGAAGCGTTCCTAGAAGAGCCAGTTAATATCGTTGGCGTAGAACCAATGGGTCAAGGACCAGAAATTGGTAAGAATGCTGCGACTATGTCATTTGGTAAAGAACAAGTGTTGCATGGATTTAATTCTATAGTTCTTCAAAACCCTGATGGTACCCCCGCTAATGCTTACAGCATTGCATCAGGCTTAGACTATCCAGGTGTCGGACCAGAACATGCTTTCTTAAGAGAAATCGGAAGAGTCAAATATGAAGCCATCACAGATGATGAAGCCGCTGAAGCATTCTTCTTATTGTCTAAGCTTGAAGGCATTATTCCAGCGATTGAATCAAGTCACGCTCTAGCGTACGCCATTAAATGCGCTAGAAGAATGTCTTCTGGAAGCATTTTAGTTAACTTATCTGGTAGAGGCGATAAAGACCTCGATTTCATGATCGAAAAATACCCTCAGTACTTAAATCAATAGGTTTAATTATTATCGTTAGTCATTTATAATGGATAGCGGTAATTATTTATGAAAAAACGTCTACACTTTTACATCGTGGGTGGCATTTTGTTAATTGGCATCATCCTCGGTTCCATTTTTGATTTGCAAATTAACGAGTTTCTATTTGACCGTTACAACGGCTTTGGTTTAGCGGTATCTGCCTTTGGCATGATTCCTGGATACGGATCACTTACCTTTATGGGTGGTGTTTTATTCGCTTTAACGTTACATAGTAAAGAGTTTAAGACATGGCTCAAGGTTATCTTCTATATCTTCAGCGTTACCTTATATGGTTTAGCGGTCTATTTCTTAGGCCGTGATGTTTTTAACATCAACGGTTTCTATAGCCCTCAAATATCCTGGTTAGGTTTCGTCATTATGGGATTAATTAATATTCCTATTGGATACTTCGGATATTGGATGGGTAAAAGAAACACCAACCCAAAAATGTGGATTATTGTATTAATTCTTGCTGTTGCTATGTTCGTGGCGCTTGTGCCATTCACCACATTGCTAAAAGCAATTATGCATCGTCCAAGATATAGAATTGCTATTTATGAAGGACATATTGGTTTCCGTAACTGGTGGCAAGTCACAAGTAACTATAAGGATTATATTGATGCTTCTTTAGGTGCATTAACCAAAGATGAGTTTAAATCATTCCCATCTGGTCACTCCAGCGCGACATTATGTTCACTTATCACCCTCATCTTAATTCCAATGTTAGAACCAAAGATGAAGGACTACGATGTCGTCTTATTCTATTCTGGATTTGCGTGGACATTGCTAATTATGTTCTCTCGTATGCTTGTAGGCGCTCACTTCTTGAGTGATGTATGTTTCGGCGCACTCATCACACTTGTATGCGTGTACATTGGAAACGAAATTATTGTTCGTAAATTTCTTCCTAAGGAAGAACCTGCAAAGGAAGTAGTTGCAAATGAATAAGAAAGTATTGGTATTAGCCATTACTGCTTTATTAATGGTGGGATGTGCACAACGTGGAACATCCTCAGTTACCAGTGAATCATCTAGTGGTTCAGGATCAAGTTCTGAATCTTCCAGTGAAGGACAATCTTCTTCCGGTGAATCCTCTTCAGGTGGAGAATCATCAAGTGAAGATTCATCGAGTGAATCATCTTCTAGTGAGGAAGAGCCACAAGAAGAAACTCCCACAGATTTAGGTGTGATGACTATTGCTCAAGCTAATGCTTGGCTAGAAGAACATAAGGGAGAAATTCCGAGACATGCTAATGACAGTCGCAATGGCGTGGATAAAACAAGGATGATAACGGTTAGAGGCTATGCGATTGGCAAGTTTGACACAGTTAAAACTATGAAAAAATATGGTTTAGACAACAATAAACCAGGCCGTGTTATTTTAGGCGATGTTAATGGTTATATTGTTGTTGAATCTGATGTCACTAAGGGTGGATCAAATTTATATGACAAACTTGATGACAAATATGTTAATAAGGACACTTCTAAATATGAAGTGACTGGATATCCATCCATCACAATGGGCCAAGTCCATTTGCAAATTCCCAGTAATAAAAATTTCTACACATTAAATCAAAATTTAGATATCACTAAAAATATATCTTCTTATATTGATGAAACCATTGAATTGTCTGAATTCTTTAACGAAGTTAAAGACACTCAATATAACTGCTCTGGTCATGGATATGACAAGGTCTATTGCATTAATTCTTTAACCTGTTACCATTACAATTCCAAAGACAATTTCTATTATTTCACTGACGGCGAAAGAATTGTAAAAGTCATGGATCAAAACTTAACTGCCAGTATAGGGTATAAGTACAATGTTATTGGCATGGCCACAACAAAAAACTATGCTCCAGCTATCCAAGCTATTTCTCTTGAACCTGTAACGGGCGAAGGTGCTGCTGTTGACACTTCAAAGGCGATCACTCGTGGTAGTGTAGACTTATTAAAAATTAAAACCTCGCAAGATGAAACATCAACAAGGTTTGACAATTTCGTCTTATCCTTTGGTGGTATTTACAAAGCGGAAGTTCATTTCAATGTTGCTACCGAGAATTCGAATTATTATGTTGGATTCTCAGATGCCGTTTTAAATAGTGGGAAAGAAATTACTGGTAAGGATAACGCAGGAACTGCCGGTCTTGTCTTCGTGGACAACAATAGATTTTGGAATGTGACAAAAACAGAAATCAACACCTATAACGGTTATAAAGACCTTATTGGCAAGAATGAAACGGGCATGGTTTATTACATTCCAGTTCAAGTGACGTATTCCTCAAATAAACCAATCTACAAGGTTTTCTTATTGCCAGAAACCATTCCTGCAGTCGTGTAACCTAGTGACATATTGTTACATGTGTAAGATTAAAAAGAGTATCTATTTGTTTAGATACTTTTTTATTTTATGATTTAACCGAATAGAGGTTTTCATATGTATACATTATTCGTTGATACTGACTCTGACATGACCCCAGAGTTATGCGCTAAATACGGTGCGAAATTAATTATTATGCCTTACACACTCAACGATAAGGAAGTTAAGCCTTATGTTGATTTTGATAAGTTTAATGGAAAAGAATTCTATGACATTTTAAGAAAAGGTACTTTACCAAGTACAGCTGCTCTTCCTCCACAAGCTTATATCGATTACTTTGAACCTGAATTCAAAGCGGGAAGAGATATTCTTTATTGTCACTTTTCAAGCGCAATGTCTGGAACATTTAATTCCATGAGATTAGCCTTAGAGGAATTAAAAGAAAAGTATCCAGAAAGAAACGTCTACACAGTGGATACATTATCCATTACCGCAGGTAGCTACGCAGTCGCTATCGAAGTCATGGAATTATATAAAGAAGGTAAATCCATTGAAGAGATCCAAAAGTGGGCCGAGACAGAAGTGGAAAAACACACCATCTACTTCTATGCTGATAATTTAAAGTTCTTCGCTAAGAGCGGACGTGTCAGTGGATTCAAAGCTTTCATGGGTGGATTAATTGGCATCAAACCAATCATCTACGTTAGTAGTGAAGGTAAGATGGTCTCCATCGACAAAGGCCGTGGTAGACAAGCTGCTTTGAATAAGATTCTTGACTATGTCAAAAAGTTACAAGATGACATCTACTCCCACAGAGTGGTTATCGGACATAGCGATGCCCTTCCATTAGCGGAAGAAATGGCGGCAATGCTTAGAAAAGAATTCGGTGAACAATTAAATATCGAATTTGTGGAAGTGAACCCCACAATCGGTGGCCATTGTGGTCCTGACTGTATCGGTGTGGCTTTCCATAGCATTCATAGATAAAGAGAATGGGTTTCCCATTCTTTTTTATTAAAAGCATGATATAATCAAAACATGTTAATTTTGATTGGCGCGATTTTATCATTAGGTGGTACCATTGGTACTTGGTTTGGATTTGGTTTCCACACTAAGTCTCCTTGGTATCTCTTTCTTTTGTTAGCCTTTTTCATCACATACTTTGTGGTCTATTTAAACATCTATTGGTTGATCTATCTAATCACCATTAGAAAGTTTAAAAAGATTGAGTCTGCGGAAAAGGTCAATTTGTTCTATTTATTGAACGTCAGATGGACCGCGGAATTCATTCTTACCATTAATGGTATTTTTGTGAAGAAAATAGGCTTTAAGAACCGCAAAAAGGAAGCGGGCCTATATTTATTCAATCACATCTCAGATTATGACCCCTGGGCCATATATAAGATTATGGGTGGTAGATATGCCTTTGTTGGTAAGAAAGCATTAACAGGTATACCTATGGTTAAGGCTATGGCCTCATCTATTGGCACCCTCTATGTCGATAATGGTGATAAAGACACAAACAACAAGATGATTGATAAAGCAGTTAGATATATCACTAAACAAGATACAAGCGTCGTTATCGCACCAGAAGGAACTAGAAGCTTTGATGGTCAACTTCGCCCCTTTAAACATGGTGGTTTCCATATCGCTTTACATAGTAAATGTCCAATTTATTTAATCGGCATCAAGAATATGGAAAAGGCTTTAAAGAAAAAGAAATATCAAGCAGCGAAAGTGGATATAGAGCTTTTCGGTGAAATTAAACCAGAAGAATATGAAGGCAAGACCGCAGGTGAACTCGCGGAACTCTGCGAAGAAAAATATCGCGTTTTCTTAGGACAAGAAAAGCATGAATAGATTAATTCTCATTACTGGAGATTTAGCAAGTGGCAAGTCAACCTTAGCCACTTCTTTATCGTATGCTCTGAATATCCCATGTTTTATTAAAGACACGATAAAAGAGAAATATGCGGATATGTATGGATTTACCACTCGCGAGGAGAATAGAGCCCTCTCCGTTAAAGCGGTGAATCACATGATTTCCGCTTACGAACAATTCGCCAAAAATGGTAGTGATGTAATCCTAGAAGCTAACTTCAGAAGTGAAGAACTAAATAGGTTAAAAATATTATCGGAAAAATATACCTATGAAGTAGTGTTATTTATCCTTAGAAGTGATATCGAAGTTTTGTATCAGAGATTCCTTGCTAGATTACCAAATAGACACAAGGCTCATACCTCTATGCATTTAGATGAAAACATAGATAAATTTGCGAGTTATGTGAATGAATTAAGAAAGGAAGATCCAGTCTTCATTCCTCATATCATTGACACAACGAAATTAAGTGAAAAAGAAGTGCTAGATAAGGCACTAAATATATTAAGAAAATAGCTTTAGAAAAGCATTTTATTACCATATTTCATTTTGTAAGTATATAATTGAACTCAGTTATGCGTTCGATTAAAGATGTATTTGTTATAGGACATGGACCAAGCTCATCACATACGATGGGTCCGGCTTTTGCATGTGAGTACATACTTAAAAAGTATCCAAATGCCAGATTTATCAGTGTGACTCTTGCTGGTTCTTTAGCCTTAACTGGTAAAGGTCACTTAACCGATTACATCATTGATTTAAAACTAAAACGAATTCCTCATGTCATCAACTTCAATTTCCGGAGGAAACCTAAACACCCTAATACAATGTACTTTGTTATTGAAGATAATGAAGGAAAGACATATAAAGAAGCAGTTGTTTCTATCGGTGGTGGAACGATTCTCACAGAAGATCATCCAGAAGTTGAAAATAACGATGTATATCCACATCGTAAACTATCAGAAATACTTAAGTATTGCGAAGAAGAAAAACTCTCTTTAGCGCAATATGTGGAACGCTTCGAAGATAGTGACATCAGAGAATATATTGAAAAGATTTATCAAACCATCAAAGAATGCCGTGAAAGAGGTATTGCTGCGACTGGTGAATTGCCTGGTTCATTACATCTCCCAAGAAAAGCGCATACTATGTATGAAGCAGCTTGTCAGATTAAAGATGGCACGAAGAACATTCATATGATGATGGCTATCTCATCCTTCGCAGTTGCTGAAGAAAATGCTTCTGGTGGAGTGGTGGTTATAGCCCCGACATGTGGATCCGCAGGTGTTATCCCTGGCGTGCTTACATATTGTGTGATGAAAGACATGCCACATGAGAAGATTATTGATGGCTTATTAGTCGCTGGATTATTCGGTGTACTTGCTAAATCTAACGCATCCGTATCAGGTGCGGAAGCAGGCTGTCAGGCAGAGATAGGCGTAGCCTGTTCAATGGCAGCGGCGCTATGCGGAGCGGCGCAAAGCTTCTCTAACCAAGATATCGCTCAATCCGCGGAAATTGCGCTTGAACATTCGCTTGGGTTAACATGTGATCCTGTATGTGGATACGTACAGATTCCGTGTATCGAAAGATGTGCGATGTTCTCCCTTAAAGCGGTGAACGCAGCGACACTTGCAAAACTCATTCCAGCAAGTGAAGCAAAGGTCAGTTATGATGATATCCTAAAGACCATGCTTCAAACCGGAAAAGACCTACAAGATGGGTACCGAGAAACATCCATCTCAGGTCTTGCAAAAGTAGTGAAAAAATAAAAAAACATATAGATTATTTGGAGGTTAAATTATGTATCGTAAAAATGCCTGGTTGAAATACGACCAAAAACAAGTCAAAGAAGTGATGAAATTCGCAGAAGGCTACAAAGATTTCTTATCATTTAGCAAGACCGAACGTTTAGCGGTCAGATATGCGAGTAAATTACTTGATGCAAAAGGATTCAAAAGAGCGGAAGAACTTAAATCCTTAAAAGTAGGCGATAAAGTTTACTTTATTAACAAAAATAAAAACGTCTGCGCATTCATCGTTGGTAAAAAACCACTTGAAGAAGGATTAAGAATCTTAGGTGCTCACATTGACTCACCTCGATTAGACTTAAAGGAACACCCAGTCTATGAAAAGAACGGTTTCGCTTTAGGTGATACCCATTACTATGGTGGAGTTAAGAAGTATCAATGGACCACAATCCCACTAGCCTTACACGGTGTTGTCTGTAAGAAAGATGGCTCTGTTGTCGAAGTTAATATTGGTGAAGAAGAAAAAGATCCAATCGTTGGTATTACAGACTTATTAATTCACTTATCTCAAGATCAAATGCAAGCCCCTTTAGCCAAAGCTATCACTGGTGAAAACTTAGATATTACCTTAGGTAGTATGCCATTAGATGAAAAGAGCAAAGAACCAGTTAAGGCCAATGTCTTAAAACTCTTAAAGAAGAAATATGGTTTTGAAGAAGAAGACTTAGTCTCCGCGGAAATTGAAATCGTTCCTGCTGGTAAAGCAAGAGACTACGGTCTAGATAGAAGCATGGTCGCTGGTTATGGTCACGATGATAGAAGCTGTGCTTATACATCCTTAATGGCATTATTAGATGTCGAAGCAGAAAAAGTTGAATACACAGCTTGCTGTGTTTTAGTGGATAAAGAAGAAATCGGTTCTGTCGGTGCGACAGGCGCTCAATCATTATTCTTTGAAAACACAATTGCTAGATTAGCGGCATTGATGGGTTCTAAAGACGCTTTATTCTCCGCGAGAAAAGCGATGGAAAATAGCAAGATGTTATCAAGTGACGTCTCTGCAGGATTCGACCCATTATATCCACAAGTGAACGATCCAAAGAACGCCGCGTACTTTGGTGAAGGTATTGTTTTTAACAAATATACTGGTTCACGTGGTAAATCCGGTTCCAATGACGCCAACCCAGAATACTATGCATTCATCAGAAAAGTTGTTGATGAAGCAAATGTTAACTGGCAGAATGCTGAACTTGGTAAAGTTGACCAAGGTGGTGGAGGCACAATCGCCTACATCTTAGGTAACTACAATATGAACGTTATTGATGCTGGTATTCCAGTGCTCAACATGCACGCTCCTATGGAAATCGTCAGTAAAGCCGATGTCTATGAAGCATATCGTGCATATCTAGCATTCTTAGTTGCTTAATTATATTTATATAACCTCTCTTAAACGGGAGGTTTTCTTTTTATTATTTTATCTTTACAAACGCATACCTTTTGTTTAAGATAGATAACGCTCAATCGTGGCGGATGTGGTGAAGGGGTTAACACACCTGGCTGTGAACCAGGCATTCGTCAGTTCAAGTCTGATCATCCGCCCCATACATTGAAAATAAGCGTTGATTGAAATCAGCGCTTTTCTTTTATGTCATAAATGTAATAATTTATATAAGCATGAAAGAACTTAAAAGAACATTATTAAGAATGGGATTTTACTATTTATTACTTTTAGTAAACACCGTTTTTTCTTTCAGTTTTATCAACGATAATTTCCCCGCCAGAAACTTACCAACCATTTATTTGCTAGTTTTATCATTTTGCTTAGTTTTATATTACTCACACCGCCTTCCCCCTAAAGGAACCACTTCGTTTTTAATGAAGTCAATCGCTTGGTCAGCGGTGTTATTAATTTTATTCCGTAGTATCAAGTACAGCGCTTTCTTTTCCGTAGATGTCTTAGCAAGGCATACATGGTATTTCTATTATGTCCCTATCCTAGTGATGCCTCTATGTTTATTCTTTATTGCTTTGTTAGTTTCTAGAAAGCAAGGTGATCGTTTCCCGATCGCCTGGATTTGGGTGGTTATATTAACTGGCATATTCATATTGCTAATATTAACTAACGACCTCCATCAACAAGTATTCAAATTCCAAGAAGGCTTTGTGGATTGGAACAACAATTATGATCATGGTTGGTTATTCTACGTTATTAACGTATGGCAATATTCTTTATATATCGCTGCGGTTGTCATTTTAATTGTCAAATGCCGTATCAGTGAATCCAAAAAGAACGCTTGGGTCATCTTAATTCCAGCGACTATCGGTGCGGTCTTATATGTATTGCTATTAACTGGTTTTGTTCCAAAACTATTCGGTTCTACGATTATCGAATTCCCTGAAGCGCACATCTTCACCATCGCTGTGGTCGTGGAGTGTTGTATCCAACTAGGCTTAGTGCCAACAAACAATGAATATGGAAAGATATTCCAAAACCTTTCAATTTCATCTGAAGTCACTGATGAAAAAGGCAATCCTATCTATATCTCCAGCAGTGCTATCCCAATAACTAAGGAGCAATTTGAATTAGAAAGCGGTTCTAGGATTGAAGAACACACAGTTCTATATAAAATGAAACTCCCTGGTGGATATGGCTTCTGGCAAGATGATATGAAAGAGCTAGACCGCATTAATGAAGAACTACAAGACGCCAAAGAAGGATTAGAACAAGAAACAGAACTAATTAGACTCCGTAATGAGCTTGAAGAACAACAAGCTAAGATTAGACAGAGAACCATCCTCTATGACAAGATTGCGGAAGCCACAAAAAGACAATCTCAAACTATCTCTGAGCTTGCTAAAAAAGCAAAAGCATCTGAAGATGCAAAACTAAAAGATGAATATAGAAGAAGAATTGTTTTACTAGGTGCATATATCAAAAGATATGCGAATTTAACATTATTATCGCAAGAGAGTGCGATGATTGAGGTTGGTGAATTAAAACTATCAATTGCTGAGCTTTTACATTATCTCAATTATTATGGTGTTCCTGGTGAACTAGTGGGTGAGGCTAAATCATCCATCTCTTCTGATTCCGCTTTAGCGATATTTGAAGTATTGGAACTTGTGATTGAAGATAATTTAGATTCTATTAAAGGTGTTTTTATCAATCTTCTTATCGAAGACAATGTCAAATTGAAACTCATTGTGGAGGACATGAAACATCCTTTTAGCAAAGAGATAACTGAAGAATTATCAAAAGTGGATGTTCTTACCGATGCGATGGTGGAAGATGATGTTACCTATATCACCTTTAGCGTGAAGAAAGGAGAAAAATAATGGTCTCCTTTAATATGCTATCGAG
This sequence comes from uncultured Bacilli bacterium, assembly GCA_905236395.1. Classification (GTDB taxonomy): domain Bacteria; phylum Bacillota_I; class Bacilli_A; order RFN20; family CAG-826; genus RUG13091. The sequence goes on from CAJOPR010000058.1 coordinate 45,920, forward strand.
TTTAGTTAGAGCGTTTTTTGCCCTTTGGGCATTGCTTTTATGTGTCATTAATATTGCTAACGCAGTTATGGCGTTTGATAAAAAGAAATACCTCTTTGGTTCTATTGGTACTATTTTGTTCTTGCCGATCTATTTCTTTTGGCAGGTGATGTTTGATTACGTTTTATACGAAAGCGGTGGATCTCTTAACGTTGTTTCTAACGCAATGGTGAATCTAGATTGGATTTATTGGTTGTTAATCTTTGTGGTCTTAACTGTATTCACCGTCATTTTACTTGTTTACAACGTTCACTATGAGAGAAATAACCTTACAGTTAATTCTATTAAGTTATATCTAGACCAAGTCGACTGTGGTGTCTGTTGTTATAAAGAAAACGGTAGAGTGATGTTCACCAACATGACTATGAACCAGTTATGTATAAAATTAACAGGAACACAGTTATTAAATGGCAATCAGTTCTATGAAGCCACAAAGGATCAAATTCTTTCCATTGGTGAAGAGAGATGGAGATTCTCCTCTCGCGATATCTCTATTGGCAATGAACATATGCGTGAGATTATCGCCACAAATGTCACAAGCGAGTATTTAAAGACACAACAATTAGAAAAAGATAAGCTTGAATTATCAAAGATAAATCAGGAATTACAAAATTATAACTTAAGTATTGATGAAGTGGTTCGACACCAAGAAATATTACAAGCCAAGATTAACATTCATGATGAGATGAATAGATTAATGCTTTCCACAGTGGCCACAGATAGTGATGATATCTCTAACTTAGATAAGATATTTGCCTTTTGGCAAGAGAATGCTTCGCTTCTCTCTATGGAAGCAGAAGAGAATAAACAAGAAGTGATGTCTCATAAGATTGAAGAATTAGCTAGAGCTTTAAAGATCCGTTTAGTGTGGAAAGATGAATCGGTCACCATATTAAGTGAAGAAGAAAGAAATATCTTTTATGTAGCCGCTCAAGAGGCTATCGCTAATGCGTCAAAACACGCGAAAGCGGATAGGATGATTATTTCTATTGTTAAAGTGGATGGACATATTGAATGTCGCTTTATCAATAATGGTGAATTACCCGATAAAGAAATTACCTTTACCGGTGGATTATCTAACTTAGAAAAACTCATTAAAAAACAAGGAGCCTCTATCAGAGTTAGTAGTGATAAACAGTTTGTTTTATCTCTCATATTTTTGAACAAAAAATAATACTAACGGCTGATATGAGTAATAGAAACTTTTAGATAGAATAAAAGTAAGGATTATTAATGTATGGCGTATAAAGTCTTGATCGTGGAAGATCAAAACATTCCTTCAGAATTATTTAAGATTTATATCGAAAGTAGTGAGGACTTTGAACACGTTCTCTCTATTTCTAATGCCTCATTAGCCTTATCAGTCTGTCAGAGCAACGAAATTGATCTCATCCTTATGGATGTTATGACTGACCTTGGCCATAATGGCTTAGATGCCGCGGAAGAAATTAAAAAGAAATACCCAAAGATTAAAGTCATTATCATCACCTCAATGCCGGAATATTCCTGGCTCAGAAAAGCGAGGAAGATCGGCGTGGATTCCTTCTGGTATAAAGATGGTCAAAGAAATAGTCTTTTAGACATCATGAAAAGAACCATGAATGGAGAACATATCTATCCAGATGAAACACCAGTGGTGCGTATTGGTGAGGCCACAAACCATGACTTTACTGAAAGAGAACTAGATGTTTTAAAAGAATTAACCACAGGGGACACAAACGCGGAAATCGCGAAGAGATTGTTTATCTCTGTGGCTACGGTGAAGAGTCATATTCAACACCTTATGGAAAAGACGGGATTTAAGACGCGTACAGAGCTTGTTAGTGAGGCGCGTGGATTAGGAATCGTCATTAAAGATAAGAACAGTTAAAAAGCGTAAAAATGCATAAATGCCGAGCGGATGTTCGGCTTTTTTATTAAAAGTTAGGCAATATCATACTATCGGCTGATGTGGGTAGTTTCCTTGGTCGGTTAAATTATATGTAAGAATACATATGAAAGGATTTTGTTATGAAGAATAATAAACTTTTATTAAGCGTGGCGCTTTTAGCTATGCTTACTTTAGGTGCTTGTACACCAAAAACATCACCAAGTAGTTCTTCAAGTCAAGGTGGAGAAACATCCTCTGAATCATCTGGATCAGAATCTAGTTCCTCTTCATCAAGCTCTGAAGCACATCAACACTCAATGGGACAATATGGTTTCTGTTCATGTGGTGAGTATCTTGGTGGTGAATTCGCTATTGAAGCTGGCGCTGCTAGCGTTCCTACATCCTTCATCGGTGACATGCAAATTGGAGACAAACGTTTCTTCCGCTTAAGCGGTTTAACCGAAAAGCACGCACTTCATGTTGAAGATTATGATGGTTGGAATTTCACTCACGAAACCGAAATAGCCGCTGATGTCACAGCCTATAAAAAACTTGATGACGGTTCTATGGATGAGCTTTTAATTGGTTTTAACACTTCGGAAGATGAAATGACACAAGAAGCTATCAGCTTTGGCCAAGACAAGCATATCTATTTCGTGGTTGAAGCTCACAAAGTACTTAGCGCTGCATTCTTAGATTTTGTTGAAGATCACTTCTATAACGCTGCAGGTGTTTGCGCAGCTGAAGGCATCTTCAGAGCAGATGGCAAATATGACGGTTATACTTGGAAATCAATTCCAGTTGGTAGTGAAAGTGCAGATGCCATCTCTCACCCAGATGATGGGAAAGCACATTACTTCAAAATTGTCGAAGATCCAGCCCACCTTCTTCCATTTGCTCATCACAAATTCAACCTTACTGTAACAAATGAATCCAGAGCCAGTTACAAACTTTATTATCTAGATGCGGAGAATAGTCCAGTTGAACTTACTCTTAGCGAAGGCAATGAACCAGAAGTACCTGTTGGTGTCCATGCATTATATGTTGTAGTTACTCATAATGGCATCATCGAAAATGCCTCATTCCAATTAAGAAGAGTGGAACACTGTAGAGAAGAACATGGTTATTGCCCAGATTGTGAAATAGTCACACTTCCTCTTTCTAAGAGACTCACTATGAATGCTACTGAATTCAGCAGTGCATTTGATGTGGTGGAAAACGAAAGGTATAGTTTCTATTTCAACTTTAACGTTGCTGACACTAATATCGAAAACTTTGCTGTTCAATTTAACTCACCAATATGGAACCATGTTGCTGCTAGCGTGTGGCTATATGTCTATGATGACGTTAAAGAAGAATTTACATTAGTATATCGTACTGGCACAAGTACTGCTGAACTTGAGTATGATTTATCAGAAGTCTATTATGGTCCATCCTTAGCGTTCTTTGAATTCACTGCAGCTGGCACCATGAGTGATGTCCAAATTAGAGTTCACGATTTCGAATAATATTCAAATTATTAAAGAGACCACTTCGGTGGTCTTTTTTGTTATAATCTACATATGGCAAGCTCTAAAGATTATTTTGAATACGTACTTGAACTACTTAGAGAAGTTAGAGGTATTTCCTATCGTAAGATGATGGGGGAATACATGCTTTACAAAGATGGTGTTATCTTTGGCGGTGTCTATGATGATAGATTCCTTGTTAAGAAGATTAAGGGATTAGAAGATAGACACTTTAAGGAAGTAATGCCTTATCCTAACGCTAGTCCGTTTTATCTAGTGGATGTTGAAGATCCGGATGAGATTAAAGACATAGTGGATATCCTTGTTAAGGAACTAAGATAAAAAAGACGTCCTACTGGACGTTTTCTTTAGCCTTTCTTCTCGGGAGGATTAATAAGATGCTTGTGGATTTCTTATAGTTAACCATGTCTGGTTTATATTCCATCATGTGCTTTTCTTCCATCGGGATGGAGATAAACATGAACATCAATAAGTTAACTATTGCACCCGCAATATAATACCAAAGTGTGATGTTATTGATAATTAATATGAGAGCCACACCAAACCAGATAAGTATTTCACCTAAATAGTTAGGGTGACGGGAATATCTCCATAATCCCACATTGATGACATCGCTTCTTGATGTTCTTGTTTTAATGAACTTCTTCATCTGGATATCGGAGATAAGCTCTAATAATGTCCCTAACAAAATGACACCAGATCCAATGAAATCTAAATAAGAGAATGATTCAATTGGTAATGAGACATATAGGAATAGTGGGAGTGACGCCCCAAAGACCACGAGAGTGGGGAACATACAAATTCCAAAGAGATTAACTAATTGATATAACTTGCCACTTTTCTGTTTAAGCATGTTATATCTCCAGTCCACATAAGTCATATCATGGAAACCGATAACAAAGTTAACGGTTAATCTAACGGAATATATAAATATCGCTACCAGAGGGATGATAGTGAATAAGTTCCAATTGTTGAAATAAAACAAAAGTCCTAAATAGATGAAGAATGTCTGCAAAGACCAATAAGGATCATATACGGATGCAGTCTTACAGAGTAGACCACACGCCCAGACAAACACTGTGCTTGTGACATCTGCAATGAGAACCGCTAAGAAGAAGTGTACATAGTCTTTTAATAACCAGAACACCAATCCACCGATTAATAACGCAAAAATATAGATGACACCGAGAATCAATAAACCTTGGAGTTTCTTTTTCATAGCCACTAATATATAGAAATTGTTTGATAATATCAACAATTAAAAAGAAGTGAGTATAATAATTGAGTATGGAAATGTTATATGGCGTAAAAGATAGACCTCCAGTGGGGAAGATTATTCTTTTCGCATTACAACAATTATTATCAATTCTAGCGGGCACAATCACATTGCCTCTTATCGTCGGAAATGGCATGAGTCAATCCGCTGCATTAGTGGGCGCTGCTATCGGTACATTAGTATATTTACTAATTACTAAGTTTAAGAGCCCTGTATTTTTAGGTTCTTCATTCACCTATTTAGGATCGATGGCCGCAGCTTTTGCGGGTGCCGCAACTGCAGCGATTGGATATGTCGGTCTTTTGATGGGTGCTATCCTAGCGGGCTTAGTGTATGTAATTCTTTCTATCATTGTTCACTTCACTGGTTCTAACTGGGTTTCTAAGTTAATGCCTCCTGTGGTTATTGGACCAGTAGTGGCCATTATTGCTTTAACGTTAGCACCTAATGCGATTACTAATATCACCTTAGGTAACGTAACTACCTCTGTTGATGGGATTTTGGCCAATCCTTATATTTGTCTAGGCTGTGGCATTATAACATTTCTAACAATCATTGTTGTTTCAAGATTCGCAAAGGGAATGCTCAAACTCATCCCGTTTATTATTGGTATTCTAGCGGGATTTTGTGTTGCCGCTTTATTAACCGGTATTGGTTATTGGACTAACACCGATATCTTAAAGATTGTCGATTTCTCTCCATTCATAAATATGAAATGGGTACCAGATTTCACATTCTTACATATCTATCAAGGTATTAAAGACTTTAAGGATGGTGCGGATTTCTTAAAGTATTTTGGTTTAATAGCAGTATCTTATGTTCCTGTGGCATTTGCCGTCTTTGCAGAGCATATTGCAGACCATAAGAACATTTCATTTATCATCGGCGAAGATTTATTAAAAGATCCAGGATTATCCAGAACTTTAATGGGTGATGGTGTCGGTTCTATGATTGGCGCAGTATTTGGTGGTTGTCCAAATACCACCTATGGTGAATCTGTTAGTTGTGTAGCGTTTTCTAAGAATGCATCTGTGATTACTATTATTGTTACAAGCGCTATGGCGATAGCAATGTCATTCTTTGGACCGCTTATGGCGTTCTTTGCCTCTATCCCATCATGCGTTATCGGTGGACTTTCCATTTGCTTGTATGGCTTCATCGCTTCCTCTGGTTTACAGATGCTAAAAGATGTTGATCTTAGAGATGGTAAGAACATCGCTGTTGTCGCCACAATCCTAGTAGTGGGTGTGGGTGGTCTAGTCATTAGATTTGCTTACTTTGAATTCTCTCCTGTAGCATGCGCATTTGCGTTTGGTGTCCTTATCAATTTATTAGTGAACATCAAAAAGAAACCAAAAACACCAGAAGAAGAACCTAAAGATTAATTAAAATTAAACGATATTAGAGAACAAAAGTTTTGATGATATCGTTTTTTGTTTACTGTTAATTGCCTATAAATATACAATAAAGGCAGAGATAAATTTATTTATGAAGCCTTTAAGAGTTTTATTACTACTTTCAGCATTCGCTTTGACAAGCTGTGTGGCTGGTAAGTCTGCACCCACAACGTCAGAACCAGAAGCACCCACTCAAAGTGGAGGTGGAGGAGGAGCGGTTGTTACTAATAACAACGGTCTGACTTCTGAGCAACGATTAGTGTATGGAAATCCTGTGGATGAGACCGCACAATTATACGTTGTTATTGAAGCGGGACAAGTAAAACATCGTCTTAACTTTGATATGTCTCATTACTTATATGATGGTAGTTACAACCGTGTCTACTCAATGGTCCTCCAAGGCTTCGGATCTGGATATAGTGAAGATCAACTATATCGTAACGATGAATTAAAGTTTTATATCAATGGCAACACAAGAGTGTATCCAATCGCTGACTACTATAACCATTACGGTGGCACAGCAAGAAATAATCTCAAATTGCAATTAAGAAAAACATCTTATGGCGTCAACGAACCACGTTTATTTGTTCGCGATGATTGCTACCAACCCACATTATATGTGACATGTTATAGTGACCACTATGAAGCGTTTTTAACCGGTTATTCAGGACAACACTATAGTGATCCTTATGTCACTGTTCCTAACCCTAATGGAACAGAACTACCTCCAATTCCGCCTGAAACTCCTGGTGGTATCGGTGGTGATACTGGAACAAGTGGCGGTGGCGGAGGTACCCTATGGCCTCCAGCCGTTCCTAATGGCCCAGGTGGAAATACTCCTGGCGGAAACGAAGGCGAAAACCAAGGTGGCAATTCTGGAGGCAATGAAGGCGGTAACTCTGGTGGAAATCAGGGTGGTAATGAAGGCGGTAACTCCGGAGGTAACCAAGGCGGTAATTCCGGGGGCAACAATAATGGCCCAACCGAACAAGAAAAAGAGCAACTCGCCAATGACCTTAAAAACATTCAAAAGACAGGTGAGGGTACACCTCAATCTCCAAAAGTTCCTGCTCCTGGAACTGGAATAAATGTTCAAATTGGTAAAACACCTGGAAATAATACTACCAATGGCGAAGGACAAAATGGTGACTTGTGCAATTACCTCAAGAGTGGCGGTGTCATTGAAAATACATATCGATACACAGTTGGCGAAACCTACGCTGGTGGCGGATATTCTTCTTTAACTTGGTATTATGGCGTCCGTTTAGCGTGGTATGCTGATTCTGGTTATGTCGTAGACATATTTGATCCAGAAGCTCCAAGTAGTGTTTGGATTAGATGGTCAATTGACGCTCCAACTGGATACAATGGCTCAACACTCCAAATTACTCTAAGTAAGAGTAGGGCCAGCAATTTAATTAATAGAAATGAAGCGCTTGGAGAATTGTCATATTCATTACTCGATTTAGTTATGGATAAGTATATGAGTGATCCAATAACTACAACATTTGGAATCTACAAGGTACTTTATTCTAGTCCTACTGAATTCTTCCTATGTGATAGTGGACCAGTTATAAGTGAATTAACAGTTTTAGGCTTTATGTTTGCATACGAGTTTTTCCTCGCATTAGCTGCGGCAAGTCAAGGGAGCTAATATGGCTAGATTAAAAAGATATTGTGGACCATATATCTTAGAATTTGATGGTAACAGGATCAAAGAATACTGTGGCAAATATCTCTATGAGATAGATGGTTTTAGAGTAAAAGAATACTGCGGAAAGTATTTATACGAAATAAGCGGTAACCGCATTAAAGAGTATTGCGGTGTATATCGTATAGAAGTAGATGGCAATAGGATTAAAGAATACTGTGGCCGCTACCTATATGAAATAGACGGAAACCGTATTAAAGAATACTGTGGGAAATACCTCTATGAAATAGAAGGATTCTTATCCCATCAACAGTTAATGGCGCTTATCGCTATATTATTTGCATAAGATAATTACCCATACTTTGTATGGGTTTTTATATTAAAGGAGAACATTATGAGTTACACAAAAGAAGAAATCCATCAAATCGTACTTAATCAGAAAGAGTACTTTCTAAAAGGTGAGACATTACCGATTAGATTTAGAAAGCAACAGCTAAAGAGATTAAAAGAAGCCATTCTCAAGAACGAGGAGAAGATTTGTGACGCTTTATATCAAGACTTAGGTAGATGTGAAGTGGAAGCTTATTTCTGCGATGTTGGTGATGTGGTTATGGAAATCAATGAATACATTCATGGATTATCTAGATGGGCCAAACCAGAAAGACATTATTCGGGACTTGCCTCATTCCCATCATTCACTACGAAAGTGTATAAGATGCCTTATGGTGTCTCTCTCATCATTTCTCCATTTAACTTCCCGATCTTATTATCGCTAGGTGTTTTAGCCGCTTCTATTGCGGGCGGTAATACCGCAATTATAAAAGCCAGCAGTAAATCCGCAGCGTGTACACAAGCGATGAAAGAGATTATTGCCGAGACATTCCCACCAGAATATGCGATTGTTATCGATGGCGGACATGATGTCGCAGACTTCTGCTTAGAAGAACCAGTCGATAAGATCTTCTATACCGGTTCTCCAAATGTTGGTAAACACGTTATGGAAATTGCCAGCAAGAACTTAGTTCCAGTTACACTGGAATTAGGTGGCGAAAATGGTAACTGGTGCATTATTAGAAAAGACGCAAACTTAAAAGATGCAGCGAGAAAGATTGCCTTCTTTAAGATTTGTAATTCTGGACAGATTTGTATCAACATAAATCAAGTGGCGGTGGAGAAATCTGTGGCTAAAGAATTTATTGAAGAACTCAAAAAAGCCATCATTAAACAGATTGGTGAGCACGCTCACACAAATGAAGAATATCCAAAACTTATTACTAGACGCGCTTACGATAAAATTGTTGAAGAAGCAGAACATTATAAAGAAAGAATTGTCTTCGGTGGTGAAGGTGATCCAGAGAAATGGAAATACGATCCCACAATTATCTATCCAGTGGATATCAACGAACCAATTGTGAATCATGAAATCTTTGGACCATTACTTCCAATCGTTGAATATGAAGACAGTGAAATTGATAAGTTACTAGATACCATTTCTCGTAGAGAACATGGCTTAGCGCTATATCTATTCACCAAGAATATGAAATGGGCTAAAAAAGTTATGCAAACTCAACAATATGGTGGTGGATGCATTAACGAAGTTTGCTTACATCTCATGGTGAAAGGTGTTCCATTTAACGGAACAGGTCACTCCGGTATGGGCGCTTATCATGGTGTTTGGGGATTTAGAGAATTCACCCATCCATCGACAGTGTTATTTGGTAAGACTCACATGAACTTACCACTTAGGGAACACCCATATAATCAAAAGAAAAAGAAACTTTTATCAAGTTTCCTTAAATAATCGGTTATAATATTATCTTAGAAATATACTTTTTAGACTGATAGGAGCCACTTTTATGTTTGTATGCATCATTCTTCTCGGCTTAGGTTTAATGTCTCTTACGCTTTTCATTATTGAAAAGGTCAGAAAGTACTCAGTTAAAGAGACATTACTTAAAGCTACAACATCCGCACTATTTATCGCTTTAGCGGTTTATTGTAACTACATAAAAGGTGCTGGATCCTATGGTATGTTTGTTATTTTAGGCCTAGTGGTGGGTATGCTAGGTGATATCTTCTTAGAACTTAAATATGTCTATCCAGAGCACGACAAACCATATTCATACGCTGGGTTCATTATGTTTGCTATCGGACATGTATTTTACATGTTGGGCATCTTTCTCAATTACTTTAAAGAAGCACATTTCTTATATATCCTTCTCCCATTCGTCTTTGGTGCGATTATGGCAGTAGCCATAATCCTTTTAGAGAAACCATTGAAGCTCAAATACGCAGACATGAAATGGATTTCTTTGGGCTACGCTTTATTCCTATTCTCTAGCGTGGGAACCACAATCAGTTTTGCTATTCTCACACAATTCCAATATGTCCCAGCGATTATGTTCATGGGTGCATTAATCTTCTTTGCTGTCAGTGACTTAATTTTAAGTGGTACATATTTTGGCGTTGGTAAGGACAAACCATTCGATTTAATATCAAACTGTGTTTTATATTATGTCGCACAATTTGCCATTGCCTTCTCCTTATTCTTTATCTAATGGAAACGCTATATAAACAAATAGAATCTTTAGTCAGTAATAAACTCCCGATGGTGAGTAATTTAAGCAATGTTTCAGCGTTGCTTTTTAAACTTGATAATCTCAATTGGGCGGGTTTTTATCTCGCTGATGAAAATGGCGATCTTTATTTAGGACCTTTCCAAGGCGATGTAGCGTGTAATTTCATTCCTTATGGCAGAGGTGTCTGCGGAACCGCAGTAGCGGAAAAGAAAACGATCATCGTCCCAGATGTGAATAAGTTTGATGGTCATATTGCTTGCTCCTCATTATCTAAAAGTGAGATAGTGGTGCCCATTATCAAGGATGGTTTAGTCTATGGTGTGATTGATATTGATTCACCGATATTAGATAGATTCCATAAAGAGGAAAAAGCGTTCTTAGAAAAGGTTGCTATTTTACTCGCTGAGAACTGCTTTGGTAAATAAAATTAACATTTTAAATAAGTGAGTAGAACTTAACTTCTACTAAGTAGAATGAATATTGAATAAGTGTTATGTAAACAAAACATAACATTTTTTCTTGTCTAAATGATATTTAGATAATATAGTTATGAAAGACAAAAGGAAACTTGATTTATGACAATTGGTGAAAAAATCGTTCATTTAAGAGCGACTAGTGGTATTTCCCAAGAAGAACTCGCAAAGATGCTTAAAGTATCTAGACAAGCTCTTTCTAAATGGGAAAAAGATGAATCTCAACCTCAACTAGAATCCATCAAACAATTATGTGAGATCTTTAAGATTTCCGCTGATGAATTAATTAACGACAACGTCGTTATCCATCGTGGAAAGAAACTTAAAGTCAGTATTGGTGAAGACATTAAAACTAAATACTTCGGCACAGATGGTTTTAGAGGTGAAGCAAACAAGACATTAACAAGCGATCACGCTTATAAGATTGGTCGTTTCTTAGGTTGGTTCTACGCCAATCCTAAATATACAGGATGCAAACCTGGCTACCGTCCAAAAGTGGTTATTGGTAAAGATACCAGACGTAGTTCTTATATGCTTGAATATGCGGTGGCCGCAGGCTTATCTGCGAGTGGTGCAGATGTCGAATTATTACATGTCACAACCACACCAAGTGTTTCCTATATTGTCAGAATGGATGGTTTTGATTGTGGTGTAATGATTACCGCATCTCATAACCCATATTACGATAATGGTATTAAGGTCATTAACTCCTCAGGAGAAAAGATTGAAGACTCAGTCGCTTTCCTCGCTGAAGCATATTTAGATGGCAATTTAAAACTCCTTGAAGTAGAAGGCGAAGATCTCCCGTTTGCTTCTAGAGGAAATATTGGCACAATTAACGATTACAGCTCTGGCCGTAACAGATATATTGGTTATTTAATCTCTTTAGCGAGACACTCAATGAAGAGCTTAAGAATCGGTCTTGATGCCGCAAATGGTGCGTCATGGATGATTGCTAAAAGTGTCTTTGATGCCTTAGGAGCACAAACATTTATTATAAATAACCAACCTGATGGTCTTAATATTAACGTCAACGCTGGTAGCACACATATTGAACATCTCTGCAAGTTTGTAAAAGAGAATAAATTAGATATGGGCTTTGCTTTTGATGGCGATGCTGATAGATGTTTAGCGGTTGATGAACTTGGTCATCCAGTTGATGGTGATAAGATCATGTACTTATTAGCCAACAAACTAAAAGCGGAAGGAGCATTAGAGAAAGACACAGTGGTTACCACAATTATGTCTAACTCTGGTTTAACCAAAGCTTTAAAGGCTAAAGGTATTGAGAATGTTCAAACCAAAGTGGGTGACAGATTTGTATTTGAAAAGATGCAAAAAGAAGGTTATACACTTGGTGGTGAACAATCCGGTCATATTATTATGAAGAAATACGCCACAACAGGTGATGGTGTCCTTACCGCAATCATGGTCACAGAAGAAGTTTTAAATAGAAAAGAATCTCTTTCTAAACTTGTTGCACCTGTTAAGTTACTACCACAAAAACTTAGAAACGTTCGTGTTACTAATAAAGCCGCGGTCATGGATGATGCCGCTGTCTTAGCTAAGTTCAAAGAAGTAAACGATGAAATTGGTGAAAATGGTAGAGCCTCATTAAGACAAAGCGGTACTGAACCAGTGGTGAGAATCATGCTCGAATGTCCAACTGAAGAAGAATGTGATAAATACATCGAAAAGATTTACGCAGTAATTAAGAAAAGAGGATATGTTTGTGAATAAGAAAATTTTGACTAAAGAATTATTTGATTGTGATATCCCTTTCTTAAAAGAGGTGTTCGATAATGCCACATATCCTTGGGAAATTCTTCCTCAGATTAAAGAAGTGGTGGCGAAAGCCTTAAAAGAAGGCCTTCCTGGATATCATTTATTAGAAAATGGTATTCTTGTTGGTGAGAATGTTAGCGTAGCTAAAACAGCGACAATCTTACCTCCAGCGATTATTGGAAGTGGCACAGAGATTAGACCTGGCGCTTACTTAAGAGGCAACGTCATCGTTGGTGAAAACTGTGTCTTAGGTAACTCCAGTGAATTGAAGAATTGCATTCTTCTCTATCACGCTCAAGCACCACATTATAACTACGTTGGTGATTCCATCTTGGGAAATCACGCTCATATGGGTGCTGGAAGTATCTGCTCAAATTTAAGAAGTGATGGTAAGAATATCGTTATCCACGCTGATAAGGATCACGAAACCGGCATTAGAAAAGTCGGCGCCTTCATCGCTGATCATGCCGAAATTGGTTGTGGTGCAGTTTTAAATCCTGGAACCATCATTGGTAAAAATACACAAGTCTATCCACTTGTAAGTGTGAGAGGCATTGTGCCAGAAAATAGCATCTATAAAGATAAAGACAATATTGTCGATAAAAGATAAGAAAAAGGTTGCGATTTGCAACCTTTTACTTTGTAAATTATTTCTTTTTATCTCTTTTAAGATAATGATTTTTTAATGCATCGTATGTCTCTTGGGAGATGATGTGTTCCATCGCACATGCATCTTCATAAGCGACTTCCTCAGTAACTCCAAGATCGATTAACGCTCTAGAGAGGATTTGGTGACGGTCATATGTCTTTTCAGCGATCTCAAGTCCGCTAGGAGTGAGGTTGATTTCACCGGTATCATCGTTAACAGTGACATATCCATATGCTTTGAGCTTCTTTAAAGCGATAGATACAGATGGCTTAGAGAACTTCATAAAAGTGGCTATATCAATAGCCCTGACGAATTCTTTCTCATTTTTAAGCATGAGAATTTTCTCTAAATAATCCTCAACTGATTCTTTCTTGTTATACATAGGATGCTATTATTCTACATTTTTAAAGTACTAATGCAAGTAGTTAATGGTGACTAACTACCATATAGTAACTATTAACTATATTTGTATATGGATAGCTTCTTTTTATTAATAAAAAGAGTGGCAAATTACTGAATTGGAATGAAAAACTAATTCGGTATTTTTGGCCAAAAAATACGGAAATGATTGAATTTATCTAAGATAAGATAGATAATTGAATCACGAGGTATTTTATATATGAAAATGTTCGACTTGAAAGGAGCGGTTTTGGGTTTAAATAAGCCTGGAATTGTTTCTTTGCTCAACAGTATTGAGCTCTACAAAGGTAAAACCTTACCTGTCGCAAAGATTAAAAAGGTTGAAGATTTAAAACTTATAGCTCGTCGCAGTGGTGTTATTGCTAGTAATGCCATCGGAAGTGTTTATATTTCCGAAGAACGCGAAAGAGCTCTTTTTGTGAAAGGAAGTGCGCCACAATCATTACAAGAACACATGGTCAGTGGCTATAGCAACGCTTTAGATCTTATCGAAGAGAACTATAAGTTTCAACCATTAGATCGTAGTTTCATTTCCACATTACATTATTATATTTATAAGGATTATAACCCTGATTTTGGTGGTCGTTTTAAAGACTCTCAAAACTACATCCAAGAAGCGATGCCAGATGGTTCTTTTAGAACAATCTTTGTGAGCTCCGCTCCTGAGGAAGTTTTGCCATTATTAGATAGCCTTATTTATCAGTTCAATTTATGCGCGGCTGATGAAGAATGCAATAAACTCATCCTTATCGCATGCTTCATGCTCGACTTTATGTGCATCCACCCATATAACCATGGTAATGGACGTGTCAGCCGTTTAATCCTTGAATTCTTATTAAAGAAATATGGTTATGATGTCGGCGATTACTTCGCTATCCCATATTTAATGAGAAATCACTTAGGCGAATATATCGATGCTTTTGAAGCTTCATCCAAAGGATGGCATGATAACGAAAACGATTACGAAGCATTCGTTAGTTTTATCTTAAAGAGAATCTTAGAAGCCTATCGTAAACTCGATTACATTTTAGAAGTTAACGATCTCGATGCGACAAGCGAAGAGAAAGTCTTAAAAGTGGTGGTTGATAGCGCAACACCAATTAGTAAGACTGTCGTTATCAACGTTTTATATGCAACTAGCCAAGCCACAATTGAGAAGGCTTTAGCAAAGTTATTAAAAGATGGCCGTATCCAATTAATTACCAAAGGCCGTTATTCCAAATATTTTAGAGTATAAGGAGAAAGTTTATGGCTAAATATGATGCTAAACAAATTAGAAATATTATTATCTTAGGTCACCAGAGCTCTGGTAAAACCACTTTAGTGGAATCTCTCGCTTTAGGTTGTGGCCTTATTTCCCAAAAGGGTGAAGTCGAAAGAAAAAATACCTTGTCAGACTATTCCCCAGATGAACAAAAACGTGGTGCCTCTATTCAGACAGCGGTCATCCCAATGTTCTATAAAGATCACAAGATCAATATTATTGATGTTCCTGGTAATGATGACTTCATTTCTGAAGTTATCGGTATTGCTGGTGTCGTTAAAGGTGCTGTCTTAGTAGTGGATGCTTCCGTCGGTGTCCAAGTCGGTACAGTGAAACACTGGAACACCTTAAGAAAGAAAGGCATTCCTACCTTCATCTTTGTTAACAAGATGGATAAAGAACAAGTTAACTTCGAAGAAGTTTTAGAAGAAATCAGAGAAAAACTTGGTAAGAACGCAATTCCATTCTGCTACCCATTAGGCCATGAAAAAGGCTTTGATGGATTTGCAAACGTCGTTGACTTAAAAGCTCATAAGTTTGATGGTAAGGGCGAAGTCGAAGCAGAAATCTACGAAGACAAGAAAGCCAAAGTCTTTGAACTCCATAACACAATCGTTGAAGAAGTCGCAAAGACAGATGATACCCTATTAGAAAAATTCTTTAATGGTGAACAATTCACACCTAAAGAAATCCACGATTCTTTAAGAATTGGTGTCTTGAATGGCGAATTAGTCCCAGTTGTCGTTGGTAGTGCCACAAAGAACATTGGTATTTCCACATTATTAGACATGTTCATCGATTACTTACCAAATCCATGTGATTTGAAACCATTAGAAGCTAAAGATGAAAATGGTAAAGAAGTCGTTAGAGTCACTAGTGATAGTGAACCATTCTCCGCTTATGTGTTTAAGACAGTTGTCGATCCATATTCAGGCGTTATCAATATTATTAAAGTGTGCTCAGGTGTATTGCACGTCGGTGATGACGTGTATGTGAATGGTGCAACACAAAGAGTTAGCATGCTTTATAGCATGACCGGTAAGAAACTTGACGCCATTACCGAATTAGGCGCTGGTGATATCGGTGCGGTTACACGTTTAGAGAAAGTTGCTTCTGGTGACACATTATCTTCTCCAAAAGCGATTACCATCTATAAACCAGTTAAATATCCAACTGCCGTTATCTTTAAAGCTATCGTTTTAGCCAATAAGAACGACGAAAGTAAGATCGGCCCAGCATTAGCTAAGATGCAACTCGAAGATCCATGTATCGAAGTAAAACGTAATAATGAAACAAAACAATTATTACTTGGTGGTGTTTCATCCTCACATATTGACTTCGTCATTGAAAAACTCAAAGGCGTTTATAAGGTTGATGTCACAACCGAACCAATGAAGATTGTCTATCGTGAATCTATCAAGAAGACCGCTGAAGGTGATGGTAGATATGTCAAACAATCCGGTGGTAGTGGTTTCTATGGTGTCGTTAAGATGAGATTCGAACCTGCTGAAGAAAGCGTCTTCGCAGAAGAAGTCTTCGGTGGTGCTGTTCCAAAGAACTACTTCCCAGCAGTTGAAAAAGGCTTCTTTGAAGCCCTCAATAGTGGCCCATTAGCGGGATTCCCAGTTATTGGTGTTAAAGGTGTATTAGTCGATGGTAAATATCACCCAGTCGATAGTAACGAACAAGCCTTCAAGATGGCTGGTATCTTAGCCTTCAAAGATGCATATCCAAAATGCTCTCCAATTATTCTCGAACCAATTATGAGAATTAAAGTTCATATTGAATCTAGATTCACTGGTGACGTCTTAAGTGACTTAAATACCAGAAGAGCGAGAATTCAAAACATTGAAGAAAAAGATCATGGTAATCAAGAGATTGAAGCTCTCATTCCAGAAGCGGAAATCATTGACTACGCAACACAGCTTAAATCCATTACACAAGCTAGTGGCTTCTTCAACAGAGAATTCGTCGCATATGAAGAAGTTCCTGAATACTTGAAAGATAAAGTTATTAAGGAAAATAAGATTTCTCAATAATAGAACAAGGCATCACTTCGGTGATGCTTTTTCTTACCCTAGAAGTGTGATATATTTTCGTTATGAAACATGTTTTTCACTTTGAAGATAAGTATTACACATTTACCTATACCGACCACAAAAGAGTAGTGGTTCGTGCAGTTTTACTTAACGAGAAAAATGAAGTCGCTATGCTCCATGTTGTCAGTGATGACAAGTTTGGACATCGCGATTGTTTAGAGCTCCCTGGGGGAGGCAAAAAGAAGGATGAAGGTTTCCATCAAGGCGTCTTAAGAGAAATCGCTGAGGAGACCGGTTTTCAGGCAAAAATCGTCAAATTCCTTGCAAAAGTTGATGATTTTTACAATTTAATCCATCGTAATAACCTTAATTATTATTATCTATGTATGGTTGATGGATATGTCGGCGAACACAAAGAAGAATACGAAAAACGTGTTATCCAAGAACTATTATTCTTAGATATTGATGAGGCTATTAAAAGGCTTAAAGCAGTCCAAGATGATGGAGTGGGTTTACTCATCAAACAGAGAGAATTACCGATATTAGAATTAGCAAAGGGGTACATTTATGAACATCCTATTAACAAATGATGATGGCTATAATTCAGAAGGCATAAAAATTCTAAAAAAGAAACTAGAAAAATATGGCAATGTTTTAATCGTCGCTCCTGATTCTCCAAGAAGTGGATGCTCCGCTGCAGTAACAATTTTAGAACCTCTCCAATTAGAGAAAGTGGAAGAGAATGTTTATAAATGTTCTGGTACACCTGTGGATTGTGTTTCTATGGGTTTAACTTGTTTTAATATGGACTTTGACCTAGTGGTTTCTGGTTGCAATAACGGATATAACATCTCTTATGACACGATGTATAGCGGCACTGTCGGTGCTTGTTTAGAAGCCGTTATGCTCAGAAAGAAAGCTTTCGCTGTTTCTGCGAAACATGGCACAGATTTTAGTGAAGTTGATGAGTATTTTGACCAAGTCTGGGAGTATATTCATAAGCATGGTTTATTAAGTGATAAATACTTTCTAAATATTAATTTTCCAAGAGATGCGGTAAAAGGAATACAGATCGGATCACTTTATTACCGCAAAGATGAGAACTATTTCATACATGATAAATTTGGTTATCATGCCTATCGTAGATTACAAGAAAACTTTGATGACGATAAAGGTAGCGATTGTTACTTATTTGAACATGGAATCATCTCTATCGTTCCGATGTCTAGAACCTACTATAACCCCGCTATAAAAGATAGATTAGTTCAAAAAATAAAATAAATTTTAAGGAATAATGATATTTTTGTTGACTATTAAGTTAGTTATGACTAACATATTGTAAGGTTAGTTGCTACTAACCAAAGGAGGAAGTACTATGCCAATTATGCTTGCACCATTAAACGAAGAAGTGAGAGTAATTAGAATTCTCGCTGATGAGAAATTGAAAAAACATTTAGAAAGCTTAGGCATTTTACCTAACTCTGTTTTAACTGTCCTTTCCACAGTGAATGGCGGTGTGGTTGTAGCAATTAAAAACGGACGTCTCGCACTCGATCATGAGATTGCGAGCAAAATACTAGTAGCGTAGAAAGGTAGGAAGTTATGCTTAAAAAACTAGTGGAATTTAAAGTAGGCGAGACTGGCCTCATTAAAAAGGTAGAAGGAGAAGGTCGTTTAAGAAGAAGACTCTTTGATATGGGTGTCACTCCTGGTGCGACTGTATATCTTCGTAAAAAAGCCCCGCTTGGAGATCCTCTTGAAGTGACTCTAAGAGGATATGAGTTAACACTTCGTAAGAGCGAAGCTGAACTCGTTATTTTAGAAGTGGAGGATGAAAAGTAATGAAAAGATTTGCTTTAGCGGGCAATCCTAACTGTGGTAAAACCACGTTATTTAATTCCCTCACTGGTAGTACCGCACACGTTGGCAACTGGCCAGGTGTCACGGTGGAAAAGAAAGATGGTGTTTATAAGAAATTAGAAGAGCCAATTTCAATTATTGACCTTCCAGGTATTTATTCCTTATCACCATATACAAACGAAGAAGTAATTTCTAGAAATTACATCTTAGATGAACATCCAGACGTTGTTATCAATATCGTGGATGCTACAAACTTAGAAAGAAACCTCTATTTAACCACTCAATTATTAGAAATTAATGTCCCACTCGTGGTGGCATTAAATATGATTGATGTCTTAAATAAAGAAGGTAGCACTGTCGATGTGAAAGCCATCGAAGAAAAACTCGGTGTTCCTGTGGTTGCTGTCTCCGCTCTTAAGGAAGATAACTTAGATGAACTCATGAAGAGAGCGTATGAAGTTAGTAAAACCCCAAGAGAAGGGAAAACCATTATCACCAACAAAGACATTCTCCACTTAGTGGGTGATGTCAATATTGCCTTTAAAGGCAAAAAAGTTGAAAATCCTTTATTCCATGCGATTAAATTAGCGGAAAATGATGAGCTTGAAGTAGCCAGTCACCCAGATTTAGTCCCAATGGTGGATGAATTTAAAAAGACATTCAACGACGAAACATTTGGTAATGACTTTGAAGCGGTCATCGCTGATAACAGATATCATTACATCTCTGACAATTTCCACACAGTGGTTAAATTATCTAAGGAGAAGGAAGAAGAAAAAGTTGAAGGCAAGGTCAAGATGTCTAAATCTGACAAGATTGATAAGGTCCTCACTCATAGAGTGTTTGGTCTATTAATCTTCGCTGTCATCTTATTCTTCGTCTTCCATTTAACATTCGCAGAAGACTTATTCTTCATCGGTAAGAGCGGATGCTTTGAAAGCGTTGCACCTTCATTTGCAGGATCAGCTTGGGAAGGCTTGTTCTGGCATGAAGGCGGCATCAATTCACCTGGTGTTATCTTATTTAATGCCTTCGATATGACCTTTGGTTGGTTTATCGAATTAGTGGGTGGATGGATGAGTGGCGTTCCTGAATGGCTCTCTGGCTTTGTCTGCGATGGTGTCCTCTCTGGCTTATTTGCCATCTTAGGATTCTTACCACAGATCTTAGTGTTATTCTTATTCTTCGCCATTATGGAAGATACTGGATATATGGCTCGTGTAGCCTTTATCTTAGATAGAATCTTTAGAAAATTCGGTTTATCCGGACGTGCATTCATCCCAATGATTATGGGCTTTGGTTGTTCCGTTCCTGCGATGGTCAACACCCGTACGCTTGCGGATGATAAAGAAAGAACCGCAACAATTAGAGTTATTCCATTCTTCTCTTGCGGTGCTAAATTACCTATTCTCACCGCGATTGCCGGTGGTATCGCGATGGCCTTTGGTTTCAAACATGTCGACTTAATTACCTACGGTATGTATGTCGTTGGTGTTGTCGCAGCGATCGTGTGTGTCTTATTAATGAGAAACACCACACAACGTGGTGATGCTGCTCCATTTATTATGGAGTTACCAGAATATCACTGGCCACAATTCAAAGCCTTGATGATTCACTTATGGGATAAAGCTAAACACTTCGTGAAGAAAGCTTTCACCATTATCTTAGCCTCCACAATCATCATCTGGTTCTTATCTAACTTTGGATGGAACTGGTCATACTTAGGCACTATGGATGGATCAATCCTTCAATCATTAGGTCAATTTATTCAACCTTTATTTACTCCCTTAGGATTTGGTTCACAATTAGGTGTCTTTGGTTGGGTCTTTGCAGTTGCAGCAATCACCGGCTTAATTGCCAAAGAAAATGTTATTGCCACATTCTCAGTTTTAGCAGCGGTTATCGTCTCCTCATTTGAAGGTACTGAAGAAGGTATTGAAGAAGCTGTTATCATGATTCAAAATACTGGAATCACATGGCAAGGCTGTATCGCGTTTATCGCTTTCAATATGTTGACCATTCCTTGCTTTGCGGCCTGCGCAACTGCTAAAGCAGAATTACCAAAAGGACAATTCAAATGGACATTATTATTCTGGTTAGTAGCTTCTTATATTGGCACCGCCATTATCTATGCCATTTTGAATGTATTCCCAACAAATGTTGATGGTGTTGCTTATAAGAGTTATCAATTAGCTTGGGCAATCCCAGTGACAGTTGTCATTATCGCATTAGCGGTCTTAACTCCATTCGCCATTAAGTGGTGGAATAAGAGAAGAGACGCCAAGAAAGCGAGGGCTTAACATATGTTTCAATCGCCAGAATGGATTTGGGTAGAAATATTAGTAATCGTCATGGTTATTTCTTTCTTCGCGGCCATTATCGGTGTGTATGTCTATAAAAAGATTCATCACATCCCGACTGGTGATTGTGCCGCTTGTGCTTCTAAGAGCAAAAAGATGCTCAAGGAATATCACAAAATGTACGGCAAGAAAGCCTAAATCATATATAGGAGAAGTTAAACGCTTCTCCTTTTTATATTTATATATTTGTAATTAAGTGAAATAGTATATAATACTAACGAAAAAGGAAGAAAATAATATGCCATTAGTTAATTCAAAAGAAATGTTTGAAAAAGCCTACAAAGGCGGATACGCAATCGGCGCTTTTAACTGCAATAACATGGAAATCGTTCAAGCGATTACCGAAGCTGCAAAAGAATGCAATTCTCCAGTTATTCTCCAAGTTAGTGCTGGTGCGAGAAAATATGCAAAACAAGGATATTTAAAACACTTAGTGGAAGCCGCAGTCGAAGACACTGGTTTACCAATCGTCTTGCACTTAGACCACGGCGCAGACTTTGAAATTTGTAAAGAATGTATCGATGGTGGTTTTACCTCCGTTATGATCGATGCTTCTAGCAAATCTTTCGAAGAAAACATTGCCATTACAAAGAAAGTCGTTGAATACGCACACGATACCAGCAAACACCCATACGTTACAGTTGAAGCTGAACTCGGTACTTTAGCGGGCATCGAAGATGATGTTAAAGTTGAACACGGTGCAGAATCCTACACCAGACCAGAAGACGTTGAAGAATTCGTCAGAAGAACTGGTTGTGATAGCTTGGCTATCGCTATCGGTACAAGCCATGGTGCTTATAAGTTCAAACCAGAACAATGCACACGTGATCCAAAGACAGGAGTTTTATTACCTCCTCCACTCAGATTCGACATTCTTGAGGAAGTCAGCAAGAGACTTCCAGGATTCCCAATCGTTTTACACGGTTCATCCTCAGTTAACCAAGAATACGTCAAGATCATCAATGAAAATGGTGGTAAGTTAGTCGATGCAGTCGGTGTTCCAGAAGATCAATTAAGACAAGCCGCTCGTTTAGCGGTCTGTAAGATCAACATTGACTCAGACTTACGTTTAGCCTTAACAGCAGGTATTAGAGAAGTTCTTAACCATCAACCAGATGTGTTTGATCCAAGAAGCTACTTAAAACCAGCTAGAGAATACGTCAAACAACTCGTTAAACATAAGATTGTTGATGTCTTAGGTAGTAACGACAAGGCTTAATTAATAGAGCAAATTAAAAGAACGGAGCAATCCGTTCTTTTTTTATAAAAAGAAAAGACCGCGTTTAGCGGCCTAATCTAATAAGAAGTAATTTATTTTGCTTCTTTCTTCACAAGAGCATCTCTGATTTCCTTGAGAAGTTCGACTTCTGTTGGTTCTGGAACACCTGGTTCTGGTGGAACAGGTCTTTCTTCAGGATGTTTCTTGTAGTATTCTTCTCTGGCTTTTTCTTCTAAAGCAGCTTTCTTAGCAGCAGCAGCGGAGACGACTTTAACGATGATAAAGAGGACTAACGCGACCACTAAGAAGGAAATGATAGCGGTTAATAAGGAACCTAAATCGATCATTGCGGCGCCGTTGAAAACGAACCATTTACCATGAGCTGTGTAGTTAGCAGATAACTTTTGTGTGCCATATAATAAGGCGTCACCTTTATCTGTAATGCCTGCAGCATTACCGAGAGCTTCTGCCATTGCGTCATAGTTTGCTTTATCGAAGTATTGACCAACACCCTCTAAACCAGCTTGAGCGGCGGTAATTGGATATAGTGGGAACACTAAGCCTTTTAAGCCTCCTGGGACTGGCCATGTTGCTAAGTTCAATAAAATGTTTGTGAATGCTGTAACGATAGCGCCGAAAGCACCGCCGATAACAACACCAACAGCTAACATGAAGGCATTACCTTTATTGATGAATTCTTTGAATTCCTTCCAAAGGCCTGCACCTTTCTTTAAACCTTTTGCCATGAATATATACTCCTTTCACTAAAAATAATAAAACGTTGGTGTAAAAAATAAAACTATTTATTTTTGAATTATTTTAAATAAGTTAGAATATTAACGGTAACAAATTATGGTAAAAATTATTAATCTCGGACACGCCTCATTCCTCATTAAAAGTAGTGACGTTTCTTTAGTTATAGACCCTTACAGAGATAATTCTGTTCCTGGTCTAATGTTCCCTCGTGTAAAGGCGAATTACGTGTTTAAATCGCATGATCATTACGACCATAACGCGACTGAGCTAGTGCGTATTGTTCCCACAGATAAAAAGATTAAATACGAAACAGTGGTGGTTCCTCATGACCATCATAATGGCGAAAATCGTGGGTTAAACATAATACATATATTCTATCTAGATGGTTTAAAGATAGTCCACACTGGTGATTTAGGGTGTATTCCTGATAGAGAAGTGTTAGATAAACTCATGGATGTGGATGTACTATTAGCTCCTATTAATGGACACTTCACTATAAGTGCAAAAGAATTATTTGAGATTACAGATATCATTAATCCAAGAATTGTTATTCCAATGCATTATTATAAAGACTACAACAATAGTGGTTATCCAGATGGCTTACAAATCGATATCTTTAAGGACCTCGCAGAAGAATATTTAGAGGTTAATGGATATGAGATTGAAATTAATGATGAATTATTTAACCATAAAGTGGTAATATTTAATGGCGAACTTCAGGAGGAGAAATAAATGATCGATTTACATTTACATTTAGATGGTTCATTAAGCGAACAAGATTTCCTATATCTCGCCAAGAAAGATGGTGTGGATCTCGGAAAAGATTTTCCTAATAACATTTATATCCCTGCTGATTGCCCTTCCTTAGAAGTTTATTTAGAGAGATTTGCCCTGCCTTGTTTATTGCTCCAAAGTAAAGAGAATATTGCCCATGTCACCAACTCTTTAGTGAGACGCTTATATAAGATGGGCTATATCTATGCAGAAATTAGATTCGCTCCTCAACTACACACGAATAAGGGATTAAGCCAAATGGATGCTGCTTTAGCAGCATTAGAAGGACTTGAGCCCGCATTAAAGGAATGCCCTGAATTCGAAGTTAACTTAATTCTCTGTTGCATGAGACACGCCCCTGAAGAAGTAAATATCGAAACAGTGGAAGTGGCCAATAAATTAAAAGGCACACGCGTTGTCGCGGTCGATCTCGCAGGCGCAGAAGCGTTACACCCGAGCGTATATTATAAGAAAGTATTCGACTTAGCGAAGAAATATGAACTCAATATTACCATTCACGCTGGCGAAGCGACAGGTAGTGACGAAGTCATGATGGCTCTTGATAATGGTGCGAAGCGTATCGGTCATGGTGTTCACCTCAATGTTGAATCACCTGATGGTGAAAGAGCGAATAAACTAAGAACCTGCTTTGAGTTCTGTCCCACAAGCAACTTACAGACTAAATCTCTTAAGAGCTATAAAGATGTTCCACTTAGATTATTTATGGAACATGACATCCCAGTCACTGTTAATAGTGATAATATGACTGTCAGTAATACAGATGTCTATCAAGAATTCTCTCATTTATATGAGACATTCAATCTTTCTAAGAGAGATGTCTATGTCTTATTAAAGACCGCGATTAAACATTCATTCACGAGTAGTGAAGTTAAAGGAAAATTACTCCTCAAACTGGATGAGAGATTAGATAAATTCTATAGTCAAATAGCGATATAAAAAAGGAACTTAATAGTTCCTTTTATTTTACATACATATCTAAGAAAGCTTCTAGGATTGGTTTGTGATAACTTCTCGCGCTTTCTTTATCCCAGATGTGATAGGTTGTGCCTTGATACTCAACATCGGTAATTGCATCATCTGGAAGTTCTAGACCTTGCAATACTGTATTTGTGTATTTGAGATTACTCACTCTATCTTCACTATAGTAGCTTCTGGTGATTGTCCATTTACCATTCACTTGCTCATAGGCATCGTTGAAGTAAACGCTCATATCTTTTAATTCACCATTTTCCCAGATTTGGATCGTGGGGACGAAACCTCTATCGTATCCGAATGTCGTGTCTAATACATTAGACATGTGGTGATTAGCTAAGAATGTCTTATATTCTTCTCTATTCTTATCCTTATTACCATTCGCGTCTTGTAATAATCCTGGAACATCTAGGTCAATAACCCAGATCTTTTTCGAACATTCATTCTTTTCAGCGTATGGGAACATGACGTTTGGAAGACAATCCTTACAGTCATCACAGGAGTTCCAAACATATTCGATAACAACATTTTGTTTTGTGGTGAATAACGCGTTATCAAGATAGGTTTGATCTACGTAGTAGAATTCAGGATCTCTAGCAATTCTTGTCACAACGTTTCTTAAACCATCTAAGGATTCAAACATTGGTTTATTACTGTTGCTATAAATGTATTCGTTAACTTTCTTTTGATTTCTAATCAAAGCAAATGTTG
Organism: uncultured Bacilli bacterium; assembly: GCA_905236395.1. Taxonomy (GTDB): domain Bacteria; phylum Bacillota_I; class Bacilli_A; order RFN20; family CAG-826; genus RUG13091. The sequence continues at coordinate 71,564 of CAJOPR010000058.1, forward strand.
GTTGTGTACCATCGGCAAGGATGGTTAAACCATATCTTTCACTATCATCGGAGAATTGGCTTCTACCGATGTAATAGATTCTGGTGTCGTATGTATCGACATATTCATTTAAAACGCCTTTAAACGCTAACCAGCAACCACATGGAACAGATGAATAATCATCATAAACAGCGATGAGCATTGTTTCATCACTGGTGACGTGGTTCACAAAAGAACTGTAGTTGAGTTCCATAGCGGCGGACTCCACTAAAGTACCGTAAGTGATACGAGATTTATTGGAAGATTTACAACCGGTCAGTCCTAATGTATTTAAAGCGATTAAAGGGAGTAAAAATATAATCTTTTTCATAATTTGTTAATTCACTATAAATCAATATAAAAAACTTTGCAAAAAATACAGTAAAAAAATGATAGAAAAAATAACACAAAAAACAATAAAAATTATAATTTTAAAAATATCAAGAAAATATAGACTATATCGAATTAAAATGAAAAGGTATTTAACCTCGAAAATGCATCAAAAAAATGAGTGATAAAATTTTTAATTGTTTTTTATAAAAAATACATATATTATTTCACTCGTGAAAAATGTAGTCGTAATTGTTTGGGACTACGTCACACCTAATTCTATCAATGTGAGATGCATTGAAAACTTGACCCTTCTAAATTGACTAGAAGAAAAAGCGTCGGACAGCCAGGTCAAATGCCGGATTAGAGATAGTGATATCTTGTTATTAATTTATAAGCTTATGCTTGGAGTGAAAGTCTCCGTCGTACCTTGTGAATGTATAA
>CAJOPR010000059.1 GCA_905236395.1 uncultured Bacilli bacterium
AATTAAAAGAAACAACCATGGATCCAAAATCCAGACTATTAATCCGTGTTGATATTGAAGATCCTCTTCTTGCCGATTCACGTGTTTCCACGTTGATGGGTAAAGATACCACTTCTAGAAAGAAGTGGGTTGAAGAAAATGTCAATTTCGCGGAAGTTGATACATTCATCAAGGAGGTCAAATAATGGCAAAGAAAGTTGAACAAGTAATTGAGCCAATTATTGAGAATATCTCAGTAGAACCCCTTGAAGATGTCATGGGTGATAGATACGCAACTTACGCTAAATATGTCATCCAAGATAGAGCTATCCCAGATGTTAGAGATGGCTTAAAACCAGTTCAAAGAAGAATCATTTTCTCAATGTATAAAAGTGGTAACACTTTTAACAAGCCTACGAAGAAGTGTGCTCATACCGTTGGTGCGGTTATGGGTACTTTCCACCCACATGGTGACACATCCATCTATGAAGCTCTCGCTAGAATGAGCCAAGATTGGAAGGTCAGATACCCATTGATCGACTTTCAAGGCAACAATGGTAGTATAGATGGTGACCAACCAGCGGCATACCGTTATACCGAATCTCGTTTAAGCGAATTGAGTAATGAATTGGTCCGAGATATCGAAAAGAAGACTGTTGATATGCAGTTAAACTTCGATGATACCGAATTTGAACCAATTGTTTTACCATCAAGATTCCCAAATCTTTTATGTAATGGTACAGAAGGTATTGCAGTTGCTTTAGCAACTGAAATTCCTCCACATAACCTTAGCGAAGTTATTGAAGCGGTCATTTACCGTGTCGGACATAAAACAGCGACCATTGAAGATTTAATGCAATTCGTCAAAGGTCCAGATTTCCCAGGTGGTGGACTTATTTATGAATCCGAAGGCCTCAAAAATATCTATTTAACAGGTCGTGGAAGAATTGAAGTTGCCTCTAAAACGGAAATCGTTCAAAACAAAGACAATCAACAAATTATCATCACAGAAATACCTTATAAAGTGGTGAAAAAAGACCTTGTCTATGAAATAGACAAAATTATCCACGCAAAGAGCGTTTCTGGCTTAATTGAAGTTAGAGATGAATCCGATTATAAAGGAATTAGAATTGCGATCGATTGTAAAAAAGATGCAAAAACAGAATTACTTTTAAGATATCTAAAGAGCAAAACCTCTTTAGTGACATCATATTCCGCAAATATGGTGGCAATTGTCGGTGGAAGACCGAAGACATTAACGCTTTTAGATTTCATTGACGCCTATATTGAACACCAAGTTGATGTCATCACCAGACAAAGCAAATTTGACTTAGAAAAATACTCAGCCAGATTGCACATTGTTGAAGGTTTAATCAAAGCTTCGCTTTGTATTAATGAAGTAGTGGATATCATTAGAAAGAGTAAAGATAAAGCGGATTCTAAAGTTAATTTGATGAAGCATTTTGACTTCTCTAACGAACAAGCGGAAGCTATCGTCACTATGCCTTTATATAAGTTGAGTCACACCGATGAAGAAATTCTCATCGCTGAAAAGAAACAACTTATGAAAGATATTGAAAAATTAAATGGAATTCTTTCCGATCCTGCTAAATTAAATCGTGTTTTAATCAAAGATTTGAAACAAATCGAGGAAAAATATGGCGACGAAAGAAGAACTCAAATTGTTGAAAAAGAAGAAGATAAGCCAATCGACAAACGTCAATTAATTGCCGAAGAAGAAGTCGTGGTTGTAGTCACCAGAGATGGCTATATCAAGAGATGTTCTTTGAAGTCATTTAAGGGCTCTGGCGAAGACGCAATGCCAGGTGTTAAAGACGGTGACGTTCTCGTGGCGATGGGCAATGCTTTGACCACAGATTACCTTATTTGTTTTACAAATATAGGTAACTATCTCGTTATTCCTGTCCATAAATTGACCGAAAATAGATTCAAAGATGAAGGCGTTCACATCAATAATGTTGTGGCTCTCGGACCAGGCGAAAAACTCATCAAGGCAATCGCTGTTCACGCCATCAGAAACGACATCTATCTCGCCTTCTTATCACGCTTTGGACAAATCAAGCGTATGCCATTATCTGCGCTCGAAACATTTAAGCGTTCACGTCCTGCAAAATGCATGAAGCTTCTCAATGGTGATGAAGTGGCAGGAATCCAAGTTTTGACCGGAAATAGTGACTTATTTGTCGTCACAAGCAATGGTTGGGCTACATTATTTAATGAAAATGACCTTACAATCCTCGGAGCAAAGGCTGGAGGCGTCAAATCAATACAGGGACTAGGCAAGAACCAAGCCGTGGCTTTAATCGCCTTAGATGAGGGCGAAAAGGCCAAAGCAACGCTGATTACAGATAAAGCGCATCAAAGAATTATAGATATTAATAAGATTACACGTACCGCGCGTTTAGGAAAACCGGTAGAAGTGTGTGCTTCTTTCAAGGGAGATCCTCATAAAGTTATCGCCGGTATTAAAGTCCAAAAAGACATAGATTTAATAAAATTAAATCTCAATCTTTCTGACAATAGCGTAACCACCTTATCTATTAGCGATTTCAAGCAAACCGATGCTAAATACGCAAAGACCAATATTAAGATTCCTGCGAGAACAGTAGTCAATTGTGTCTTTGACACAACAATTGAAAGAATAGATAAAGACAGTATCTCTCATCCAATCATCGAAAAAGAACCAAAACCTGCCAAGGTAGTGGAATCCGTTGAGGGAGAAGAGAACAATATCGAGTCAATTAAGGAAGAGATTAACGAAGAAAAGAACTTTGAACAAATCTCAATCTTCCAAGTTGACGATGATGAAGAATAATACACTTTGTGTATTGTTTTTCTTATTTAGTAGATTATTAGTAGATTATTAGAATAGGTAAATTCAAGCAAAAACGCCCATTTAGAGACGATCTAAGTGGGTTTTTTCTTCCTGTATATACACGTAGAAAATGATAAAGTCTACAAATGTTAGACTTTTTGATTTACAATGTATACGTAGTATGAAAAACAGATACGTTCCATTTGCGGTCGCTAAATCTATTTATGAAATAGATGTTAAGTTCTTTAAACAACAGGGAGTTAATGTCTTGTTAATAGACTTAGATAACACGCTCGATAGTTACAAACTATATCACCCAAATCAAAGGGCGTTTGATCTAGTTGAACAGCTCCAGAAAGAAGGTATCACAATAGTGATAGTCTCTAATAACAGGGGTAAGCGTGTGAGTACATACGCAAATGACTTGAAGCTTCCATACATCAACAGTGCCGCTAAACCATTCGGGTTCAGAATCAAGAAGTACATTAAGGAACACGGTTGGAACAATGACGAAGTCATGTTGGTGGGAGATCAGATGGTTACAGACGTCGCAGCCGCGAAATCCGCGGGCATTAGAGTTATCTTAACTGAGAAGATCGTCAAGGAAGACCAATGGACGACAAGATTTAATCGAATATTCGGGAATAGAATCCGAAACTACCATAAGAAAAAAGGAAATCTAATTGATTGGAGGGAAATTTATGGGAAAAGTTAGAAGAGTGCTTCGCTGTTACAATTGTGGTGCCGTTTTACAAAGTAAAAAGAAGAACGACAAGGGATTTATTCCAGCGGAATTATTAGACAACTATAAGGATGATGGACAAGTTTTGTATTGTCAGAAATGTTTCGATATCATGAAGGTCGTCAATACAGGCGCGCTTGAACAGAACATCGATAAAGCCACTGCAAAGATCTTAGATGACGCTGTTGCGACAGATGCTTATATCATCTGGGTTGTTGATTTGTTCTCCTTTAATGGAACATTAAATCCAGACATTGTTAAGAAGATTAAGAAACTTAATGTCGCGGTTATCGGAACCCATAGAGACTTATTCTCCTCAATCATTAAGGATGAGACTCTTATCCGTTTCGTAAACGAAAGATTTGAAGAAGTGGGTATCAAACCAGACTCAGTGACTATCGTTGGTAGTGAAGATGAAGCTGATATCCCTGCTTTAATTAAACAATATGATAAAGCCAGAAAGGCTCACGATATTTATCTCATTGGTAGCAAGAGTTCTGGTAAGACATTACTCATTAACAAAATGTTAAAACATTATGTTAACAAGACAAAATGGCCGATCAAGACAGAAAACTACCGTGGCACAAACGTCAAAGTTATGAGCATCCCATTAACCAATTCCAGTTTCTTATATGAATTGCCTGGATTCTCTTTAGCAACCTCAGTTGTCGGTAAAGTGGAAAAGGATGTTCAAAAACTCATTATTCCTAGAAGAAAGATTGAGACACATTACCGCACACTCACCAAAGGTGATGCCCTCGTGATTGGTTCATTAGCATATTTCGAAGTCTTCTCAGGCAAACCAACAGCCATTAAGTTCTACTGTGCTGAAGGCGTGGAAATCAAAAAGATTTCCGCAGAGAAGGTTGATGAATTCATGGAAGAAAATAATAGAAAACGTCTATTAAGACCAGTCAGCGAAAGAATTAATAATTTCCGTGACTATGACTTCTTTGAATACACAATGGAAAATGACGGACAAGTCCATGATATATCTGTCCAAGGTTTAGGATGGATCTCATTTGATGCTAAAGGACAAGTCATCCGCGTCATGTTCCCAAAGGGAAGTGCGCTTAAAGAATCATTAGGAAAGTTAAGGTAGTTATATGTTAACGTCTAATGAGAAGAGACAATTAAAAGCATTAGCTAGCACACTTGATACAAAGTATCAGGTTGGTAAAAACGAGATTAGCGACACAGTCGTGGCTATGCTCGATAAAGCTTTAACTGCTAGAGAACTCATCAAAATTGATGTGATGAAATCAGTGATGGTTCCAATTATGGAACTAGCTTTAGATTTATCTAGCAGATTAAACGCTGAAATAGTTCAGGTTGTCGGCAGAGTGATTGTTTTATATCGCTTTAGCAAAGATAATCACAAGATCAAACTTAAGAAGTAAATGAACAAGATTATTTTCGGTGGAGCATTCGATCCCGTCCATAGCGGGCATATAAATATGGCTTTAAAAGCTAGAAAAGCGCTTCAAGGAGAAGTTTTTTTCCTCCCTGCGCGTATTTCCGTGTGGAAAGAAGAATCAGCGCCCATTGAAGATAAAATCGCAATGTTAGAACTCGCAATCAAAGATAAAGAGGGACTTTTTATCGATAGATTCGAGGTTGATAGTGGAAAAGATGTCAATTATTCCATCGATACAGTCCGCCATTTTAAGGAGAAATATCCAACGGATAATCTCTTTTATCTCATCGGTGTAGATCAAGTTAACGAGTTCCACAGATGGAAAGATGTTGAAGAATTAGCAAAATTAGCCAAAATTGTATTCTATACACGTCCAGGTTACATAGTAAAAAGCGAAAATATCGCTAAATATAACATGTTAGCTATCGAAGGTGATGGAATTGAGGTTTCATCCACGGAAATTAGGCAATTAAAGAGTTTTGAGCTGCCTGATGAAGTATTGTTCTACGTAGTAGAACATAATCTATATGAAGGAATGAAGGTAGTGGAAAAGACGCTTTCAGAGCACCGTTTAGCCCATTCAAAGTCAGTCGCTAAGCTATCTTATGAGATCGCCAAGGCCAATAATCTAGAAAAGCCAATTAGATTCTTTATCGCAGGCCTTTTCCATGATTTAGGTAAAGATATTCCATTAGAAAAACAATACGAATTATTGAAAAAGAGTTTCCCAGAGTATGCGGACGCTCCAAAATTCTCATATCATCAGTTTGCGGGAGCCGTTTTAGCCCAAGAAATGTTCGGAATTAAGGATCCAGACATCATTCAAGCCATCGAATTCCATTCCACAGGCAATGAAAATATGTGTTTGATGAGTAAAATCATTTATGCAGCGGACAAAATCGAACCCACAAGAGGATTTGACTCGTCCGACTTGATCCGCGAAATGAAAAATGACGCTGAGAAAGGTTTTAAAATCGTCTTAGAAGCTAACAAAGATTTCCTATTGAGTAAGGGAAAATCGATAGAGAATTCATTAACCTCTAAATGCTTTAAACAATATTTATAATAAAATAAGGATAATATAAGGAAGCGGCAGAAATTGCCGTTTTTCTTTATCCACAATCAAAAGGGGTAAAAGTGCGCTAATATATGAACTTCGCATAATATCCATTATGTTAACCAAATAATATAGAAAGACAGATTATATCGTATTTTATTGTGTTTTGACTTTTGCGGATAAGCCTAAAATCCACATATCTAAACTGACTTTTCCACACATTCGAACCTATGATTTTTGGGTCTAAATGTACTAATTTGCTACTAATTTGTGTACTCAACTCTTCTCGTCATCTTTTTGATCGAAACACAAAGATGCCTGTTTCTATATATCAAAAATACTATTTCATTAACCTATTTTATATACAAAAAAAGTTGCCTCTGATGAAGCAACTCTTTCTACTTTTATCTTTAGTTTATTCGAATAATTCTTCGATTGGTTCACCAAGCAAATTGTCTGGCTTCTTGAGTCCGAAATTTTTCAAGACTGTCGCGCCGATATCAGCGAATGACGCTCTCTCATCGAGGTAACGGCCTTTTTGAATTGATGGAGAATACATCAAGAATGGGACTTTTTCTCTTGTGTGATCGGTTCCCCACCATGTTGGATCGTTTCCGTGGTCCGCTGTAACGATAACCAAATCATCTTCTTTAAGGACAGAAACTAATTCTTTTAAGCGTTTATCGAAAGCTTCTAAGCATTCACCATAGCCAACAGGATTTCTTCTATGTCCATATTCACTATCGAATTCAACTAAGTTTACGAAACATAAGCCTTCGAAATCGAAATCTCTCGCTTCTGCAATGGTCTTATCCATACCATCTTCATTAGAAGATGTTTTTTGTGTCTTAACGACGCCATAACCGTCGAAAATATCGCCAATCTTGCCGACACAGTCCACCATGAAGCCATTATCTTGTAAAACATTCATAACAGTCTTCACTGGAGGTTTTAAGGCTAAATCGTGTCTATGTGCAGTCACACGTTTGAAATCTGCGGCAGATTCGCCAACGAATGGTCTGGCGATGATTCTTCCCACTTTCCATTCTGGTTTCATACAAATCTCACGTGCGATGTCACAACATCTATATAATTCAGGAACAGGCGTTGTTTCTTCGTGTGCAGCGATTTGAAGCACGCTATCCGCGGAGGTATAGACAATTAAAGAATTGTCTCTCTTCTGTTCTTCACCTAATTTAACAAGGATTTCTGTACCACTGGAGGCATAGTTGCCAATAACTTTATGGCCAGTTCTACTTTCTAATTCATCAATAAGCTCTTTTGGGAAGCCATTATCTGTGAAGGAAGGGAACGGTGTTGTAGTGTAAACGCCCATCATTTCCCAGTGGCCTGTCATTGTGTCTTTACCATTACTCTTTTCTCTGGAGCGGCAAACATAGGCATGTGGATGGTCTACTTTTGAGGTTCCGATGATGTTATTGTCTAAATCATGTAAGCCCCAGGCATTCATTTCTGGAACATTGAGGCCATTTGGCATCTTTTCAGAGATGTGCACTAAAGTGTTGCTTCCAACATCATTGTGACCAGCATTAAAAAACTTATCTGCATCTGGTTCGGCACCAATACCGACGGAATCGATAACGATGACGAAGATTCTCTTATATTTACGGGACATAATTGTCTCCTTTCAAACTGGTTTTATTTTATCTTATTTGCGCTTCATATACAAATCATACGCACTGATAATGCGCTTGCTTGATATATGTGTGTATATTTGCGTCGTGGCTATGTTTGCGTGTCCAAGCATCTCCTGGACAGCACGTAGTTGCGCACCATTTTCTAGTAAGTGCGTAGCAAAACAGTGTCTCAATGTATGAGGAGATATTGGTGTTGTGATGCCCGCTTCAGCAGCGTACTTTTTAATTTGTTTAAAGAAGTACTGTCTGGATAATGGGTCTCCATATC
>CAJOPR010000060.1 GCA_905236395.1 uncultured Bacilli bacterium
GCTACATTGATATCAAAGTATCTTGCTTCTGGATAATCGCCTGGTTTCATATCAGAAATAACTTCTAACATTGGTTTTTCATCAGATTGAGATGCATAAATGTACGCTGTGTGCTTTGGATTGCGGTACATATCATATGCTCCGTGAGGACAAATATGATCTCCAGAGCCAAAATCAACATGTGTGTGATAGTCAAATGCGCACCAGCCTATCGCACCACATATTTTTTCATATTTGAAGTTATCATCTATGACTTTTGCGTGTCTGAGCGCAACTTCAACCTTCTTAATTTCGTCTGAAGTAGGTTTAACAGGATCCATATGGCCCATATATTCAGTTACAAGATATGGTTTTCCTTTTGATTTCACGCCTTTTGGATTAATTAATCCGATCTTCATGGAATCACAAGAAAAGTCATTATATGCGTAAATATCCTCTAAAAGTTCGCTATTTTTAAAATTTCTCACTCCAAGTGTCTGTCTTGTTGGATCTAATTTATGCGCTTCATTATTAGCTTTTGAATATAAATCATTATCATCTTGAGATTCGTCTACACGCACCCCATGTGCTATTAATGATGGGTGATTTCTTTGAATTATTACCATCTTTTGTAAGTTAACAATGAATTGGTCTCTCCATTCCTTTTCTTGACCGATATGTTGCCATCCAGGAATCTCATCTACTGTCAATAAACCAATCTCGTCGCATCTATTCAAGAAATGTTCGCTCTGTGGATAGTGGGATTGTCTAACAACATTGATTCCTAATTCATATTTGAGGATGTCAGCGTCTTCCTCTTGCATAGCTTTTGGCATGGCATAGCCAACAAATGGATATGATTGATGCCTATTCAAACCAACAAGTTTAAGTTTTCTACCATTAAGGTAGAATCCATCTGGTTTAAACACTGCGGATCTAAAACCAAATTTGTTAACATATTCATCACCATTTACATTAGTAACCAATGTATAAAGAACAGGATTATTGATATCCCATAATTCTGGTTTTTCCACTTTGAATGAATCTGATTCAAATACACCAACTAACTTATCTCCAAGATAAAGAGAATGTTTGACTGATGGATTTCCAATCTTGTCATAGGATACTTCAACATTTCCTTCAACATCGCTCTTAATAAAAATGTTTTCCAAATAATCTTTTGGATGAACTTCTAATGAAACCTCACGATAGATGCCACTGAAAGTTAAATAATCAACTGCGTATCCGAATGGTGGTATGAGTTTATCTTCTCTGGAATCTAAGATAACAAGCAATTTATTTCCTTTTTGTTTAATGCAATCGGATACATCGGTTTCCACTTTGACGTATCCAGAGATATGTTCACCTAAATTTTTACCATTAAGATAAATCTTAGCTTTCAACATATAGCCATCAAAAACTAGTTTAACAACTTTATCTTTTATGTCTTCTTCAACATCAAAAACTTTTTGATAAGTGGAAACAAATTGATAATCTCTTTCATCAAAATAGTTGTAAGGAACCTCTTTTGCGCAGTGTGGGATGTTAATTGTCTCTGCACTATTAGGGAGGTTATTTAAATACTCATCTTTATAGTCTGGGATGAATTGCCAGGAAAAATTTAATGCTTGTTTCATTTTCAATTACCCGTCCTTAATTATATAATAATTCCGAGGTTTACATATGATTAAAACGCAAGAAAATGTATTTGTTCTAAATACAGCTACGTTGTCCTATGTTTTTCATGCCGATAAAACAGGACTTCTCATGCACGACTATTTCGGCAAAAAAGTCGACCTTGTGAATTTTGATGTTAAACCATTCCAAGTGAAAGCCAGTGTTCAAAAAGGGACCACAACGATTTATAACGAATCCGTTGATAAAGAGCTTTCTATGGATATGGTTCCATTAGAATTTTCTTTCCCACACAAGGGTGACTACAAGAGCACACCAATACTTTTAAAAAATGAAAAGTTTGGATATGTGTTCGATTTCAAATTCAATCGCTTTGAAATCAAAGAACCACAAAAATTAGAAGGACTTCCAACTCCTCATGATGCTAATGAAGAATTAGTAGTGGTTCTCTTAGACGAAAAAGCCAAGGTTGAAGTTGAATTACATTATCTAGTTTTCGAAGATGCTGATGTCATCTGTAGAAATACAGTGATCGTCAATAAAGGGGAATTAGATTTAACAGTGCTTAAAGCACTATCTTATCAACTTGATTTAGTTAATAAGGGATTTGAACTCACAACATTATCTGGTGGTTGGGCTTCTGAAATGAACCAACAAATTCAAGATATCGTTGAAGGCAAATACTCCATTGAATCAAGAACAGGATGTTCCTCTTGTAGATTCAATCCATTCTTCATGTTAAAAGAGAAAACTGCGAACTTAGATCATGGTGATGTTTATTCGTTCAACTTAATCTATAGCGGCAATCACTTAGAAGAGATTGAATTATCACATTACGGCATCTTAAGAGCAGAAGCAGGTATCAATCCATTCTGCTTTGAGCATTTGCTCAAATCCGGAGAAAAATTTGAAACACCATACGCAGTATTAACGTACTCAGATAAGGGTGTTAACGGTGCCCGTCACAATATGCACCGTTTTACGAATAACCATGTAATTCCATCCCAGTGGAATAACACGATAAGACCAGTGGTTATTAATAACTGGGAGGCAACATATGCGAGATTCACAGAAAGCAAATTGTTGTCTTTAGCAAATCAAGCTAAGAAATATGGTGCTGAATTATTCGTCTTGGACGACGGATGGTTTGGCGCTAGAAATAATGATTATCAGGGACTTGGAGATTATAACGTCAATAAGAAGAAACTCCCTGGCGGACTTAAAGGACTAAGTAACAAGATTCACAGAAAAGGAATGAAGTTTGGCCTTTGGTTTGAACCTGAAGCAGTTAATCCAGATTCCGATTGTTATAGAGCCCACCCAGATTGGGCGGTGAAATGCGTTGATCGCGAACCAGCTTTAGGTCGTCATGAATTGATTTTAGATTTAACTAAAAAAGCAGTTCAGGACTACATCATTGAAAATGTTTCTAACACTTTGAATTCTGCGAAGATTGAATTCGTCAAATGGGATATGAATAGAAATATCTCTGATATCACCTTTGGTGACTATCTACCTGGCGAATTCTATCATAGATACATGCTCGGCTTATATCGCATCTTTGATGAACTCACAAAGAGATTCCCAGATGTCTTATTTGAAGGCTGCGCAAGTGGTGGAAATAGATTTGATTTAGGAACCCTTGCCTACTTCCCACAGATATGGGCCAGTGATGATACTGACGCTAATGAAAGATTAACAATTCAAAGTGGTTACTATCTCGGTTACCCACAGAGTTGTGTCTCCGCACACGTTTCAAGTGCGCCTTCGCACCAGCTCTTACGTATTACACCTATAGATACACGCTTCAATGTGGCGATGTTTGGTGTATTAGGCTTTGAATTACTCTTCAATGAAATGAGCAAATTTGAAAGACAAAGATGCTTAAAACTAATTGAAGTCTATAAAGCTAATCGTGATTTACTACAATTTGGTGATTTCTATGAATTAGAAAGCTTCTCTAAGAATTACAAAAAGTGGCAAGTATTATCTAAAGATAAGAAACACAGTGTTATCGGTCATTTCAATATCTTGCAGAAGACCAATGCACCAGAAGCATTCTTAGACGCTAAAGATTTGTTAGAAGACAAACAATACAAAGTAGACCTTGTTGAATTAGATCATAACATTAAAGAATTTGGTGGTTTGGTGAATATGATTACACCATTCCACGTCAATCCAAATGGCTGGTTAGTGGATACTTTATCCAAATTCAAAACCATGCCTGGAGAAAAGGATTCCTACCTAGTATATGGAAGCGCATTAACCAACAGAGGATTAATTCTTAATCCTGAATGGTCCGCTTCTGGATTTAATGATGGAGTCCGTATATTAAGAGACTTTGGTTCTCGTATTTATTTGGTGAACATCTATGAAGAAAACTGATTGGTATAAAGATGCGATAATTTATCAAATCTATCCCCGTTCATTTTGTGATGGAAATAAAGATGGCTTAGGTGATATCCCAGGCATTATTTCCAAATTGGATTATTTAAAGGAACTTGGTGTTAACTGTGTTTGGTTATCGCCTGTTTATGATTCCCCACAAGAAGACAATGGATACGACATTTCCAATTATCGTGACATTTATAAACCATTCGGCACACTAGATGATTTCAAAAAGATGCTTTCTGAAATGCACAAAAGAGGAATTCGTTTGATTATGGATTTAGTGGTCAATCATACCTCCTCTGAACACAAGTGGTTTAAGGAAGCAATCAAGGATAAGAATTCACCTTATAGAGACTACTATATCATTAAAAAAGGCCGCAAAAACGGCGCAAAAGCCCCAAATAACTGGTCTGGATTCTTTGGCGAAAAGGCTTGGGAAAGAATCGGTGATAGTGAAGATTATTACCTCCACTTATTCGCTAAAGGACAACCAGATTTGAATTGGGAAAATCCAAAAGTCAGAGAAGAAGTTAAGGACATTCTTAGATACTGGCTCGATTTGGGTGTGGATGGCTTCAGATGTGATGTCATTACACTTATCAGTAAGGATCAAAGATTCAAATCTGTCTTTCCTACAATTGCTATCGCAGGTCATCAGTATTATGTGAACGGTCCACGCCTACATGAATACCTACATGAGCTTTACACAGATGTATATGCAAATTACGATTGCATGACCGTGGGTGAAACAGTTCTTTCAACTTTAGATCAAGCTAAGGATCTCGTATTACCAGAGAGACAAGAATTATCCATGATCTTTAACTTTGATCACACCGACACAGATAACCATTTCGGTGTGAAATATTTCTACAAGAAATTCGATGTTAGAAAGTTAAAGAAAGTTGTCAATAAATGGCAACAGGGATTACATGGTTGTGGCTGGAACTCTCTATTTATAGAGAACCACGACCAAAGAAGATCCGTTGGTAGATTTGGAACAGATGATAAAGAGCTTAGAGAAGTATCCGCTAAGATGCTTGGAACAACATACTTCTTCTTACAAGGAACACCATTTATTTATCAAGGCCAAGAGATCGGTATGACTAATGGTGATTTCCAATCTATTAATGACTTACAAGATGTCGAAGCTCATAACATCTATAACTTATCTAGAAAAGTGAAAATTCTTAAACCGTTTGTGGATAAAACTTTGTTTAACGTAACAAGGGATAACGCTAGAACACCAATGCAATGGGATAATAGTGAATTTGCGGGCTTCTCAGACGTGGAACCTTGGCTAAAGGTAAATAGTAACAAAGATGCCATAAACGTTAATGAGTCTTTGAAAAATGAAGACTCCATCTTCCATTACTATCAGAAGTTAATTTCTTTTAGAAAAGGTAATGAAATAATCAAAGATGGCGAATACATTGATTTGTTAAAACATCACAAACATATATTTGCTTATAAGAGAAAACTCGGTGATAAAGAAGTGGTGGTTATCTCTAACTTCTCCAACAAACCAGTTTTAAACAAATTAGTTAATCAATTTGATAACTACGAAATCGTACTTTCAAATTATAAAACCCACTCTGATGTCTTAAAGCCATATGAAACCAGAGTGTTAATAAATTATTAGGAGGATCTACTATGGACAAAGAACTATCTAGATTAATTAGAAAAGAAACAAAACGTCAAAATGAAGGTATTGAACTTATTGCTAGTGAAAACTATGCAAGTAAAGAAGTGAGAAAAGCCTGTTCATCAATTTTGACCAATAAGTACGCCGAAGGATATCCAGGAAAAAGATATTATGGCGGTTGTGAATATGTCGATCAGGTTGAAAGACTCGCTATTGATAGACTCTGCCAATTATTTGGAAGTAAATTTGCTAACGTTCAACCTCATAGTGGATCACAAGCAAACGCTGCTGCTTATAGAGCGTTACTACCAGAAGGCGGAAAGATCCTTTCACTAGTTTTAAATGATGGTGGACACCTTACTCATGGTAGTCCAGTGAGTTTCTCCTCTCACGACTATGAATTCGTGTTTTATCCTTTGGATAAGACAGGCCATTTAGATTATAAAGGTATTGAAAAAATGGTTAAGGAAGAGAAACCAAATCTCTTATTAGCCGGCTATAGTGCGTTCCCATATGCGATTGATTTCAAAAAGTTGGGTGAAATCGCACATAGTAATGGCGCTTTATTCATGGTTGATATGGCTCACATCGCTGGCTTAGTTGCTGGTGGTGCACATATGAACCCAGTTCCATACGCAGATGTCGTTACATCCACAACTCATAAGACTTTAAGAGGTCCAAGAGGTGGTATTATTCTCACAAATAGTGAAGAACTCATTAAGAGAATCAATAGTGCGGTTTTCCCATATTATCAAGGTGGACCACTTGAACATATTATTGCCGCGAAAGCAATTTGCTTCAAAGAAGCACTTTCTGATGATTTTAAGAAATACGCCAGACAAATTGTTAAAAACAACAAAGCTTGTAGAGATGAATTCGCTAAGTTAGGCGATATCGTTAGCGATACAGATAACCATTTATTCTTACTTAACGTTTTAGATTCATTTGGTATGACTGGCTTAGACGCTCAAAAGAAACTAGAACTCATTAACATCACCACAAATAAGAATATGATTCCTGGTGATACTCTCAAACCAAACAAGACTAGTGGATTACGTATCGGCTTTGCTGCAGTCACCACTCGTGGATGTACTGAAAATGATGCTAGAAAGATCGCCAGATTGATTCATGGATTCTTAAAAGGCGAGTTAGAAGAGAAGGCCGCATTAGCCGAAGTTAAAGAGATGGTTAAGGGCTGGAAATTAATCGAAAAAATATAAAATATAGCGTTTTTGCATTGATTTTGGAGGATTTTTCGTATGAGAAGGAAGCAACCGAATAGACTGAAGCTGTTCTATTATTCACATCCATATTTCGTAATCTTCAATCTTTTGATTATCTACAATTTGATTTTGATTGCGGTCGCTGCGTTAATCATGACATACCTCATGAATGGTATCACAGCGGGCGATATTACGATGGGGTTAGATTGGCAATCATACTTGAAGAATTTAGAGTACTGTGTTGTCTTCACAATGAACACTGGTGGTATCTACGATGCCGCGCCTATTGGTGTAATCATTATGAAAGTTGTGCTCTCAGTGATTCAGATGATTACATTTACTGGTGCTTTAATCGGCTTAGCAACATCTATTCTCCAAAGTATGTTTGATAAGAGAATTCATAACATCGGAAAAATCAAAATTAAACACCATTTTGTTATTTTGGAATGGTCCGCTGTTGGAGCTAGTTTAGTTCGTGAACTTTCATTTATGAAAGGAAACAAGACAATTGTCATTTTATCTGAGAAAAATAGAGATGAAATTCAAGAAGAAATTGATAACTTGTTCTTAGAGACAGGAACCAGCAAAAAGAAATTAAAAATATTTGTTAAACAAGGTAATCCCGCAAGTAGAAAAGCCTTAAAAGAAATCAATGTTGATAAGGCGGCATCTATCGCTATCTTAGGCGCATCATCTTGGTTGAACGAAGGCAAACAAAACGACTCCGTTTCCTTCAAGATCCTTATGACTGTTTTATCAATCAGTAAAAAGGTCAATGTTGTTATTGAAACAGATGACCAAGAAGTTACTAAAAACATCAATGATTTAATGGACGCTTCTCAAGATTTGAATAATGCACACATTTCCATCTTCTCTAGAAACTCCATTGTCGGCCATGTTTTGGCGAAAACTGCGTTAAATGTTGAATATGCGAATTTGTATTATTCACTCCTCTCCTTCAAGAGTGGCTCATTCTATTCAATCGATAAGCCATATTCAGTGGAAGAGGCTTTGCCTCTATATCCAAATTGCTTACCATCATTTAGATATAGAATTAGTGATAAAAATGATAAAGATATGCTCTTTGTAAACGCCGCAAAAGAATCCGGTGTTATGAGAGGATTATTCAAAAAGAAATATTCAAAAACTTTAGATTTTAAAAAGGATATTCTCAAGAATGAATTCAGCTTATTCGTTATTGGTGAAAATGATCGTTCTGATGCAATCAAAGAAGCTGTTAATAAATACAATTCTATAGATGAAGGAAAAGTGAGACTAAGAATCGTTCCTTCAGATGCTGATATTGATGAATTATTAGAAGACATCAACAAGGGTAGAGGAAAGAAGAAAATCCTCATCCTCAGCGATAACAACGCAAGTGAAGAAAATATCGATAGTAATGTCTTCTTATCTTTGATAAAGATTAAAGCTAATAAAGAATTATCTAAAGATGTTGAAGTGTTCGCGGAAATCTTCGAACCTTCCAATAGATTCTCTTTAGAGAGTTTGAATATTACCGGTGTCATTATCGCTAACCAAATGGTCGCGGTATACATGAGCCAATTAATGTGTCATGTACATTCTCATAAGTTATATGAAGACTTGTTATTGCCGGACACTGAATCATCATTATCTTTCGAAATTAGATATGCGAAAGAACTTATCAATATGAAAGACAATCTTGAATTTGAATCCAAGGGCGATTTTATATCCGCGTTATATGAATCCAGCAAACATGAATACTTACCATTAGGATTTATTGGTGAAAAAGAAAAGACTACATTAATGGGTGCGGTTACTGATGCAGTTGGTGGTGTTGTTAATGTTACTGAAAAACTATTAACCACAGTGGGTAATGCTTTAACTCTTTCTGATACAGCAGAAGAAGCCAGTGTGGATTTCCAAAATGTTTTGTTCTTAAATAACAAACTTTCCAAGAAACAAAAGTTAGTTATTAAACCAGATACAGTAATGATCGTTATTCATCAGAAATAGGAGTAGTTATGAAAAGCGAATTTAAAGAAATTATTATCAAAGATAATTTTTATCAATCATCATCTTATTTTCCAATGCCATTAACTCTCATTGGAACATTAAATGAAGATGGCACATTAACAAGCTATGGATCTTATTCCTTAATATTCCCTTATTACATCGCTGGTAAACAATACTATGCGATGGTGCTTGAATGTAGAAATACATCCAATACCGCGAAGGGATTATTAAGACATGGTAAGTGCACAATTAACTTCCTTCCATATTCAAAAAAGAATTTCAAACAACATGTTGATAATGGTTTCCCTGGAGATACTCCAGAAGAAAAGATGAAAGACTTCATGTTCACTCCGGTTGATGGTGTCTCTCAAAAAGAACATCCGGAAGAGAAATATCCAAAGATATTAGATGAAGCTCTCCAAGTGTTTGAATGTACATGGGTGAAAGAGCTTGATAACGCTCAAAATGATAAGGTTCAAGAAGAATATGATGGACCATATCATGACTTCAATGGAATCACTTCTAAATATGGTGCTCATTTCATACTTAGAATCGATCATATTTTGTTAAAAGAGAAATACTATGACTCTCTTATAAACGGGGCTACAAAGCACAATTTCTGCCCATTACCAACAAACTGGGGTTATAGAGACAGTAAAGATTTCTGGTGTAGTGACTTCCATAAGCCAGATGCAGTGGGAATTCCTAATAGAGAAATTGATTTATCTTCGTTAAGATACGCTGCGACAAGATTGAATACAGATGTTCAATTTACAGACGATGCTTTAAAGACAATTGTTAAAGTACCAAGACCATTCTTAAAACTTGTATTACAAGGATGCGTGAAATGGGCTAATGAAAATAACGTTAAAGTCATCACTGAAAAAGAAATGAAAATAATCGCCGATAAGAGATCGGGCGAAAAGAAAAAGAAATAGCGATTGCTATTTCAATTCATCGAGTTTAGGGAGCGAAGCAATCGCTCCTTTTCTTGTAACTGTTATGGAACTTACTTTGCTAGCAAACTCCATAGCTTCTTTTATTGATTTATCCAAAGATAATGCGGTAACGAATGCTCCACAATAACTATCGCCTGCACCTGTTGTATCAACAGCGTTCACTTTGTGAGGCGCAACGGTGAATGATTCTTTTTCATCAACGTAGAGGCTACCTTTTTCTCCTAAGGTTACAATGACACGCTTAATACCTTGTTTAATAAGGTGTTTTGCTCTTTGTTCAAAGCTTCCATCTATTTCAAGAGTGAATTGCTCTAGTTCATGCTCGTTAGGAATGAAGAAATCGATGTATTGGAATGCCTCTTTTGGCACTTTGCTGTATGGTGCGGGGTTTAGAACCACGAGAAGACCATGTTCTTTAGCATTTTTCATAGCACAAACTATGCTCTCAACAGGGTTTTCTAACTGCAATAAGAGGATGTCTGCGTTTTCAAACTTGATTTTTTCAATATCGGCCTTTGAAATATCCATGTTAGAACCGGGAACAATGATGATTCTGTTCTCAGCGGTGGTATTATCGATTGTGATGCTTGCAACCCCTGTAGAACACTCGGAAAACTTCAAAATTGCTGTTAAACCGGCCTCTTTTAGGAATTTTTGCACTCTTTCTCCATTGGCGTCTTTTCCCACAGATCCGTAGAAAATGACATCTCCACCGAGGTAACAAATTTGGCAAGCTTGGTTAGCTCCTTTGCCTCCAATGTTTGAAAAAAATGACTCCCCATACACGGTAGTTCCGGGCCCTGGGAGGGTATTTGTGTAGGTCACATTATCGATACTGATGCTACCGAGGACAATTATCTTCTTCATTAGTACGCTTTTATTCCTTTTTCGACTATATTCCAGTACTTTTCGACATCTATATCCATAGCAACATAGGCATTATGTGGTGCATGGAGATAATCAAAGATATCACAATTAGTTCTTCCATAACTTGGACCATGCGAAATATCGATAACAACATTCATCTTTTGGAATTTGATTAATGATTCATCTATTAGACACGCAACTGTAGCGGGATCATGGAGTGGTCCAGCCTTAACACCAAAGGTGTTTCTTTGATTTGCGTTGAATACTTTCATTAACTTAGCAAACATATCGGATGGCTTGCTGTTAATCTTTTCCATTCTTGAAATGACTTCATCAGTCACAATGACTTTTCTGGTAACGTTCAAACCAATCATTTTCACTGGTATTCCAGATGAGAAAACAACGTGCGCGGCCTCTGGGTCGCACATAATATTGAATTCCGCAGCGGGAGAAGTGTTACCGTTATCAACGGAACCACCCATCAAAACTATTTCTTTAACTTTGTTAAGTAGTTTTGGTTCTAACTTAATAGCCATAGCAACATTTGTTAAAGGGCCAGTAGCTACAATTGTTACGTCTTCATTATTTAAAACAGAATCAATAATGAGTTGAACGCCATGCCTTTTATCAAATGGTTTGTCATATTTTGGAAAATCAAAACCATCTAGACCGCTTTCACCATGGATGGCAGCGCAGATAACTCTTTCTCTAACCATTGGGAATTCACATCCAATAGCGACAGGAACATCAATACCTAGATAGGTAGCAACGTTTAAAGCGTTTCTCGCTGTCTTTTCAATTGTTTGATTTCCAGCGACAACACTGATGCCTAAGAGATTGAGATTTGGATTGCTTCCAGCAAGTAAAATAGCGATCGCATCATCATGGCCTGGATCGCAATCTAAAATGATATTGCGTTTCATTATCTTCTCCTCTTTGCGTAAGATTCTGTGAACTCACCAATCAAGATGATTGAGTAAATGATTAGGCTCATGCCTAAGAATATTAAGTGACCGGTTAAACCGTGTGATAACTTGATACATAAAATAATTCCAAAGATAAGGTCTCCGATAGCAACCGCTATTTCAAATCCCTTCATTGGATGATGTTTGATTTCTCGACAGATAATAAAGATTTCTGTGCAGGCAATTATGATATCTGCAATGCCCCATGCAAAGCATAAAGAATCCATATCTCTAGATGCGAACAAGAAAACAAAACCTAAAGCTACTTTAATACCACCTGCAATAATGAACATATTTGATGGATCTTTGAATGAGTAGTGCGATGCATAAACAAGAAGTTCCACGAAGCCCGCTACTAAAAGTATGGTGCCTAAAAGTTGTGCATCATATTCAGGATTGATGTGTCTTAAAACTAAGACAGTGATACCAGCTGCTAGGAATAAAAGTGAGCTAATGAGATTAATAATTTTTCTTAAAACTATCATAATGCTTCTAAAATAAGATTATTCAATTCAACCTTATTTCTCAATATAAATATATTTATTCTCATTAAAAAATACTCTAAACTATTAGCATGAAAAATTTCCTTAAAACCCATAAGGCATTCGTGGTTTTATCGATTGTTATCACATTAGTGATTTGTTTTTTAATTGCTATCTGTGTTCTTAAATATAATCCAACCGTTTCTGAAGTGTGGACCAGAACGTTTGCACGTACATATTTACAAGCTACCGCTAAAGCGAATGGGGTTTTTCCATTTTCAGTTACTGAAGTAGTTTTCTTCATGACCTTAATCTTCTGTATGGTCTTTTTAGCCTGGGGTTGTTGCTTAATGGGAATAAAGAAATACTGGGCTGGCGCAAATAAGTTTTTGACAGTCACTCTTATTATTGTTGGTGCGGTTACGATGTATAATGCGACAGCATCAATGTCTTATTCTAGAAATCCATTAGAATTAGAACTTTATAGCGGAGAAATCAAAAAGGAAGATTTCAAAGATATCGCAACTTACTTTGTAAACGACTATAACGCTTGTATGGATGTACTTGGAATTGATGAAAATGGTGAAATCAAAACCACCCATTCAAGAGATAGTTTAGACCACCTAGTTAGAGATGAATTTAAACGTTTAAACAGCGATTATTACAACACAGTATTACCACTTCCAAAACAATTAGGAACATCTGGTTTCTTTACATCCGTTGGAATAGTGGGAATGTACTTCGCTCCATTTGGAGAAATCAATTACAACAACTATTCCACAAATGCAGAATTACCATTCTATATATGCCATGAACTAGCGCATGCCGCGGGTGTTATGAGAGAAGATGACGCGCAGTTACTTGCGACATATCTCATGCTTACAAGTGATGAACCATTATTTAGATATTCTGCATATTACAACACAATTGATAGTCTATTAAATCTATTGCATTTATCTGACAACAAAGATGACTATAAAGAAGTTAGAGATTTGATTAGTTCTGATATTTGGAAGAACTATAGATATATCTATGATCATTGGAATGGAAAGATGTTCCTTTATGATTTAGGAAATCAAATTAATGACTGGTATCTAAAGATATTTGGTCAAAAGAATGGAACTGATTCCTATCACGATGATGATCCAGAGGTTGATGGGGACACCATTATTTCCCTCAGCCATTATCAAAGAGTATATTTCAAACAATATTACGATAAGAAAGCATAGGAGGAACGATTATGGAAGAAAAGAAATTGCATCATTTCCAATGTACAGTTTGTGGTTATGTCTATGAAACTGAAGAAGAAGAACTCCCTGAGGACTTCGTCTGTCCAGTTTGTGGTGTCGGCAAAGACATGTTCGTTAAAGTGGACTAATCTTTTGATTTGTCACCTTAATTTATAAAATAACTAACTATTTTTATTACAAATATGATTTAATCTTTCACGAAAGGAGAACTTATTTATTATGGTAAAAAGATTTTTTGCTGAATTCTTAGCTACCGCGATTCTCGTTTTAATCGGTTGTGGTACAGCTATGGGCTTAACATTTGCCGGACAAGCTGGCACCGCCAGTGCAGTCGTCGGTATTGCTGCCGCATTTGGTATGTCAATCTGTGTCTTAGCTTACACAGTTGGTGCTATCAGTGGTGGTCATGCTAACCCAGCAGTTACCTTTGCTAAAGCAATTAACAAAGAACTTTCTTGGAAAGAAGCTGCTATTTATTTTGGCGCACAAATCTTAGGTGCATTCTTCGGTTCCTTATTACTCGCTATGGTTATGTGGAGCTGGGGCAGTGGTGTTGCTGGTCAAAACGGCATGAGCTCAGTCATGTTACAAGCCGGTAGTGCTGCTGGTGGATTCAAAGACTACGTTGCTGGCATGTCCTTTGGTGATTTATCAACAACCGCTAAAGTCATGACAGTTATGTTATCCACAATGGCTGAAATGGGCTTAACATTCTTGTTCATCTTCTTAGTTTTAGGTGTTACAAGTAAGAAAGAATGGTCCGGTTTTGCTGGTATCGTTATCGGTTTAGCGTTATTTGGTGTCCACCTCGTTGGTATCCCATTAACAGGTACATCCGTTAACCCAGCTAGAGCTTTATCCGCTTTAGTCTTCTCTATGTTTGATGGTAAAGACTTAGCATTCAAAGGCTTAAGCTTAATCCCAGCTATCGTTGGTCCAATCATGGGTTCATTCGCCGCTGCATCTGTTTGGAAAGCTTTCAATAAACAAAAGAAAGCTGCTGCCGAAGAAGCAAAAGCTGAATGATTTCACATAATTGAAATAAATAATACCGCTAGGCTTGCTTAGCGGTTTTATTGTGTTTATAAATTTATTTAATTATAATTAAGGGCATGACTGAGATTATTGAAATCAAAAGAAAAAAATTCGCTGTTATCGGAAAGATTGACGAACACTCCTATAAAGTCGAAAGAAAAGGTAAATTCTTCTTTTTAAAGAAATACGAAAGAAGAGATGATTTTGAATTGTTCGTGAAGAATCAACACAGATTAAAAATCACCGCGATCGATATTCCTAAGGTTTATCTTTTTGATAAAAACCAAATGATCAGTGTTGTTGATTTCATTGAAGGACCCACTATGTTGGAATTCCTCGCTGAAAGAGATATTGATAATGAGGAAATCTATAGGCTTCTCTTTAGAGATGAGTGGTACATGAGACGCGAAAAGATGAGAATTGATTTCTCACCTGAGAATTTCAAGTTCGACGGTAAGAAGCTCTATTTTCTGCCATTTAAGTATAGAAACTTTGAGAGTGACTATAACTTCTCCATGAAAGATCTCCGTTTATGGTTCCCCACAAAGGAATTAAAAGCCTATTTAGAAAGTAAAGGCATTGAAATGGATAGCAAGCGTATCGGTAATGAATACGCTGTTAATAAACAGATGGCCCTAATGACTGTGAAGTATTATATCTAGTATGAGTTACATTGTTTTTTCAATCTCTGGAAATAAGACTTTAGCGAATGAAGTAGCTAAATCTCTTCATGGTGAATTAGGAAGAATCTATAAGAAGACTTTCGCCGATGGCGAAATCATGGTCAAAAGCGCTTCTGATGTTAAAGGTAAAGATGTTGTTATTGTTCAATCAACATCTAAGAATGTTAATGAAGAGTTATTCTCATTACTTTTATTACTAGATTCTGTTAACAGAAGTGGTGCAAAATCAGTCAAATTATTCATGCCCTATTTTGCTTACAGCAGACAAGAAAGAGTTAGTTGGACTAACGAACCAGTCTCATGTGAAGTGGTAGCAAAGCTAGTTGATACCGCTGAATTCAATGATTTGACCTGTTTTGATCTCCATCACCCAGTCATTGAGTCATTCTTTAAGCATAAAGTTAGCAATAAACCTACAACATCTCTATTTGCTAAATACTATGAGGCCTATTTTAAGGCCAATAACATCAAAAAAGAGGACGTTGTCATTGTCTCTCCTGATCATGGAAGCAATACACGTGCTGAAATGCTCTCAAAAGCGCTTAATGGAGTGAAGATTGTTATATTAGATAAGGTTCGCCCTCAAGCCAATAGAGCAGAGCATTTAGAAATCAATGGTGAAGAAATCAAAAATAAGGTCTGCATCCTCATTGATGACATCATTGACACAGGTGGTACAATTTGCTCCGCCACTAAGCTTATATTAGCAAAAGGAGCGCAAAAAGTGCTTGTTTCTGCCACTCATGCTGTTTTATCTAAGGGCTGTGTCCGCAGATTAAAAAAAGCAAAAGTATCAGATTTGGTTGTAACTAACACTATTGAAAAGAACCTAGATTCATTCATTAAAGTGTTAGATATTCTTCCTCTCGTACTGGAAGAAATTCAATAAATAAGTGAGTGTTGTCCTTGGTAACCACTCAAACAAACAAGGAGGATTAAAAAGTGAGAAAAATCACAACAAAAGACATTGTCTCCAATGCCTTAATCGCTGCGTTATACGTCGTCTTGACGCTAATAACCTACCCAATATCATATCAAGGTATCCAATTTCGCTTCGCAGAAGTACTAGTTTTACTATGTTTCTTCCGCAAAGACTATTCAATTGGCTTAATTATTGGTTGTGCTATTGCAAACTTAGCTTCATCCATTGGATTAGTGGATGTTGGCTTTGGTACTTTAGCCACAGTTATCGCTTGTGTGGGAATTATGTTCTCTAAACATTTAGCGATTGCCTGCTTATTCCCAGTTGTAGCAAATGGATTTATTGTCGGATTTGAATTATGGAAATTCTTGGGCGCTCCATTCTGGATTTCTGTTGGTACAGTTGCCGCTGGTGAATTCGCCGTTATGGTAGTGGGCTACATCTTGTTTATGGTCTTAAAGAGAAGAAAAACGTTCTTTGATACCATACGCGCGAACCAAAACATTGCTTTTAAGTGGTAATAACCACTAAAATGTAATGCGATGAAAAACTTTTGGCTAGAAATATTACACATTGATAAACAAACAGGTGCTAGATATGGAATCCTTCATACTCCACACGGAGATGTTGAAGTTCCTATGTTTATGCCTGTCGGTACACTAGCTACTGTTAAATCTATTTCACCAGAAGAACTTAAAGATATGGGTGCTGGCGTTATTTTAGCCAATACCTATCA
>CAJOPR010000061.1 GCA_905236395.1 uncultured Bacilli bacterium
ACCTTCAGCGATATCATCATAGGTTAAGTCGTCTTCACCATCTTTTAAGAACTTATATTCACGGCAATAGTTATTGACGATCTTTCTCATGGCTTCTTTGAAGCCTGTTTCGTGCATACCACCTTCATGGGTATGGACGTTGTTACAGAATGAGTAGACGTTTGCACTATAACCATCGTCATATTGGAAGGCGATTTCAGCATATACGTGAGCGGTATTTCCGCTTGCTAATGTAATTGGGACTGAACCTTCGCAATAAATAACTTCGTCAAATAATCTTTGTTTGTGATTGTTGATGAATAAGACGTATTCTTTAATACCACCTTTGTAACAGAAACTTTCTTTAACTTGTTGTTCGCCTCTGTCATCAATAACAGTGATTCTAATGCCTCTATTTAAGAAGGCTGTTTGTCTCATTCTGTCACGGATTGTGTCGTAACTATATTCAGTTGTGTCTTGGAAGATTAATGGATCTGGTTTAAAGGTGACTTGTGTTCCGTTTTGATCTTTTGGACAATCGCCAATTCTCTTTAAGTGATCAACAATATGTCCACCATTAACGAATTTGATGTAATAGACACCACCGTCTTTATGGACTGTGACTTCACACCATTCAGATAAGGCGTTAACAACAGAGGCACCAACACCGTGTAAACCACCTGAGACCTTATAGCCGCCACCTTCGCCGAACTTACCACCAGCGTGTAAGACTGTATAAACAGTTTCAACACCGGATAAGCCGCTCTTAGCGACCATGTCAACAGGAATACCACGACCATTATCCACAACTGTGATTGTGTTTCCTTTGTTAATTGTTACTGTAACGTCTGTACAGTATCCCGCTAAAGCTTCGTCGATCGAGTTATCAACGATTTCCCACACGAGGTGGTGAAGACCAGCAGCGGATGTTGTACCAATGTACATACCTGGTCTTTTTCTAACTGCTTCAAGCCCCTCTAAGACTTGAATGTTGGTTGCTGTATATTTCGCATCAGCTTTTTCGAGTTTGACTTCTTCCTCGTTCATCTCGCTAACTTCAACCTTAATCTCTGGAGCAGGGTTTTCAGGTTTAGCTTCTGGAGCAGCAACTTCTTTCTTTTCTTCTTCCATTAGAAGACCTCCTTTTTCTCTTTTTTCTTGATTTGATATTGGGCAGCGCCCTCTATCTCCAGTTTGGTCGCGGTAATGAATACCTGATCAAACTTCTTTACGAATTTAATTAATCTTTGTCTATGCGCTAGATCTAGTTCGCTCATCACATCGTCTAACACAATGACTGGTCTCTTTTCCTTGTCTTCAATTAAGAAGTAAGGGGAGAGTTTTAACGCAATTGCGACAATTCTGTTTTCACCTTGTGACCCAAAATCGCCAATATCGCGCCCATTTAGACTGATTGAGAAATCTTCTCTGTGGACCCCAATAGTTGTTGCCTTTTGATGAAAATCTCTTTCCTCAGCCCTTTTAAACGCCTCTAACGCTTCTTTTTGGAAGTCTTTTCCGTATTCGACGAATGGTTTGTAGTTAATTTCTAGCTTTCCTTCTTCGCCCGTGAGCGCGCGCGTTATTTTTATTAGGATATCATTGATATCCTTCACATACATCTGTCTATACGAGACAATCGGCCCACTTAATTTGACGAGCATTTCAGTTGTTGTCTCGAGTAAAACAGGATCTACATTACCGCTTTTAAGAAGGTCGTTTCTTTCCTTCAAGACTTTGTTATAACGGGTAATGTAATCAAGGTAAGGTGCACTTTTCTTGGATAAGTTAATATCTAGGAAGTTTCTCCTCGCCTTTGGCGAACCTTTGAACATCAACACGTCCTTTGGCTCAAATAGTAATACATTCATACAATTGGATAGTTCCGATATCTTTGATATCGTTTTTCCATTGATGAATACCTGTTTGCCGGCCTCAGTGATAACTATTCTAATCTTTCTTTTTAGTTCTCCTTCGGCGACTACGGCATCTATTTCCGCTTTATCTTTGCCCTTTTGAATTAACTCATTGTCTTCTGTCGTTCTAAAACTCCTGGCCAAGGATAAGTAGTAAATCGATTCAACAACGTTTGTTTTCCCCGCGGCATTTGGTCCGGTCAATACGTTCAAATTCGGGGAGAATTCATAAGATAGATATGAGTGGTTTCTGAAGTTTTTGAGGGAAAGTGTCTTAATAACCATGGGCTATTTGATTATAAACACCGCGTTTGGTAGTCGAATTTCGTCTCCGCTATACAATTTACGGCCGCGACGATTTTCGCGCTCTCCATTGACTAAAACCGATGTTTCAGCCAAATAAATCTTTACCATGCCACCAGTGGGAACAACACCTGCAATTTTCAACAATGATTGCAAGGTGATGTATTCTTCGCCGGGCTTCAAATTAATCTGTTTTGCGCCCACAATAAACTCCTTGGAACAATTATACATTATATAAATAAAAAAGGGAATAAAATATTCCCTCTCTCATTATATTATTTTAATTAGGTGTTTTTGGCCTAATACGTCCTCACTGGCGTGACAATCTGTACGACCGAGTCATCTGAGGCGTTTTTCACCACAAAGGGCTTCATTTC
Organism: uncultured Bacilli bacterium; assembly: GCA_905236395.1. Classification (GTDB taxonomy): domain Bacteria; phylum Bacillota_I; class Bacilli_A; order RFN20; family CAG-826; genus RUG13091. The sequence continues at coordinate 2,576 of CAJOPR010000061.1, forward strand.
GCCCACAAATGCAAAGGTCACATCTTCGGAATTTAGCGCCTTGACGGCTGCCACGACAAACTCACTATTGAAGGAGACTCTGAGGTCTTGTCCGATGAACTTAAAGACATCCAATCTCTCGACTGCGGAGCCAACTTGTTGGCTCTTTGCGGAAATCTCCACGCCATCTTCACTCATAGAAAGATCGACAACGTTTTCTCTGTCCATGGATAAGATGTTTGCACGATCGATAGCTTTGATTAAATCGGAAGCGTTAACTTCAAGTGTGTAGTTGGTAACGCGTGGAACAATATTTTTAGTATTTGGATAATCACCTGCGATTAAACGTGAGGCGACTACGGTTCTACCTAAGGAGAATAGAGCTTTCTTATCGCTGAAAGCAACATCTAGTGATTCAACACCTTCTAATAAGTGATCAACTTCCACCATCATCTTAGCAGGAACGTTGGCCACAAAGTGGATTTCATCAGGAATTCTGATTTCTTTTCTCGCCATACGAGCAGAGTCTGTTGCGGTGGCGGTAAGTAAACCATTGTTAGCTTCGAGATTCATTGCGGTAAGAATTGGTCTTTGTTCTTTTAAGGAAGCGGCAAACGCTGTTTGAGAAACTAAAGAATCAAAGTCCGCTTTTGTTAATGTGAGTTTTGTGCCAGAAGCTTCAAGATCTAAATCTGGATATTCTTCAGGTCTCACACAGTTAAGTTTGTATTCAGAACGGTTATCGCTAATGGTTGCAATAGTGGAATCGATGACATCTAAAGTGATTTCTTCGGATTCCATCTTTCTAGCAATTTCTGTAATGAGCTTTGCGTTAATTAATGTAGCACCTTCTTTGAAGTTTCTAATGATTTCTACACCATTGAATCTGTAAGGAACTTGTGTTTTGATTGTTAGATCGTAGTTAGATCCAGTAATAAATAAACCATTTTCATTTAATTCAATCTTTAAATTAGCTAAGACTGCGACAGCAACTTTATTAGCTACTGCTCTAGATGCAACTGACAATCCTTTAAGGAATTCTTCTCTTTTAATTGTGAATCTCATATCTATTCCTTTCTATTTATTATATTAATAATAATAATTATCTCTGTGGATTTGTGGATAACTCTGTGTTTTTCAGAATTACGCTCATCAACTTATATTCTAACATAACACTAAATGTATTAGTATTTTATTTTTAATAAACTTTAAGCCTTCAAACGCTTTTGTAGTTCAGCAACCGCTTCTTTTAAAGACTCGTTAGTTTTCAACTCTTTATCCACCTTGGATATACCGTTCATAACAGTTGTGTGGTCTTTGCCACCGAACATATCGCCGATTTTCTTTAGCGGAACATCTAACATATTCCTTATTAAATACATCGCGATATGACGAGCGAGTGCGATTTGACCGGTTCTCACCTTACCTGTGAGTTGTGATGGAACTAAGTTGTAGTAGTCCGCAACAACGTTAATGATCTTTTGCTCACTAATCTGTGTTGCGAATTGTTTTCCACTTGCTAATGATGACACAGCGTCCATGGCGACATCCATTGTAACTTTGTCAACTTTGTTCAACATATCGACGTTAAAGATTAACCTATTTAATGCGCCTTCAAGCTCACGAACATTCTTGGAGAATTTGTCGGCAAAGAAGTACAAAACGTTTTCATCAAATCTATTAACGTCAAGACCGTTTTCTTCTATCTTTTTCCTTAATATATTTACGCACGTATTTTGGTCTGGTTCGTCAATTTTGACCACTAATCCCTGGGTAAATCTTGTTACGAGACGATCTTCAAGGCCGCTTAATTCGTTAGGTTGTTTATCTGATGTGATGACTATTTGTTTACCATTATTAATCATCGCTTGATAGACATAGAAGAACATCTCTTCTGTTTTAACCTTATTTGCGAGTAATTGAACATCATCAAATAAGAGAACATCAACTGTCTTGAAGTAATCTTTTAATTGTTGCGCATCCTTATCACCACGGACGAACCCGACGTATGTTTCGACGAACTCGTTACCATTAATGTAGAGCACTTTTGCGTTTGGGTTGGTTTCCTTCAAGATATGGTTACCGATTGCGTTCATTAAGTGGGTCTTACCTAAACCAGATTCTGAATAGATGAATAAAGGATTAAACATCTTTCCTGGTTTGGATGCAATGATGGTTGCAGCGTGTGCGGCTTCTCTATTGAATGAACCGACAACAAAGTTGTCGAAGGTTAATTCTGAATTGAGTTTTGCACTGGCGAAATACTCTTGTCCACTTCTTTGTGCGGGAGTGGCGAGCACGCTTGGTTCCACATCTTTACTTTTTAAATCTGATTCTTGAACAAACTCAAAGCCATAGTTGGAACCTGTAATCTCAGCAACAACACCAACAACCAAATCATAATACTTAGCTTTAATGATTGTGGATGCGAGTTTAGAGGAAACAACCACCACGATTGTGTTGTTTTTGATGTCGTAAATGTAGCTATCAGAGAAAAAGGAGTCAAAAACTTGCTTTTCTCCTAGCTGTTCATCGATCTTTTTAAGGGCGCGGTCCCAAGTCTGGGTCAAAATTGATATTGAATTGTTCATAAAATTAAAAATCCTTTAATTTGTTGCTACCAATTATAGAGTAATCCACATAAATTTTTTAGAGAAAAATGAGGCGTTTTGAGTTTTCCACATTCAATCCACGTAGCAAAACCACTATAGTGACTTTTCCACATTATACACAAAATCAAATTGTGGAAAACTTTTAAAAGTGGAAAATTTTTGTGTAAAAGTTGGTGGAAATCGTTATCGTAGTGAGAAAAGATTTTCTCTAAAAACAACTTTGTTGTTATTTATGGAATGGCACAAATATTTCATTGTAGTTTAATAGTATGTGGATAACTGATTTTTGACACTATCTAAATTTCTTGTCCACACCATGTGTGTGCACATACTCGTTGACTTTTGTGCGTAATTACCCATACAATATACGCGCTATGTTTAAGGAGGTACACTTATGAAACGTACATATCAACCAAGCAAAATCAAACATCAACGCAAGGCCGGATTCCGCGCAAGAATGAAAAGCGATAAAGGCCGCAATGTGTTGGCACGTCGTAGAGCTAAGGGTCGTAAATCACTCACAGCTTAAGGAGTAAGTAATGAAAGTAATTAATCGCATCAAGAAAACTACAGATTTCGGTAAGACGATTAATACTGGTCATTCATTTCGTTTACCAAGCTACATAGTGCATGTTAATGAAAATGAATACGGTTATACCCGTGTTGGCATATCTGCATCAGCAAAGCTTGGATGTGCGGTCGTGAGGAACCGCGTCAAACGTCAAGTGCGCGCTATATGTGATAGCGTGATCGATTACGATAAATTGTCACTTGATATCGTTATTATCATCAAACACAAATTCTTAACTTCCTCATTTGATGATAACAAATCACAATTATGTGATTTAATGAAAGGATTATAAGATGAAAAAAGGTACAAAAATCGGTTTAGGAATTGCCGCGCTTCTTATGGGAGCAGTGGCTTTATCTGGCTGTACCAATTCTTTCTGTTCTGTCGTCGATAAAGCACACATCCTCTATGGTATAGAGCATGGTGTTTGTGAATATTACGACACTGAAGAAGCTGCATTAGCACGTTTGCCAGAAGCTTATAGCGAATCTGACTATCGTGTTGGACAGGTTGCTGGAAGTAATGTTTATTACTTTGCATCTTTAGATAATTGTAAAAATTTACAAAAGATCCAAACAGCTGCCACAAAATCATCAATTGCTACACCTTCACTCACATACTATATCGAATTTGATAACTACTTCTTAAAGACAGTAGTGGAATTCGCTGAAGCCGACATGTCCACAGTTACTGCGGAACAAATTGGTGGTGTTAAGTATGTTGATGGCGAAGCAAAAATGTATCCTGGTTTCTTAGAAGACTACGGCTTCTATAAGTTCTATGGAACCAATGAAAAAGAAAGCAAAAAGCTTTTTGAAAACTGGAAGTACTTCTCTAACGAAGTTAGAAAGCTCGGTACAGTCGCCATTGATGAATGCCCAACATTGGACTACACAGCTTACTATGAGAAACAACTCAAGAATACAATCAGCTCTTATCGTTCTTGCTTAGCAACCTCTGAAGGTTACTATGGTAAATACGGTGGAGAAGAAATTGAAGTTCTCATTTCAGAAAAGAGTTGGGGCTATGCCTGGAAGAACGTTGGTTTCTTATCCGGCTTACTCGTCTATCCAATCGGATGGTTAATTAACACATTTACCGTCGGCTTTGGTGGAGCAGGCTCAGGATGGGCACAACTACTTGCCATTTTATTCGTTACATTAATTGTTAGAACATTAATGTTACTTGTAACATTTAAACAGACAACATCCGCGAGTAAGATGCAAGAACTTCAACCAGAAGTGGCAAAGATTCAAGCCAAATATCCAAACTCGAACACAAACAACTATGAAAAACAACGTCTTGCGCAAGAAACACAGGCGTTATACAAGAAACACAAGATTAATCCATTTATGTCTATCATTGTTATGATAGTCCAATTCCCTATCTTCATCTGCGTTTGGGGCGCAATGCAAGGTAGTGCCGCATTATCCTCTGGATCAATTCTTGGATTAAATCTTTCTCAATCAATTAGCTCAGTTTTAACCACATGGAGTAACTGGAGAGATCCATCTAGTGGTGTCTGGACTGCTTTAGTGCTCTTTTTATTAATGAGTGGCGCACAAACAGTCGCTATGTTATTACCACAATGGCTGGCTAAAGCTAAGAAGAAAAAGATTGCTAAACTAGGTCGTAACCCAGCACAAAAAGAATCTGATAATAAAACCAAATGGTTCACATACATTATGTTGGCCATGATTATCTTTATGGGCTTCTCCTTAGTTTCTGCTTTAGGTGTCTACTGGTTAGTAGGTGCGTTATTCTCAGTCGCACAAACACTCATTACACACCTAGTTATGAATCGCCCCAAGAAATCTAAAAAGTAAGGAGCATTAGCATGAAAATTTACACTGGAAAAACAGTAGAAGAAGCATTAAGTGCCGCTAGTGCAGAGATGGGAACTCCTATTGATGACATCGTTTACGTTGTCACCGATAAAACCAAAGGAATTTTCAATAAAAAATTAATCGTTGAAGTCTATGACTTACCAGATATTATTCAATATGCTGAAAAGTATGTTTTAGATGTCGTCGATACATTAGGTATTGAAAGCACAGTTAGCACTAAACTTGATGATGATATTATTAGAATCACTATTGACTCTACACATAATCCAATCTTGATTGGTAAGAACGGTAAAACACTCCAAGCTCTTAACGAATTAGTGAAGCTTGCTGTAAGCAACCACTTCCATAAGAGATTCAGAGTCTTATTAGACGTCAATGGTTATAAAGATAACAAATACGATCGTTTAGCGAGATTGGCTCGTAGATGCGCACACGAAGTCCAAAAGACCAAGGCCACATATACTTTTGAACCAATGCCTGCAGACGAAAGACGCGCTATTCACAACGCTTGCTCTGGTATGCGTAATATTCGCACAGAGAGCAGTGGTGAAGGCACACACCGTCAAGTGCAGATCATTTACGTTGAATAAATAAATTAGCACCCATAGGGTGCTTTTTTGGAAAGGTATTTATGTTTGAAACAATCGTAGCGTTAGCAACACCTCCAATGAAGTCCGCTTTAGCAATCATTAGAGTTTCTGGTGATGACTGCTTTGATGTTGTGTCTAAATGCTTTTCCAAAGACATCAGAGATATTAAAGAAAGAACCCTCTTAGTGGGTTTCATCGAAAACAAAGAAAAGAATCAAAAGATTGATCAAGTGGTTTTAGCTATCTATAAAGGTCCTAACAGTTTTACTGGTGAAGACCTTGTGGAAATTATTTGCCATGGTAGCTCATTAATCGCAAATCAAATCTTAGATGTTCTCATAGAACACGGCGCCAGAATGGCCACGAATGGTGAATATTCATCACGTGCATTCTTACATCAAAAGATGGACTTAGTCCAAGCGGAAGCGGTGAACGATATAATTAATGCAACTACCGCAGAAGCTAAGAATTTATCCATGCTTTCATTAACTGGTAAGACAAGTAATTTATTGTTACCTGTCAAAACCCGTTTAGCGGATATCATTTCATTAATTGAAGTCAATATTGATTATCCAGAATATGAAGATATAGAACAGGCCAACAAACAGCAGATTATCACAATATGTGATGAGATTACCAAAATGATTGAAAAACTCATAGATGACGGCGAAAAGGCCAAAATAATCAAAGA
>CAJOPR010000062.1 GCA_905236395.1 uncultured Bacilli bacterium
CATGCCTGATCCATCTTTATCAAGCATTTCTGCCGCTACTTGTTCCAAAACTTCTTCTGGTAACATAGCTGGTCCAGCAGAGAAATTGTAAATTCTGTTTCCTTTCATTAACAAAACTCCTTTCTATTGTTCTCTACGCTATTTTCTTAGCTTCGAGATAGTACCTTTTTTCACTGGCGTGGCCCATTGAGAAACTCTTTCTGGGCAACACCATGTCTTTTGCGACGAATTCAAAGATGTCGCCTTTTCCTAACGCTGGCATAACGATTGCCACGCTGTCAGGATTACGATTCGCAATGTCAATAAGCGATGATTCATCATGGATAAAATCGACTTTTGATTCTTTGTGTTTGATTAGATATTCATCAATATATTTCTGCACAACTTGGTATGTTTCGGCAGCATTTTTCGGTGTTTTTAATGGGATTTTGCGGGTTTTTTGGCTATAAACGTAGCAAACTTCACTACTTCCATCGCAAACATCGAGGAGTCCATCGACGAACTCTTCACCAGCGTTAAACATAATTCTGTGGATTGGTTCAAAGATGATTCCGTCATCATAAATATTGTTAGCTTCAACAAGGGCGAATCTAGCTGGATGATTCTTTCTTTCTTCCTCTGATAAGCCTTGTTTGACGTTCTCCCAATGCGCTTTCGCAGTGGCCAATGAGTGGTTACCATCACCGACGATAAACATGAGTCCGTTATTATTCTTCTCGTATAGCTCATTGAACTTTTTAATAACGGATTCAGTATCTTTAATGAGATATCCTCTGATATGACCACCTTTTTGATTTAAATCAAAATCGTAGACACATTGTAAAGAATTACGCTTCGCGTAAAGTGGTTCTACGATTGATTTTTCTGCGTCATCAAAAAGCACTAGGGTATGAGGTAATTCAATTGGCGCGTCTTTTCTAATCTTTAATCTAGGAGGAATTCTTTCCACAATCGTGGCTTCACTTGCTTTGATTGAGCAAGGAACTCCACGTTTGTAGGAGTATTCTTCTAGATCAACAGATATAACTAAACCAAGACGTCTCACGCCATAATCTGTAACTCTTTCAACCAATATGAAAGATTCACCTAGATCCACTAGTTGATTATCTTTTAGATAATTAGAAATATTTTGATTGATTTGATTAATGTATTTTTCCTGGTCGGTATTTTCTAAATACGCTTCCGGATAAATCATATGGAATGTAGATAGCTTATTCCCAATCATTTCCTTCAACTCGTTCCAATATTCGACTTGAGAGGTAAATTGATCACACGCTATGACGGCATAGGCATGCATATCTGTTCCAGGTTTTGGAAGTAAGATATGGGGCGCTACTACAATTTGTTTAGTCATTATTAGCAGACACCTTGTGCGAGCATCGCATCATAGACTTTTAAGAATCCAGCAATGTTAGCGCCTAAAGCTAAATTACGAGGTTGACCAAACTTAACTGCGGTCTCGTGACATTGTTTGAAGATGTTCTTCATAATGCCTTTGAGTCTTTCATCAACTTCTTCAAATGTCCAACTGAGGTGCATTGCGTTCTGGCTCATTTCTAAGCCTGAGACTGCCACACCACCAGCGTTACTGGCTTTGCCAGGTGAGAACAACACTTCGTTCTCATTGAAGAATCTAATGGCTTCAAGGTCACATGGCATGTTCGCACCTTCTGCGAGCATGTAGCAACCATTCTTCTTTAATTGTTTTGCGTTTTCTAAATTGATTTCGCCTTGTGTCGCGCATGGCATTGCGATGTCACATGGAACGTTCCATAAGTCTCTCGCGCAGTCACTGTGTTGCACACCTGGGTGTTTCACGACATAGTCTTTTGTGAATTCACCTTTAGCTTTAGCTAATTCAATGATTTCTTCACTGTCTAATCCTTTAGGATCTGCGACATAACCATTGATGTCGGACATACCTACAACCGTGGCGCCCAATTCAACGGCTTTCTTTAACGCCATAGAACCGACTTTACCAGAACCGGAAATGATAACTTTCTTTCCTTTGAAATCTGTCTTGAAGTAGGTCTTTAACATTTCTTCTGCGAAATAGCATAAGCCATATCCTGTTGCTTCTGGTCTGCCTAATGAACCACCGTAAGAGAAGTTCTTACCAGTGAACACGCCTGACCATTCATCAACAATTCTCTTGTATTGGCCAAACATATAACCGATTTCTCTAGCGCCAAAGCCTAAGTCACCAGCGGGAACGTCGGTGTTAGGACCAATGTGACGATAGAATTCGGTCATGAATGATTGACAGAATCTCATAACTTCACCATCGCTCTTACCGCGTGGGTTGAAGTCAGAGCCGCCTTTACCACCACCCATTGGGAGGCCTGTAAGGCTATTTTTAAATGTTTGTTCGAACCCTAAGAATTTTAAGATTGAAAGATTGACACTCTTATCAAATCTCATACCACCCTTATATGGTCCAATCGCGGAGTTAAATTGGACACGATAGCCAGTATTAACTTGGATTTTTCCAGAATCATCAACCCATGGGACACGGAATTGAATTATTCTTTCTGGCACAACTAATCTTTCTAGGATTGAGTACTGTTCAATTTTTGGATCTTTCTCAACTAAAAAATCCATAGAGTCTAAGAACTCTTCAACAGCGGCTAAAAATTCAGGTTCATTTGAATATCTAGCTTTAACATCTGCTAGAAGATTGTTGAGGTAATTACTTTTGTACATCAATTTTCCTCCTTGCTTTTCTCTAGAGAAAAAATAAAAAATTCCCCCTCTCAGAGAAATTAGCGTTTACAAATATAGTAATGAGCCATATGCACATTTAAGTTAACACTTATATAAAGAGTTTTCAATTATATAAATTGGGTAACCTTATAGAAAAACATACTTCAAAGCAAGAAAAAACCACCGATTTTCTCAGGTGGTTTTTGCTTTTTATTTTAATAAAGGGTATGCTTCAAACTCATGTATTCGGAATAGAGTTTTAAGCATGCTTTTCTATCTAACTCAATAACCAGTTTTTCTCTTTCTCCTGGTTTCTGCATTTCATAGAATTTAGCATCTCTAAATCCGATTTCTTCAGTATCAATGATATTGCATCCATAGTAAACCTTATCAATATTGGCCCAGAGGATTGCGGACATACACATTGGGCAAGGTTCACCGGTTGTGTATAATTCACAACCACTTAAATCGAATGTTCCGAGTTTCTTACAAGCTTTATGGATCGCCATCATTTCACCATGGCATGTTGGATCGTTATTTTTTAAGACTTGGTTATGGCCTTTACCAATAACTTCTCCATCTTTAACAATGACCGCTCCAAAAGGACCGCCATGTCCTGCTCTAATACCTTTTCTGGCTTCATTGATAGCCATTCTCATAAATTTATTCATATGAAAAACCTCTACAAATAATTATACCGAAATTATCATTTCTCATATAAATAAAAACTAATTATGTTATAATTCATTCACTATTTTTCAAAAGGAGGATAGATATGGTTAGTAAGAAGTTAGCTATTGATGTCCTTAATGAAGCATTAGCGACAGGCGCTGATTATGCAGAAATCTTTTATGAAGATTCTCATTCTTATTCATTAAGCATTGAAAATGGCAAAGTAGAAACATCCACATCCAACATCATGAATGGTGTGGGCTTACGTTTATTAAAAGAAAATCAATGTGTATACGGATACACTAATGATTTAACAAGAAAAGGACTTATCTCTTTAGCCCAATCTTTAAGATCTTCTTTTAAGGGTGAAAGAATTATCACCGTTACAAAGTTAGACATGATTAGAGCGAAGAATCGTAATCCTGTTATTAACAGCTACGATTCCATCTCTAGAGAAGAAAAGATTGCTTTAGTGAGAGAAGGTATTGAAGAAATTGAAGCTTTAAAAGATTCACGTATTGTCAGATACATCGGAAGCTTTGCGGACAATCACAGATTTGTCGCTATCTTCAATTCCAAAGGAAAATGGTTCAAACGCGACAGTGAATTCGGTCGTTTAGCCTATATGATTGTCGCCGCTGATCAAAATGGATTTGAAACCGCATTTGAAGGTCCAGGTGCACAACAAGATATCAACTACTTCAGAACAACAGTTAAAGCTAGAGAAGTTGCTAAGAAAGCCGCTAAGACAGCTTTAATGATGTTAGAAGCTAAAGAATGCCCATCCGGCAAAATGCCAGTTGTTATCGGTAACGGCTGGGGTGGCGTCTTATTCCATGAAGCTTGTGGTCACCCATTAGAAGCTAGCGCAATCTCAAGAGG
>CAJOPR010000063.1 GCA_905236395.1 uncultured Bacilli bacterium
GGAGGATTATAAAGGCCAAATTATGACTTGTATTCCAGGTGAAAGCATGGACTTCAAATCACTATTTAATCCTCTTCCTCATTCCATAGAAGAAAGTAGATTTGTCTACCCACCTGCAGTCAGTATTATTTCTCAAATTGCAGCCTCAGAAGTAGTGAAGTATCTCCTCAATTTAGGAGAATTATTACTTAATTCACTATTAGTTGTGGACACTCTTAAAACAAGTTTTAAAAAGATTTATATACCGGAATAGATTTATTAAGTCTATTGTTAATAAACAATGCCTGTGTTATTCTAAAGTCGATATTAGAATAATTTTTGGAAGTACCCCAATGAAAGGCCTAAAAACAATTCTCGGAATCGCATTAGCTACTACCGCTCTCGGTGGTGCTGTTGCTTTTGGTGTTGCGAGTAAGGCTGAAATCAATGGTGCTGAACAAGCCGCTGCAGCGACTTCAACAACTGTTTATTATGCAGTTTCGTCCACAACCGTTGGATCCTATACGGTTAAATGCAACGTTAATAGACAAGGCGATGCAAATAACTGGGAAACATATGATATGACAAAGGTTAGTGGCAAGACTTACAAAGGGAAAGATATTTATACCGTCTCTTTTACGGATGTATATGATGGCTTAGGCAAATTGCAATTCCAACTTTATGATGGCTCAACATGGAAAAGCCAACAAGAACCAATAAGTTCTTGGACTGGCGTTGCTACCTATAATGGAAAACTATACGAGCACGGTGTTGCTGGTTGGCACGATTATGGTTGGGATGTGACGAAAACAATCTATGTTAATCCATATGATTGGGCTAGCCTTTATATCTACTACTGGAATACTGGGGTATCAGATGCAACTTGGCCTGGAGCAAGTGTTAGCTTCACGGATTCCAATTTGCGTTTCAATGGCGAAAACAACAAGCTCCAAGCTTATACAATATCTACGCTGAGCTGTGCCTCCCCTAAATTCTTGTATCAATCAGCTGCCGATACCAATAAATCTGACGATTTTGATGTAACTGATGGTTCATACTATTGGCACAATGGCACGGCATGGGTTGAAGAGACTGGAGATTTAGCTGCTGCTGCCAAGTTCGTTTGGGATCTCAATGCTGCACGTTTAGCTGTTACTGCTTCTGGTAGTGTCAAAGATTTCAGTATTTGTGGGCTTAATTATAGTCAATGGAACACAGCTTATAATCAATTAAGCTCTGGCGCCAAAACAAAAGTAAATGAAGCAAGTATCTTTACTTATAAAGACGCAAGTTCTACTGGTGCAGATACTAGAGTAACATTCCTAGAAATTATGACTTATATAGCTGAAGCAAGTAGTTCAAATTCTCGATTTGTATTGTTTAACGAATCTGATAAGAATACTACAGCATTGGTTTCAATTCTCGTTGGTTTCTCATCATTGGCTCTATTTGTAGGATTATTCTTCATTCTTCGTAAAAAGAAACATCAATAATTTATAGATAAATTAAAGGCCACTTAAATGTGGTCTTTTATTATGTGCGATGTTATCATTATTTTATGAATAAATATAAGATCATATTTGTTGATATAGATTGGACAATTCTAGACCATAATAAACATGATTGGGACTATGAATCTTTAGATGTATTAAAGAAGGCTCAAAAGGCCGGTATTTTAGTTTGCCTAAACACCGCTAGACCATATGATTCTATTCTCCATACTGGTCTATTTAATATCTTCAAACCAGATGGTATTGTTTGTACCAATGGTGGTGTGGTCTTTGTGGGAGATAAGCTAATATCCGCAAATGTAATCCCTGAAGAAGTGGTGAGAGACATTGAAAAGATCTGTAATAGACATCATCTAGTTTTGGAATTATCTACTGATAAAGAAAGATACTTTACCAGTAAGCCAAATAGATATGTTGATAGGTACTTCGATGTCTATACAGAAACCATTCCGGAGATTAAGAAATACCATAATAAAAATGTCTCTGCGATACTCTTATTTGCGCCAGAAAAATACGATGGCATCTTAATGAAAGAATTTCCAAAGGAAATAAATTATATAAGATTCGATACCCATGGTGTCGATGTTGGATACTATAAAAACATCAAAGGTGAAGGCATTAAAACAGTATTAAATTATTTAAAAATTGATAAGGAATTATCCATAGGCGCAGGCGATGATATAGGTGATATTTCTATGTTTAAAGAAGTGGGCTTATCCATCTGTGTGGGTAATGGAAAAGAGGAAGCTAAACTAGCCGCGGACATCGTCTCAGACGATATTGCTAACCATGGTTTAGCCAAAGAATTGGAGAGAATTCTCTTTAAAAATTAAGTAAAAATTTTTAATAAAATTGTTAGAGATAAAGTAGTATTTTATACTACTTTTTTTCTTTCGCTCTCGCGCGAGCGCAATTATGGGTATTAACAATCACTATTTATTATATTTATAATAATAGTAAATTGAGGTAAGCGACTATGAATAAAAAACTATTCGCATTATTACTTATTCCGCTTTTAGTTTCTTCATGTACTCCTCGTTCTGGTGGCGGTGGTAGTCAATCCAGTTCAAGCAGTGAAGATGAAGGCGAAATCATCGACGTCGATCCAGACGAATACGGTGAATGGGCTAAGACATGGTCCCAGGATGGCCATCTCTATTTCCACTATAATCGTGGCGATAAGAAAGGCTATTCAAATTATTGTTTATGGTTATGGCAATATGAACCAGAATCATTAGAAGGTGCTCTATGGGGTTTCTCAGCTGACGTACATGTTAGCGACAAACTCACTTTGCGACCAATGACAACATCATTTATGACATATGAAGATGTTGGCAAAAGTAGCGAAGGTAGTGGCACCTTTATTGATAATTACGGAATTATCTTTGATGTCGATCTTCATGCCAGTAACCTAGTTGGTGGTAAATCCGGACAACCAACCACATATGAAGGAGCAACATCATTAGGCTTCTTATTACCACGACAAGATTCCATGAGTGGTCTTACCAACTGGACATCTGATGGTGGTAGAGAAATCTACATCGAAGATGTGGATGATCAATCTAACTGGATGGCACTACAAGGTGGAGGCAAAGCTTTACACGTGTTCGTAGCCACGGGCGCATTAGACGAATACACATTCCTTCCAGGTGAAGGTGAAGCAGAAGTCAAGACCAATCCAATTGACGAAGATACCACAGGTCAATACAGCTCCGCAGTTGATACAAAGTACACTAATACATTAGGTAACAGTTCAACCGCAGCGTCATTTAAAGAATTAGGCGTTGGTTATCAAGTCTTCGTGGCGAGCTTCCGTAGATCTAACTCAGAAGGCAAATATGGTGATCTCCGTGGTGTTATTCAAGCTTTAGATGAAGGCTTCTTTGATGATTTGAATGTTGATGTTATTTGGTTAACACCAATTCAGAAATCTGACTCTTATCACGGCTATGATATTTCTGACTATTATCAAGTCGATAAGAGATTTGGAACCATTGAAGATTATCAAGAGTTATTATATAAAGCTCATAACCCAGGCTATAACGCTAATAGAACTAGAAAGATCA
>CAJOPR010000064.1 GCA_905236395.1 uncultured Bacilli bacterium
GGTGTAGCACCTCTAGATGTACACGCTGCCAAAAGGGCAACTGAAAACAATGAAACTAATAAAACTTTTCGATTCATATTACATATGTCCTTGGCAGATTGATTTTGTTGTGAAGTTTGTATTACCCCAAATCTTGCAGGCAAATTCAGGGTGATCGATGAATGGGTTTCTATTACCCTGCATATCGCTTCTCGAATAGATTGCCTCGTTCCTATATTGTTCAACTTTATAAGCTAATGAAGCAGATGAAGAAGTATTTGGCAAATACTGAAGATTCCATTCTAATAAATCTGATAATTTACCCATATTTGGTGAGCTACCAGTATCTGAATCAATGATCTTCAATCTTGTATCCGCGATTGCGCAATAAAAGATAATTCTTGCAGCAATGCCGCGATATTCCGCTATAAATTGTCCGGGATCATATTTGTTTTTACTGTAGTAATCATTACCACGGTCTTCGTTGATACTCTTCGATGTTGGTCTAACCATATGAATATCGGCTTCGATCCATGGCGAAGCTAATGTGCCTTTGTCACCAGCACCTTTTGAATTAGGCCAGACATGTTCTCTATTCCATGTTTTGCCAGAGTCCCATGATGGTCCAATTAAATCATTGTTATAAAAACCAACAATTTTACCATTCGCTTCTGGACAAGTATCAACATATTGGAATTTGCTTCTCATACCATCATATCCGATGGTTTTCTTGCGCTTTGCGGAATTGAGTTGGTTTAATTTGCTCAGTAATGTGTCACCACTCATATCAGAGGTAATTGAAGAATAGTATCCTTCAAGAGACTCTCCACCGCCTCCACCGCCTTGAGATGATGAACCGCTAGGAGTTGATTGGCTAGAACGGCCATCTCCGCCCTTTTGCACACATCCTGTAAGCATCGCGATAGCGAACATTGGAATTAGGAATAATGTTTTCTTCATAACAAATACCTCTTTTATATATTATATAACAATTATCTATTTTCTCGCTTTAACATTAGGAAATAGAAAATTAATAAATATGA
Organism: uncultured Bacilli bacterium; assembly: GCA_905236395.1. Taxonomy (GTDB): domain Bacteria; phylum Bacillota_I; class Bacilli_A; order RFN20; family CAG-826; genus RUG13091. Next base: position 1,023 of record CAJOPR010000064.1, read on the forward strand.
TGCAGCACCTACCGCAAATAAACTGATTGTTAAATAGTATTGCCAGTTGGTGGTATTACTAATGCTTACTTTGTAAAGCATGTAATTACATAGTGAATAAATAAGATTGAATGTCATTGGCACAAAGATGTTGTTTGTGTATTCATATAAGAATCCAAGAATAATACCAATACCGAAGACAAAGATTATCTCAAATAAATCCAAAGGATTAATTGTGCCTAAACCATCATAAAGCATGAAGAAGAAGTGACAGGCCGCAAAGATTGCCGCGGTAACTGTGATTCTCACTAGTTTGTGACCAATAGTCAAATTCCTTTGAATGATATAACGAAATAATAGTTCTTCTTCCACCACTGTGACGATGATTGTAAATAGTTTTAATAAGTTATAAACATCCACCCCATCAGATGTGATGATCGTCGATAATGGATTATCAAATTGTGTCCCCATTATTGCGAGATAGAAGAGATTAATAAACGCCACAAAGAATAGAGGCAACAAGAGGAATAGATTCTTGAATCTAGTCTTGCCTGTATATGTCTGGGCAATCTTAGTAAAGATAGAGAATAAAATAATGAAGATAAGATATCCCACTCTTAAACCGAGTTCTACTCCACGAAGGACATATAAGTCATTGGTGAATAGATAAGTCGGAAAGGAAATGAATGTTAAATATATTAACAATGCAATTCCAATATAGAGAAGTCTTTTACCTTTAATACTCATTGTCTTATTATTTAAAACCTTATTTCTTGTTAAAACAAGACCAAAAACATTATAACGTGATTTTATTTTCTTAATTCGGTATTTTTGCCATCAAAATAATTAATTGTGGTATTTTGCTATATAGTGTGCTAGATTTATTCACAAGAAAAAAGTAGTTATGAAACACGTCTATTATTACTTTTATAGCTTTTATTTCCCAAGAGACAATCAATGATATCTTGGCTTTTTAGCTATTAGGTGTTGTTGATTGAAAAAGACAGCACCGAAAAAGAAAATGCGAATCTGGTTTGGTGCTTAACAACATCAAACTTTTTTAAAGAAATGAGGTTCTACTTATGAAAAAGAAACTACTCGCACTCGCCATCGTTGGCGCTCTCCCACTAGCGGGATTATTAACCGCCTGTGATATGGGCCCACGTATTGGTATCCTCCAACCAGCGGATCACGTTGCCTTAGATGCCGCTAGAGAAGGATTCAAACAGGGATTAAAAGAAAATGGTATTAGCAAATTTGTCGTAGACTACAGAAATGCCAAGGGCAATTCTGCGGATCTTACCTTATTAGCTAAAGACCTTGTCGATTCATCCCAATTAACATTAGGTATTGGTACTGGTGCCGCACAAGCACTTAAAGGTGCTAGCGAAAACGCTGGTAATGAAAATCCAATCCTATTCACCGCTGTCACAGATCCAGTGGTTGCTGGCTTAGTCAGCTCAAGCGCTAACACAACTGGTTATGTCTGTGGTACAACTGACGCTAACCCAGTTAATGAACAAGTCGCATTATTAAAGGAATTCAAACCAACAGCGACAAAGCTTGGAATTATGTACACTCAAACAGAGGTCAACTCCCAAGTTCAAGCTCAACAAGCCGCTGCTGCAGCTGTTGCGGTCGGTTTATCCGTTTCTACAGAAACATGTACCGGTCCAAGTGATATCGGCGCTACCGCATTAGCTTTAGTGCAATCTGGTGTCGACGCTATCTACTTACCAACCGATAACAACATTGCTTCCAACATGAATGCAGTCAAAACTGCAGTCGCTAGTTCTGGTGTCTTAGTTATATGTGGTGAAGAAGGTATGCTTTCCGGTGGCGGACACGTCACATTATCCATTGACTACTTTGAACTTGGCCGCACCACAGGTGCAATGGCTGCCGCTATCTTAAAAGGTGAAAAGAAACCAACTGATTATCCAGTAGTTCCTGTTGCCGCTAGCGATTGTGAATATGTCTATAGTTCATTAAACTTAGCAGATGCTGGTTTATCCATGCCTGAAGCTTTATTATCCGCACACAACTGGAGAAACGTTGACGCGTAATTTATGTACGTTTTAAATATAATATTTAACATATTAACAAGTGGACTTCCCTGTTGCTTATTAGCAATTGGGATTTTCCTCACATTTAGAGTACTTGATTTTGCAGATTTAACTGCAGAAGGTAGTTTCTTATTAGGTGCAGCGCTTACGGCTGCATGTATATATAACGGGATGAACCCCTTCTTAGCTACCTTATTAGGTATGATTGTGGGAAGTGCATGTGGTATAGTCACAGGCTTCCTCAATAGAGTATTAAAAATACCTAAGTTATTAAGTGGTATTATCACCCTCACCGCATCAGCGTCTATTGCAATGCTAATCATGGGCATCACAAGCCCAACACAAATCTTTGCTATGCAAGTACCACTATCACTTAACGCTGGCCATCAAACCATCTATTCCATCTTCTATCCTGGAAATCAATGGAATAAATTGGTGGAAACCATTGTTATGGTAGTTGTGGTTGTTATAGTGATCGTTGCCGTCTACTACTTCTTTGGTACCGAATACGGTATGGCTATCAGAGCCACTGGTATGAATGAAAAGATGGCAAGGAGCCAAGGTATTAACACCACAGGCGCCACTATTACCTGTATTGCTATATCAAATGGCCTTATCGGTTTAGCGGGTGCATTATACGTGCAAGACGCTTTAAGCGTCTCCACAGTATCCGCTACCGGATATTTAGTTATTGGCTTAGCATCTATCCTCATTGGCGAAGCCATCTTTGGAAAGAGATCATTTAAGAACTGGTTAATATCTGTGGCCTTAGGTGCAATCTTATACTTTATGATTATCACTATCGCTATTAGATTAGGATTCCCAACCGAACTCAAGAGCCTGCTATACGCAATCTTAATCGCTATCGCTTTATGTATCCCACTAATGAAGAGTGGTATTCAATCACTCATTAAGAACATTAAAGCCAGAAAGGAGAAGGCAGCATGCTAGAACTAAAAAACATCACTAAAACCTTTAACCTTACTGGCGCGAAAGAAGACTTAAGAATAGCGTTAGACCATATCAATCTTCAGATTGAATCTGGTGAATTTGTCACCGTTATCGGTGGCAATGGCTCTGGTAAGAGCACCACGATGAACATCATCACTGGTGTTGTGAAACCAGACGAAGGACAAGTCTTATTAAACAATGTTGATATCACCAAGATGGATGAACATCAAAGAGCCTGTTGGTTCGGTCACGTCTTCCAAGATCCAATGATGGGTACCTCAGGAGATATGTCAGTCTTAGAGAACCTCGAGATTGCTTATCGTAGAGGCAGACTCCATTCACCGATTGCCTGGGGCTTTAAGAAGAGCCATAAGGAAGAATTCATCCGTGAGCTTAAACGCTTTGATTTAGGCCTAGAAGACCGCTTAAATCAAAAAGTGGGTGTCATGTCCGGAGGACAAAGACAAGCATTAACTCTCTTAATGGCGACACTTCGTAATAAGCCCACTCATAAGATGATGAAAAGAGACTATATCAGATTCTCTGAAAAAGACCACGAAGTCGCCAAGAAAGAATTTGAAGATGTCTGTAATCCCGCTTTAGATGAATTCAAGGTGAAAAAGAAAGTCATCAAAGCTAATAAAGAGTTATCTTTCAAAGAAAAGAGAGAACAAATTCAAGAAGCTTATGATGAGTTTGATAGAAAAGTCAGAGTCTTTGACTTAACCAAACAAATCTTATTACTTGATGAACACACCGCTGCGCTTGATCCTAAGACAGCGAAGAAAGTTCTTGAGTTAACAGATAAGATTGTTAAAGAGAATCAGATGACGACATTAATGATTACTCATAACATGAAAGATGCTTTGGACTATGGTAACAGATTAATTATGTTCCATAACGGTCACATCATCTTAGATGTTAAAGGTAAGGAAAAAGAAAAATTGACTGTCGAACAACTCTTACATATGTTCACAGTCGCTGATCAACAACTATTAGAGAAGTAAGGATAATCCTTACTTTTCTTTTTTAAGATGCGATAAAGTCCACTTTCCAAAGCCAATGGCAAAGATTTCTTTATAATCTTCAAATGACACTTTGTGTTTACCAATATAAGCGGTCTCAAAAACCACACCAAATTCATTGGTTTTTAATTCGTTATCTATAAAACCATTTCTCTTATAGAAGGCTTCTCTTCTTTTCCTAATACCGTTATCAGGATATCTTTCATCCACTTCTTCGTAGCAAAGTAAAAGCACAGTATCTCTATACATTTCTTTTAACGATGAAAGTATCTTAGAACCATATCCTTGATTACGGCATTTATCATCCACAGCAAGGAAGAAAA
>CAJOPR010000065.1 GCA_905236395.1 uncultured Bacilli bacterium
ATGGATGAAGATATGGAAAAAGTGGGATTCCCAATTAAAGAAAAACTATTCCCACAAGAAGTTTATTATTGCCCACACGTCTCCGCTAAAGATTATGCGGATGGTTGGTATGATAAATTAGAAGCATTACAAGGCAATAAAAATACATTCTTTGCCGGTGAAATTATTTCCTTCGGCGATATGGAAGATACATGTGCCGCTTCTAAAGACATCATCGGTAGATTCTTCTAATCGAATTAACATATAAAAAGGGTTGTCTTGTGACAACTCTTTTCTTTTAGCATTTAACTTCTTTTTTATTTCACTCTTGAAATAATAGTCTGCTAGTTTAAACTAGATTTGATGGGTAAAAAGTTAGATATCCGTGGAGATATAGTAAGAAGAAAGTATAAGAGCCCAAATGTCTTTGCCTATTTCCTTTACTACATCGTAGGTAGAACAAAGTTATTGGGTGGTAAATATAATCCTCATTATGAGATTATTGATAAGCTGCCTAAAAAGGGTCCTGTATTTGTTATCTGGAATCACCAGTCTCGTAGAGACCATACTTTCATTTGCAGAGCGATATGGCCGAGAAGAATGAATATGGTTAGTGAATATAATGAGATCTTCCGTTCTCATTTGAATTGGGCATTTATTCATAATCAATTACTCTTAAAGAAACCATATGATAAAACCGACTACGTTGGTATTAGGATGATTGATGACATCATCAAATCCGGTGGTGTTGTAGCGTTATCTCCAGAAGGCAATAGTTCTAACTTTGGTAACAACCAACCCGCTGCGTTAGGAACCGGAAGATTCTTAAAACATTATCATGTGCCTGTTTATATGGTTCAAATTCACGGAAGTTTCTTAACAAATAATAAGAACTTTGATGAAGATAGAATTGGTAGAGTGGATGTTAAACTTTATTCATTATTTACCAGTGAAGATTTGCTAAATCTTTCTGAACAAGAAATTGAAGATAGAATTAATCAAGAACTGAAGTTTGATGATTATGAATGGAATAAAACCGCGAGAGTGAAATTCTCCCATAAATCTTCTATCACCAAACACCTAGAAGATGTTTGTTATAAATGTCCTAAATGCGGAAAAGAATTTATGATGGTAACAGGAGAAAATGAAATCCATTGTGAGAATTGCGGCAATGGTGCATCTATGGATGATTATTATGATTTCCATCCATATGAAGGTTCTATTATTCCTAACTCACCACTTGATTGGGTGACATTGGAAAGAAAAGCGGTTATTGATGAAATCCGTAAGGATGATAAATACTCCTATGAGTTAGATGTAGAACTAGGATTCTTGCCAAATGATAATTTGCTGAAAGACTATAAGTTATCTGAGCCTGTTGGTAAGGGTAAGATGATTATTGATCATAAAGGTTTCCGCTTCGTGGGAGAAAAGGATGGCCGACCATATTCCTTTGATATTGGATATAAAGATGTTTATACATTCAACGTATCTATAGATTTCTCTCATATGGCTATTTACTATAACGGCGAATACCATGACTTAGTCGCGGAGAAACCCGGATATCTTACTAAAGCACTTCTTCTTTTAGAAGAGATGCATCGTTTGCACGTCAATACATGGAAGAATTTCCCATGGTTTGATTATCTATATGAGGAGTATAAATAATGAATAACGAAGTAATGAATACATTATTAAAACTCATTAGTGAATCAATGCCTAATGTAGATATGAAAGGTGTTAATGAAAACACTAGATTTATAGAGGATTTAAGATATGATTCTCTTGGTCTTTTTACTCTAGTAATTAATGTCGAAAAGGCATTTAATGTCTCATTTAAAGAAACATATCAAATTAATACAGTTAAAGATATCTATGACTTTGTGATCAGTCATAAGAAATAAATTATCGTATCATTTAACAACTTAAATAAATCCTCCTATAATGAAGAAAATTCGATTTAATCGATTAGAAAAGGAGGTTTTTATGTCAAATTTGATTAAAGTCGGTAACACACCACTCGTGGAACTTAAGAATATCGAAAAGAGGTTTGACCTAAGATGTCGCCTTTTCGCTAAAGTTGAATCTTATAATCCCGCTGGTAGTGTGAAAGATCGTGTCGCTTTGAAAATGATTGAAGCCTACGAAGAAAGTGGTAAAGCAAGTAAAGACACCGTCTTTGTGGAACCTACAAGTGGGAATACCGGTATTGGTATTGCTTATATGGCTAGAGCCAAAGGCTATAAAGCCATCATCGTCATGCCTGACAGCATGTCTGTTGAAAGAAGACAGATGATTGCTCAATATGGTGCAGAGTTAGTTTTAACTCCTGGTGCGAATGGTATGAAAGGGGCTATTGCTAAAGCTAATGAATTAGTGGAACAAAATCCAAATTATGTTATTTTAGGTCAATTTGATAATCCAAATAACGTCAGAGCCCACTATGAAGGTACTGGTCCAGAAATCTATCAACAACTAGAGGGAAAAGTGGATGCCTTTGTCGCTGGCGTTGGCACAGGTGGTACAGTCACGGGTGTTGGTAAATTCTTAAAAGAAAAGAATCCATCAGTCAAAATTGTGGCAGTGGAACCATTATCATCTCCAGTTTTATCTAAAGGACAAGCTGGTCCACATAAGATTCAAGGTATTGGTGCAGGATTTGTTCCTTCAATTTTAGATACATCCATCTATGATGAAATTATAGATGTTAGTAACGAAGACGCCTTCAGTTATGGTAAGATGTTAATAGAGTTAGAGGGGTTATCTATCGGTATCTCTTCAGGTGCTGCTTTTAGGGCGGCATTAGAGATCGCTCAAAGAGATGAATCAAAAGATAAGAACATCGTGGTTCTTCTTCCAGATTCCGGCGATAGATATCAATCCACTGACCTATACAAGTAAGAATGAACATTATCGATTACGTCAACATCTATGGAAATAAGAGCTTTGTACAGCTTCCTTTCAATGATATTGATGCATTGATATTATCGGAACTATCATATTTAAACTTTGAAAAAGTGGTGGAAGGCCCACACTTTATAAAAATAAAAGATATTAAAGTGTTCAATGAACCTGACTTTTACTATGGAAGTGTTGATTCTAGAAACAATAAGAGATTGTTTAAATTAATGATGAAGAGTAAAAGATATGAAAATATCAAAGTTGGTTATCCCAAACTAGCGGTAGATAAAAAGTCACTAAAGCAATTCTACGCAGCAACATTTATCCTTCCCAATCGCATTGCTTTCATTTCTTATAGAGGAACAGATGTGACCATCAATGGATGGAAAGAAGATTTAGTTATTGCTTATCAAGAAGGCATGCCGGCACAGAAGGATGCTGTGGAATATTTCAAGAATGCTATTTCCTTATTTAAAGGTCAGTTCTATCTAGGCGGCCACTCCAAAGGTGGTAACTTAGCATTCTATTCTGCAATGACTATGAATAAGTCATTAGAAAAGAGGCTTATTAAGGCCTATTCCTTTGACGGTCCAGGAATTAGGAAAGAATTATCCAGTTTCCCCGCCTATGAGCGTGTTAGACCAAAATTAACCAAATATATCACCGGTAACGATATGATCGGTGTTGTTTATAACAAGATTCCAGAAGCTAAAATCGTCTTTTCTCCTGGAATACTTTTAGGTGGGCATGATGTCTTTGCTTGGCAAGTTGATTTAATCAAGGGTGATTTCATTTATATGAAAGACCGCTCGGCATTCTCAAAGGGTCATGAAGAAGCATTGATGAAATGGCTAGTTGAGATGAGTGATGAAGATAAGAAATTAGCGGTGGATGTCTTAACCCAATTCTTTGGTGAATCGAAAACTATTTATGACCTCCTTCTTAATGCATCAAGGAACTTGATGTTTAGAAAGAAAGAGTGGGAAGCTTATACTCCAGAACAAAAAGAAAAAGCTAAAGAAATATTTAAACGATTAGGCAAGTATTATTTAGAAGCTTATTCCCCAAAAAGGTTTTTAAATATAAAACTAAAAAAGAGTGCATAACTCCGTATTTTTTGCCTAAAACTAGGTAAATAATTAGAAAAATGCTTACATTTGTGAGATAATGTAAGAGTGAAAGAATACATAAAAGGCCAACAAATTATTCACTGTAGAGATGGTTTGGCTGTGATAATTGATGAAACCGTTATCGCGGAAAATCAGTATTTTGTTGTGCGCACCGCAAGGGGTAGTGGAGAGAACATCTATGTACCAAAAGCGAGAGCGGACGCCATCATCAGAAACATCATGACTGAAGCGGAAGCGGATGAACTCGTTAAGTATATGAGAAGTGTAGACGTGGAATTCAATCCTAACACCAAGCAGAGAAGAGATGCTTTAAAGAGAAGACTTGGGTCTGGAGATGTGAAAGATATCGCCTTCTTATTTAAACAATTATATTTATTCAGAACATTAAAAGACGGATCCGTGAAGTTTGGACCCGTTGATCTTGATATGCTAGAATTTGCATCTAATAATTTATTAGATGAATTATCAATTTCTTACAATAAACCAAGAGATGAAATAGAAGCTTTCATCTACAAGAAACTCAGTTAGATTTTATAAAGTTATAGATATCTTCTGGAGTATCTAATAAGTTCGTGCAGCGACACGAATTTTTTACTTCCTCAATAGTTCTATATCCATATGTCACTAAAGCATAGTCAACTTCTGAATTTAAAGCAGTTTCTTCATCAACGTTAGTGTCGCCGATATATAGGACTTCCGATCTATCAACGTTATAGTGACTAACAATGTTATCGATCATATTTCTATCTGGTTTTTTCTTTACGCCTTCCGCATCACCTTGGATATAGGTGAATAGACCAGGATAGTGGTGCTCTAATAGCATCTTCGCGATATCAATAAGTTTATTAGTGGCGACAGTTACAATATAACCTTCATCTTTTAATTTCTTAACAAGCTCAAAACAACCTTTGTAGGCTTTGGTGTTCACATCGTAGTTTTGAATATATGATTTCTTAAATTCCCAGAGACATTTCTCATAATCTTCCTTAGAAGTTTCTCTAGGTACAGAACGTTCAATGAGTTTAGAAACACCGTTTCCAATATCTTTTCTAACTTGCTCTCTAGTTCTTAAAGGATAGCCCATTTCCGACAAACCAAAATTAACCGCATTTCTTAAATCATCAAGCGTGTCTAAAAGAGTCCCGTCTAGGTCAAATATTATTACTTTTTTCATTTGATATTTTCTATTACTTTTACGACATCTTCATTGATGACTAAGTCACACATGTTGTCGTAACTGGTTTCTTCTTTATTGATAACAACGAGATTATGTCCACGGAAATATCTCACAAATCCCGCAGCGGGATAAACGGTTAGTGAAGTACCTACGATAATCAATGTGTCACAAGTCATAATTGCGGATATAGCTAGATTAATAGTTCTTTCATCTAATGGTTCTTCATATAAAACGACATCAGGTTTAACCACTCCATGACATTTATCGCACATTGGCACCCCATCATATTTAAGAACATAGTCTAAACCAAAGAGTCTTCCACATCTCTCACAATAGTTTCTATGTACCGATCCGTGGAGTTCATACACTCTGGATGAGCCTGCATCTTGATGGAGATTATCGATATTTTGAGTAACGATAGTGACGTTCTTACCTTGCTTTTCTAAATCCGCAAAATATTTATGCGCGGCATTAGGCTTAGCTTTTGGATAGCACATCTTTTCTTTGTAGAACTCATAGAACAAGTCTGGATGTTCCATAAAGAAGGAGTGGCTGATAATCTCTTCTGGTCGATAGTTGATTGATGTTTTTTGGTTGTATATTCCATTCGCACTACGGAAATCTGGAATACCACTAGGCACACTGATACCAGCGCCTGTAAAAACGACAATACTATTACTTTCTTTAATGATGTTTTTTAAAATCTCGTATTTATTCATAAATTCATCTTACTACAAAAAGCGATAACAAAGATAATATATCTTTAATTATCAGAGTCAGTTTTGAAAACAAGTTAAGAACGATGTTCTTTCTTGTTTAATGAAAATGTTGTCTTTATAATTATTAGCCATATGGGTAAATTTAAATTTACATTATCAAATTTGTGGTTCTGGGGAGCGTTATTATTTGTCTCTTTTTTAACAGAGAACATGCTTTATCTCACCTCAAACCCAAGAGTGGGACTTAATCCTTCTTCTTTAATCGTCCTTACCGCTGCGGCGGTTGGATGTCTTTTCATGTTTTTCTTTATCAACCATAAGAAGAACAAAATGAAGATTGATTATGTCTTATTACCCGCGATTACTTTAGTAGGTGTTGCTTGGTTACTGGGTATCTGGTTAGCCAAAGGTGGGACATATACATTTGATAATGGAAGTGAAACTGTAGAAGTGGCGTTTTCTCTTTATGAGAAGATTAGGGCTACGATTATATTAGTAGTCTTCTTAGCCTTCTCATATGGATTTATGTTCACACTTAATATGAACAGTCCACATTCTAGAGTGCCTTTAATAATGTGCTACTGCGCGATAGGTGCAGCGTACGCATCACTCATATTCTCTATTGCCACGGAAATGAATTCCTATATCGCCATCTTTAAAGGTGATACTGAACATTTTGTTCAAATAGCCTCTTTCTATGGTAATAAGAATTATTATGGTGGTGTCTTGTTAGTGGGTATTTTAGCTTGTTTTATCGCTAACTATCACAAGCAAAGATTGTATCTTTACTTAAGCACATTAGTTTTATTTGTCGCTCTTATTTCTACCGCAGCGGCATTACCATCAATTATCGCTGTCTTCGCGTTACCAATTTACCTATTTGAGGAAGTTATCAGATTCTCTATTAAGAAGAAGTGGAAATCTTCTATTTATGCAACAGTAACAATCTTGTTACTCTTTGCTTTAATTATTGTTTTCTACTATGGCACAACCCATCACTGGGATGGCTTTGTGGGAATGGATATCTACTTAACAGAGATTCTTTACAAGAAAGACTTTGCTACATTCACTGGGAGAACCAATATTTGGAAACACATTTTCCCATATTGTTTTGATAGTCCAATTCACATTATCTTCGGTCATGGCTTCATGCTCACTGAAAAAGAGACAATGGCCATTACTGGCGCAATGTCAAATGACATGGCGGCAGCAGTGAGAACCACACACAATGGTTATCTACAATTAATGTTTGAATTCGGCTTAGTGGGTGTTTTATTTGTTGGCGCTTTAGGCATTTACTATTTGTATTGCTGTGTCAGACTTCTCTTAGAGAAGAGATTCCATTTTGTCTTCATTCATTTCTTTGCGTTTGCGTGTATGTGCATATTCAATTTCTGTGAGTCTTCACCATACTTCGACGCTGGAATCAAAGAGATATTTATCACCATGGCATTTATCATGCCTGTTATCACTAAGTGCAAGTTTGTCACCAGAAAAGAGAAGATGAATGAAGTGAAGGAATCACCAGTGGAAAGAACACAGATGGATCCAGTTGCCTTAGGCAGAACCGTTGCCTTAATCATTGTTTCCATCATGGTTAGTGCAGCGACATTATTTGTTTGCAATATCACAAACAACACACCTCTTATTAAGACTTGGTTGATTAATGGATTGGTTTTATTAGGCATAGCTTTGCTATTTGTTCCTTATATGTTCACATTGTTCTATAAGAACACAAATAGAATACATCTAGCATTGCATATAGCCTTCAACTTCTTATTAATTGGATTAGCAACATTTGCGGTCTATTGGGTCTTAAGAGTCAATGGCGCAGGTGATATGAATGTTTGGTTAACACCTATGGTGGTAGGCGTTCTCTTATTCGTGGATATGGTTATCTACGCTTTGATTAAGAAAGGTTCCATCAAAGAGTGGTGGTCCGTATTCTTCCATGGTTCATTTAATATTCCAAAGATCGCTATCTTAGGAGATGCGATTGTGTCCTTAGGCTTATATATCGTCTTTGAATATATGGGCCAAATGAATATGTTTGTGTATGTGTTCACCATCCCACTTGGTTTAATGGTGTATTACATCTTGTTATATTTCTTCCCGAGCAAACGTGGAAAAGAGATTTGGGAACACTTTAATGAATCCTCTTTAGCGATGCATAAGAGATTAACGATATTGGATGAGACTTATTATGGATAACACAGGCATCAAGATTATCGCGACAAATCGAAAAGCTCATTTCAATTATTTCCTTTCTGATTTCACAGAATGTGGAATCTCACTTAAGGGAACGGAAATAAAATCTTTACGTGTGCATTCATGTAGCATAGGTGATTCATACGTCATTGTGCGTAATGGCGAAGCCGAAATCATTAATATGCATATCAATCCATACGAACAGGGAAATATCTTTAACCAAGATCCTTTGAGAAGTAGAAAGCTTTTATTACATAAAAAAGAGATTAAATGGTTTGAAGAAAAAGCCCAAAGAGGTGGATATTCCATCATCCCCACGAAGGTGTATTTCCGTAAAGGGAAATGCAAAGTGGAGATTGCTTTAGGAAAAGGTAAAAAGAATTACGATAAACGTGAAACCATCAAACAACGTGATCAAGAAAGAAATATGAGAAAGGGCGAAGACTTCTAATGGATAAATCATTTTTTGATAACTATAGAAGAGGCGACTATCAAAGAGAAAACTTTGATTCTTTTTTAACCGCGGTCAAATTCTCATATAACGTTCCATCCATACACGTCGCAGGTACGAATGGCAAGGGTAGCACAGTGCATTACATTGCAGGTGCCTACGCTGCATGTGGATATAAGACCGGTTTGTTCCATTCTCCATTTTTATCAGAACCAAATGAGATGATTTCCATTAATGGAAAATATATCTCTGATGATGATTTTTTGAGAATCATCAACCAATACAAGAAACAAATAGATAAATTCAATCTATCTGGATTTGAAATCCAAACCTTTGTAGCTCTTACATATTTTGAAGAAAATAAATGTGATATCGCTGTTATTGAATGCGGATTAGGCGGAGAAATTGACGCCACAAACGTATTCGTCCCCGCATTATCCATCATCACATCTGTAGCGCTTGAACACACAGATGCGCTTGGATACACAATTAGTGAAATTGCCGCTCAAAAGGCTGGCATTATTAGAGATGAATGCCCAGCACTAGTGGGAGACCTTCCAGAAGAAGCG
>CAJOPR010000066.1 GCA_905236395.1 uncultured Bacilli bacterium
CAAGTTAATCAATAATGAATTAGAAACACCTTTGGTGTTTCTTTTTTTACAAAAGAAAGGAGAAATTCCATGTACAAAAGAGTATTACTAAAGCTATCCGGAGAGGCCTTAAAAGATGAAAATGCAATGCAGATTTTAAACGTCGATTGTGTTGATGAAATGGCCAAAATGATGAAAGCACTTCACGATAAAGGAGTACAACTTGCCGTCGTCATTGGCGCTGGAAATATATGGAGAGGTAACCTAGCCGGAGGAATTGGAATTGACCGCGCCCCAGCGGATTATATGGGTATGATGGGAACAGTGATGAACGCTGTTTGTATGTCTAGCGCTTTAAAGAAAAACGGAGTAGATTCCATTGTCTTCTCAGCGTTACCAGAAATACCTGAATTAACTACAGCCTATTCACCAGAAGCTGCGATTAAAGCTATGGAAGAAGGCAAAGTGGTGTTCTTATCTGGTGGTACTGGAAAGCCTTTCTTTACCACGGATACCGCAGCAACATTAAGAGCGTTAGAAACTAAGTGTGAAGCGGTCTTCATGGGCAAAAATGGTGTGAAGGGTGTTTATGATAAAGACCCCACAAAATATGCTGATGCTAAGTTCTTCCCAGAGATCACTTATAAAGAAATTCTTGAAAAGAAACTTCAAATAATGGATCTATCTGCTGTAGAATTAATTAAGAATCAAAATTTACAAATCAGAGTGTTCTCCATGTCTGACCCAGAGAACTTTATTAGAGTAGCGATGGGTGAAGACATCGGAACCATTTGTAAAAAAGGAGAATAATTATGGATGAAATCGTTATTGATGCTCAAGGTAGAATGAACAAGAGTGTCGAATCGCTCAAACAATCATTAGCCACTCTTCGTACTGGAAGAGCTTCCCCAGCGATTGTCGCGGGTGTGGAAATTGATTACTATGGATCAATGACTCCAATTAACCAAGTCTCTTCTATCTCTGTCCCAGAACCAAGACAATTACTCATCAAGCCTTATGATAAAAATGATGTAAAAGCCATCGTTTCTGCAATAAATGCTGCAAATCTCGGCTTAAATCCTATCAATGAAGGCACAATGGTGAGATTAATTATCCCTGCGTTAACTGAAGAAAGACGTGTGGAAATTTCTAAACAAGCTCGTAAATATGGTGAGGAAGCAAAGGTCGCTGTCCGTAACATTAGACGTGACTATATGGACCTCATTAAAGAAGATGATGATATGAGTGAAGACTATCAAAAGAAAGTCATCGATGATTTAGAAAAAGCGGTGGGAGATGTCATTAAACAAATGGATTCCATCGTTGCCGATAAAGAAAAAGAGATCATGCAGATCTAAGGAGAATTTCATGGCAGGAAAAGTTTATCACGTCAGCAAACGCGCTTCTGACGGCAAATGGCAAGTCTTTATTAGAGGTAGTGATAAAGTCATTAAATTATTCTCTACCAAACCTGAAGCTGAAGCCTATTGCGAGAAAATGGCCAAGAACCAAGGCGCAACCTTATTAGTCCATAAATCCAAAGGTGCTAACAAAGGTAAATCCGGCGGTGCTAAAATTACCAAAGGTAAGAAATAAGTTAAAATAAAATGCCATCACATCAAAGTGGTGGCTTTTTTGTGCTCATTAATTATTTTTAATACTTTGGAATTATTGTATAATAAAAGCCGGTATTATGAATTTTAATAAAGACGCATGTAAACATATCGCCTTCATCATGGACGGAAACGGACGTTGGGCGAAAGCTAGACACCTTCCACGTCATCTTGGTCATAAAGCGGGATGTGAAAGAGTCACAGATATATATGAAGAATGTTATGCCTTAGGCATTAAGGTAATGTCTTTATATGCCTTCTCTACAGAAAACTGGAATAGACCAAAAGATGAAATTAATCACCTTTTCGCCTATCTAGAGATTTTCTTTAAAAAAGAAATTAATAGAATGCTTAGAGATGGATGTCGTATTACCGCTTCTGGAGATTTATCTAGATTACCTGAGAAAACACAAAAGGTTGTCAAAGATGCAATCGAAAGAACTAAAGATGGTAAAAACTTCACATTTAACATTTGCCTTAACTATGGTGGAAAGGCCGAACTTGTTAGAGCCGCGAAGCTATTCGCTAAAGATGTTAAAGAAGGTAAAGACATTGATTCATTAACCGAAGAAAGCTTTGAAGATTACTTATATACAAAAGATTTACCACCGGTGGACTTATTAATTAGAACTAGTGGTGAAGAGAGAATATCGAACTATTTATTATGGCAACTTGCCTATGCGGAATTTATATTCACCCCGACACCTTGGCCGGATTTCACAAAAGAAAGACTCCATGAGTGTCTAGAAGAATTTATGTCCCGCAACCGTAGGTATGGAGGTATCAAAGAATGAGTGAACATAACAACGAATTTGAGTTCATACAACCTAACCAAATAAATGAAGAACAAAAAGCATCGATGAGAACACGTATCATTTCCGCGATAGTGGGTATTGTTATTGCCGTTCCACTTATAGTGCTTGGCGATTTCTTCTTCTTTGCGTTTGTCGCATTTTTACTTTTCGCGAGCACGTGGGAGATTATCCATTGTGCGAAGAAAAAATACTGCATCGCTTTATATATCGTCGCATTCTTAATTGCAATCGCTTTAACATATTGGCCAATTATTATTTCAATTCCTGATTATGTATCTGGAGTGAAAGAGTTTGGCTGGCATATCTATACCGCATTTGAAAGAGTTTATATCTCTATCTCCATGGTGGCTTTAGGTGCGATTGGTGTCTTCACAATGGTCTTGATTGATAAAGGTTTTACTGTGAGAGATGCCTGCTTCATCTTCACCATGATGTTATTAATCTGTGTCGGATATCAATCTGGTTTATATCTCAGATATATTCCAAGTATCGCTAATAATGCGATTAATGGTGGAATGCCATCTAGTTATTTCAATATGTTTGATAACTTAGAGTCATCCTTGTTAATCGTTTACGTTTTAATCGCCACATTTATGACTGACGCTGGTGCATACTTTGTCGGTGTTTTCTTCGGAAAACACAAGATGCTTGAAAGAATCTCTCCTAAGAAAACATGGGAAGGTTTCTTTGGTGGAGTCATTATTTCCTCAATCGTTTCCTTTGCCTTTGCTTTCTTATTCTCTATGTTTGGACATCCATTACTTATCGGTGTCTTAGACTTTGATCACTGGTATTTAATTCTTATTCTTTCGTTCTTAATTCCAATGGCTTCTGTCTTAGGAGACTTTGTCTTCTCTAGCGCAAAGAGATTCTTTGGAATTAAAGATTTTGGCAATTTAATGCCAGGTCATGGTGGCGCACTCGATCGTCTCGATAGTGTTATCTTCACTTTGACCACAACCGCAGTGTTTATTTCCGCTGCTTATTATTTCTTGAGTTTAATTAAATGAGAAAAGTTTGTTTGTTAGGAGCTTCTGGATCAATCGGAACACAGACTTTAGATGTGTTACGTAAAAATCGCGCTGACTTTGAGTTAGTGGCCTTTTCCGTTGGCGAAAGAACTCGTGACATTCATAACATTTTAAGACGTTTTCCCACAGTGAAAATGGTTTGCATTAAAAACGGCAAACTTCTAAACGAATACAAAGCTAGATACCCAAAGTTCAAATTTGTTTCTGGTGATGAAGGCTTACTTCAACTCATCGATACAGATTGTGACATGGTTGTTAACGCTTTAGTGGGATTTGTGGGACTTAAACCATCTCTCTATGCTTTAGAGAAAAATAAAATCTTAGCTTTAGCTAACAAAGAAAGCTTGGTTGTTGGTGGCGAACTTATTAATAGAGCCTTAAGAAATGGTTCTGGCAAGTTATACCCAATTGATAGCGAACACTCCGCATTAATGAAATGTTTAATGGTGGATGATCAAAACGTTTCTAAACTGATGTTAACCGCTTCCGGTGGTGCTTTTAGAAACTTATCTAGAGAACAACTTAAAGACGTGACTCCAGAGCAAGCTCTAATGCATCCAACCTGGAAGATGGGTCCAAAGATTACCATCGACTGTGCGACTATGGTGAATAAAGCATTTGAAATAATCGAAGCTCATTATCTATTTAACTATCCAGTTGATAAAATCGGCGTCAAACTCCATGATGAGAGTTATGTTCATTCCTATGTTATCTACGATAATGGCCTTATACGCGCGGATATAGGTATGCCTGATATGAGAAAACCTATCAAGCTTGCTTTATACGAATTTAAGTCAGAATTTAAAACTGTATCCGTTACTTCTTTAGAGAAGTTTGAAAAGAAGAAGGGATGTCATTTCCATGACTTTGATATTAACCGTTACCCAATGGTGAAATATGCAGAAATGGTTATCAATAAGAAAGACACCTATGGTGCAGTATTTAACGCGGTTAATGAAGAAGCTGTGAAAGCTTTCTTAAATCATGAAATATCTTTCCTAGATATCGAAGATATTATTTCCGTAGCGATGAAAAAACACCAACCAGTCAGACATCCTGACTATGCATTAATCGCTTCGGTTGATAGAAACGCTAGAGTGTTAGCTCGTGAGTTAATTGAAGAAAGGAGAAAGAGAGCATGAATGTCTTAATGACTATTCTTTACATTGTTTTGTTTATTGTCTTCCTTTCTCTTTTAATCATGATTCACGAGTTAGGACACTTTACCGCTGCAAAGATCTTTAAAGTTTATGTCCAAGAGTATTCCATTGGTTTTGGCCCGGCACTTATCCATAAGAAGAGAAAAACTGGTGAAACATATTTCTCTTTAAGAGTTATCCCATTTGGTGGATATGTCTCTATGTATGGCGAGGGTGTTGAACTAGAAGATGGTGTCCAAGTTGACCAGTCTAGAAGTCTAGATGGTATTAAGAAGTGGAAACGGGCCATTATCTTAGTGGCGGGCGTTACTATGAACGCAATC
>CAJOPR010000067.1 GCA_905236395.1 uncultured Bacilli bacterium
CACTTGCTCTTCTACTATCTAATAGGCTTTGAGTTGTAATTTTTTCGCACACAATTTTGCATTATATTTTTTAATCAAAGATTACTTTATATAATAAAAAATCCACATTCAGCGAACGTGGATATTTAGAGATATTTGATAATTATTCTTCGGTTTCTTCTTTTTGAGATTGTTTTCTTTCTAATCTCACTAAGAAGTAACTACCAACCGCACAGGCACATAGGACTGGGATACCTATAGGTATTTCTGCATATATTGGTAATACTGGATTGATGTTTTCAAATACGACACCAGACCAATTGAGATAGTAATTAAATATATCGTAGTTGAAGAATAACACTGCGATACTACCAGCGACAAAGCCAATAATTGTAAAGAAGGTATTATCATGGAACTTCGCTAATAAGATTTTCATCACTTTACTAACTAAAACAACACCGATTAAGCATCCTAATCCAAAGCAGCCGATAACACCGATAAGAGGGCCAATCATAGACCAATCTCCGTGTAAGCAATTGCCACCCCAGGTTTTGACAGAGTCCACAAGTGGGCGATAGAATCCGATCACTAATAGAATTAGAGACCCAGATAGACCAGGAACCGTTAAAGCGACCGCAGCCAAAACACCAACTGGGACTAATACGAGATATAACCACCAGTTTTGGTTGATATTAACAAATAAACCAGCAATGTTTAAATTACCGCCAAAGGCGACTGATAAAACACCTAAGGCAATAACAAATACAGCACCTGTGATGATTAAAGCGATTTGAAGCTTGTTTGGTTTAACACCTTTGACTTTATCGGTAATTGATGGGAATGAACCAATTAAGAAGCCCGCAAAGATACAAATTAAAACAAACATTAGATGTTCAAAGGCTAATGAGAATAGATAAATACATGGTATAACTGCGATTACTATTCCTAATAGTATTGGTAGTAATACTAAGAATGAATGACCGAATTTCTTTCTAAAATTATTAACAGCGGAAATGATGTCTTCATACACTCTAAAGATGACTGCGATTGCCGCACCAGAAACACCTGGTATGGCTGCGCCTACACCTATGCCCATTCCTGCTAATAAGCGTTTTAGAAATTTCATACTTATTTAATATAGCAACATTTATTTAGCTAAAAAAGTGTATAATACGTAAGAAGCGTTATGAAACTAATCGTTGGTTTGGGAAATCCTGGAAAGAAATACGAACATACCCGTCACAACATGGGTTTTGATGTTGTAGATCTATTTTCTGACTTATCACAAATTGATGTTGATAAGGAAGTTTTTCATGGACTTTTAGGTCGTGGAGAAGCACTTGATGAAGATGTCATGCTTTTCAAACCCACAACCTATATGAATTTATCCGGGACTGCGGTTAGGGAAGTAATTAATTACTTCAAAATTCCATTAGAAGATGTGATTATCATCTTTGATGACATGGCGCTTAATCCCGGCAAAATCAGATTGAGACCTGATGGTTCTTCTGGCGGTCATAAGGGAATGCAAAACATCATTGATAACTTAGGAACAGAGAATATCAAACGTATTCGTATTGGTATTGGTGAACCTATGGAAAACGACACAATTGATTATGTTTTGTCTAAACCTCTTAAAGAAGAAAGAGAACTCATCGATGTAGCCATTAAAGATGCTGTTGAAGCACTTAAGGAGATCTTGAAGTCTAGTTTTGAACGGGCGATGAACAAATTCAACTAAGGAGGATAGCATTGGACCTATTTGAAAAGTTGAAATTGAACAAGTCTACCCCCTCCCTTTCGATAAAAAAGGGACATTTTGTCGTGGATGATTCCATAGGAATCTCCTTATTAACCGCATTTAATTGTTATAAAAACAAAGATAAATACTTATTAATTACTTCAAACCTTTATAAGGCGCAGAAGATATATTCACTCATTAGTTCATTCTTGCCCAAAGAAGATGTTTTATTATTCCCTGCAGATGAATTGATCAGAGCGGAAACGTTAGCTCAAACCAAAGAAATGGTTAGCCAACGTCTCTATGTATTGAACGAACTATTAAATGGACGCGGAAGAATTGTCATCGCTAACATTGCATCAGCGACAAGATACTTACCAAACCCAGAGACGTTTAAAACTCAAACAATAGACTTTGAAGTGGGCGAACATTACGATATTCATTCACTTAAAAAACTACTTATCCAAGCAGGGTATTCTTTAGTTAATAAAATCGATCAATCACTCCAATTTGCGGTGCGTGGAGACATATTAGATATCTTCTCTGTTAACTACGACAAACCAATAAGAATTGAGTTCTTTGATGATGAAGTTGAATCGATCAGATTTTTTGAAATAAGTACGCAAATTTCAGTAAAAAAGCTGCAAAAAGTCACTATTTTGCCCGCTTCTGACATTATTTTGAGTGAAAAAGAAGTCAAAGAATCAGGCGATAAAATACTTAATAGATTACAAGAAGATCAGAAGCATTTGGACTTTGGAACCTTTGAAAAACTAAGAGATATCACAATGGATGATGTATCAAGAATTTTAGAGGGAAAAATGGACGAACGAATATATAAATACTATGGTCTAATTTGTGATAATCGATTCTCCATTTTTGACTATTGTAGAGACTACACAAAAATCATCGTGGATGAGCCATCAATTGAACACTCAAATCAGATGTTGAGCGATGAATCTTTTGACTATTTGAATGAATTGTATACTGATGGAAAGATTATTTCTCACCTTGAAATGTATCAAGATATTCATAGATTAGTTAATTTCAAATCTGTAATTACGACATCTCAACTTATCGAATCAGGAAATGACTCGTCATTTAATTTGAAAAGTGTTCCTTTCCAAGCTAGTAAATCCAGTGATGCGATTAATATCATCCATAATTATCTAAATGAGAATTATTTAATCTGTGTTTGTTTAGCCAGTAAAGAACATCTATCAGTAATTCAACAACAACTAAATCAATTAGTGATTCCTTTCGAGATTAAAAAAGAACTCGAATTACCAGAAAAGACAAAGATTTCTTTATCAGTTTTTAACTTAGAAAATGGATTTGTCTTGCCTGATGATAAGGTTGTTTTCCTTACAAGTAAGGAACTATTCAATGAAAAAGTTAGAGTGGCTCGATATGACTCTAGATTTAAAGAAGGCACTATTCTTAAGAGTTATGAGGATTTAACACCTGGCGATTATGTTGTTCATGAATATCAAGGTATTGGTCAATTTGTGGAATTACAGACATTAGAAACTGATGGAGTTCACAGAGATTATTTAAAGATTGCCTATCATGGAGGAGAAATCCTTTATGTTCCATTAGCCCAGTTCCAACTTGTAAGAAAGTATTTAGGTAAAGAAGGTGCCACACCAAGATTATCTAGATTACATAGTAAAGATTGGGAAAACACTAAAAAGAAGATTAAAGAAAGAATCAATGATTTAGCGGAACGTTTAATGGCTCTTTATACGGAACGTAGCAAAGTAAAAGGCTTCGCATTTGCCAAAGATGATGAATTTCAAAAACAATTTGATGAATCATTTGATTATGAATTCACTCCTGACCAAGAAAAGGCTTGGCTAGATATTAAGACTGATATGGAATCAAGTCATCCAATGGATAGATTACTTTGTGGCGATGTTGGTTTCGGCAAAACCGAAGTTGCCTTTAGAGCGGCATTTAAAGCCATTCTTTCTGGCAAACAAGTTGCTATCTTGTGTCCAACTACGTTATTAGCAAGACAACACTATGAATTGGCGTTAGAAAGATTTACTCCTTTTGATGTTAAGATTGCTGCGTTCTCTAGATTGGTACCAGAAAAGAAGCAAAACGAATTTATTAAACAGGTCGCTTCAGGTGAAGCACATCTAGTTATTGGAACTCATAGATTACTTAGTAAAGATATTTCATTTAAAGATCTTGGATTACTAATTATTGATGAAGAACAACGTTTTGGTGTGGAACAAAAAGAAAAGATTAAAGAACTAAAGACTAATATTGATGTTCTGACTTTGTCAGCCACACCTATTCCAAGAACATTACAAATTTCATTATTGGGTGTTAGATCAATGTCTATAATTAACACTGCTCCTAGAGATAGAATGCCAATTCAAACATACGTCACTCCATTTAATATGGATGTTGTTAAAGAATTAATCGAAAGAGAACTTGGAAGAAATGGACAAGTGTTCTTCTTACATAACAATATATCCACTTTATATTTACGTGCGAGTAAGTTAGAGAAGATGTTGCCGGGTGTTACTATTGGTGTTGCACATGGACAGATGAATAGAGAAGACATCGAAGATGTCATGATTAGATTCTACAATGGTGATATTCAAGTTTTAGTGTGTACATCTATCGTTGAAAATGGTATTGATGTTCCTAACGCAAACATGATTATCGTTGAAGATAGCGAAAGATATGGATTATCCCAGTTATATCAAATCAAAGGACGTGTTGGACGTAGTGATCGTATTGCGTACGCCTATTTAATGTATAACGGATTTAAACATTTAAACGAAAAAGCCGAGAAACGTCTAAGAGCCCTTCAAGATTTCACAGAACTCGGAAGCGGATATAAAATCGCTCAAAGAGACTTAATGATTAGAGGTGCTGGAGATATCTTAGGGCCTGAACAGGCAGGATTTATCGATTCTATTGGTTTAGATATGTATATCAAGTTATTGAATGAAGCAGTTCAGGAGAAACTTACTGGTATTGAAGAAGAAGTTATTGAA
>CAJOPR010000068.1 GCA_905236395.1 uncultured Bacilli bacterium
GCCGACTATCGGAATTGAACCAACAACCTACTGATTACGATTCAGTTGCTCTGCCAGATTGAGCTAAGTCGGCAACTAAACCGCTTATATATAATAAGCAAAGTGCAAAAAACTTGCAACAATTTAATTGACCAGTGTCGTTTTCGTCCTTTATTGCTAAAATCTTATTAAAGATGAATATTGGAAAATACATAGAAAATCTCGGTTCTTTTGAAAACAAAAAGATTGTTTTACTAGGTGGAACAACTGGTATTGGACTATGTCTATTAAAACATCTTATTAATATTCACGCTCAAGTGATCCTTTTAGCGATTGAGGATGATATCGCTTCTAAGCTCAAAGAGGAATATCATCTCTTAGACGTTATCCACTACGACCAATCTTCTTATGAATCTATCGATAAGGCAATTAACGAATTACTCAGTAAGCATAAAGATTTTGACACCATCGTCATGAATGTCGGTGTCTTAAACCAAACTAGGATCTTAGACAACGGATACCCTGCTACTATCGGTATCAACTATGTTGGCGCTAGATATTTTATCGATACCATATCTCCACGACTATCGCAAAACGTTAGATTTGTTATCGCCGGTTCTTTCGCGGCAATGTTTAGCTATAACAAGAAGTTAGATTTAAAGTCTCCCAAGAGAAAAGCGTTAAAACAATACAATGCCTCTAAAGCATATATGGAGGCTTACTTCTATAAGCTATCCACGGAAAGACCTTATCCAAATATTGAATATGTCTTAACAGAACCAGGTTTAACTAATACCGCTATAATCAGTGGTTTTAATAAAGTAGTTAGATTCTTAGGTAAATACTTCTTAAAGTGGTTCTTCCACTCTCCTAGCAAAGCTAGTTTATGTTTATTAACAGGTATATCTTCTAAAGCTAAAAATGGTGATTTTATCACCCCTAGGGGATTATTCCATTTAAGCGGTTATCCCAAAATAAGAAAACTTCCCTCATCTAGAAGGAAGCCTTACTTATTTAAATAGATTTATTTGATAATAACTTTGAAGTTGTAAACACGTAAGATAGTTTCTCAATCTTACAGATTCTTTGAATTGCGAATTTACCTTCCGCAAGTGCGAGAGGTAGTCCACCTGGGCACTGCATCCATTGCCCTGCCATAACGAAGTTCTTTAAGCCTTTCACGAATCCACTATGGACAAATGTAGCGTCTCTATGGGTGAATAAGAAGCCCATATAAGCGCCTCTAGAGGCATTTGTGTATCTGTTAAGTGTTTTAGGCGTACAGACATCAATAATCTTTAAGGAAGCCTCTAATTGAGGGAATTTAGCGATTATCTTATCTTTGATAACTTTTGCTAATGTTTCTTTGAGTCTTCTATATCTTAAAGGATGCTCATTATATAGTTCTTTCCAGTAGGAATAATTAGCGCTAGATTGATCCACTAGGACGGACATGATGGTTTTACCATCTTTAACAAATGTCTTTTCGTCATAATTATGATTTCTAATAGTTAAGTGAGAGATTAATTCATTGCCCACATAGAATGGTTCACATTCAAATGAGTATGGGGCTGGGATATCATTATTATCCGCTTCGAAGTAGAACAAGCAACAGCTTGGTGCGGGATGTCTAGTTTTATCAGCATATCTCTTCTCTAACTTAGAAAGCTTATATTGTCTTCTTAATAAGTGGTTCATCACATAGTTAGCGTCACAAGCGCTTACTACGTAATCACCATAATATTTATTTCCTTTAGTGTTGATAACACCAACAGCTTTATTGTTCTTGGTTAACAAGTGATCCACTGGTGTATTTAATAACAATGTTCCACCTAATGATAGGAAACGATTTTTCATACGCTCCACCATTGGTTTAGATCCACCTTCAGGGATATCACCATTACCATCAGCGATGGTTGCGTAACAGAACATCATACTGTAGAGGTTACCCGCTCCAGGTTGAGCGTGAGTAATCGCCCATCTTAACGCTGGTGATTTGAACTTCTTTGCGTATTTCTCGCAACTCATCTTCATGGTGAGTAAATAACTTGGCCAGACATCTAAGACATTGAATCCAAATTTGACTAGTTTTTTAAAGCTCATCATAGAGACTGGTAAGTCTAATGGTAAATCAATACTCTTAATATCTCTCACCATCTTAAAGAAATGTTTAATTTCTCTTTTATCTTCTGGTGATATGGATAACCACTCCTTCTCCGCTTTGTCTAAATCGCGGTAGAAATGGACTAGAGTCCCTTGATAATCAAAAATACCCCAAGTATCTAACTTCATCATCTTGGTGTCATCGGTAATCGCACCGACATTTCTCCACATGTCGTTAATATCAGTACCATCTTTAGTGCCTGTTAACCAGTGGATGCAGCCATCTAAATAATGACCGTTTCTATACCAGCCAGTGCAAAGACCACCCACGGATGGGTTCTTTTCTAAGATAATCGCATGGAATCCGTTCTGCTCAGCGTATATACCCGCTGTGAGACCGCTAACTCCTGCTCCAACAATGACAATTGTTTTTGAATTCATGGGTCTAATTATATATGCGTACAGTTTTTTAACAAGAGAAAAAGCCGGAAACCGGCTCTACTCTCTTGATATATAACTCTACTAAAAGCTATTTCTTACTCTCCTTGACCTTCTTTCTAATGAAAAGAACGAGAGCAACAATTTCATGCACCGCTAGTGGTGCGGCACTGAGTGCGAAGACAATTCCCCAATGTGCCCAATCTAAGGAGACACATGAGAAGAAGGTGTTGACATAAGGAATCATAACAACACCAATTTGTAAGGCGATACCAATTCCGAATGATAACCATAGTAACCAGTTCTTGCTCCAGAAGTTATGGACAAATGACTTTCTAATAGAGGTCATACCTAACATATGGAAGAGTTCTGATAATGATAATACGCAGAACGCCATTGTTTGTGATTTCATCAAAATGATTGCTTCTGCGGTATTGGTTTGACCCGCTTTAATCATATCGTAACCAGTGGATAAAATTTCTGCGATCTTTGGAAGTGAATCAGCACCTGATTCAAACATTGGAACAAGCAAGAAGGCAAATACTGTTGTAATGGTGATTAACGCACCATAACCGAAGGTAATCCAATAACCGCCTCTAGAGAATAAGGATTCTTTTGGATTACGTGGTTGATCTTCCATAATTCCACTTTCCTTCTCATCAGCGCCCAAAGCGACTGCTGGTAAGGAGTCGGTAATTAAGTTAACCCAAAGAATATGGATAGCCACCAAAGGTGTTGGGAAGTTATATTGCATGAATAAAGACATCACAACGATGGCAAACATCGCTAAGACTTCCGCAATATTTGTGGATAATAAGAACAAGACTGTCTTCTTGATATTGGCATAAATGCCACGACCTTCTTCCACTGCTTTTTCAATGGAAGCGAAGTTATCATCGGTTAAGACCATGTCCGCTGCACCTTTAGCAACGTCGGTACCGGTAATACCCATAGCGATGCCGATATCAGCTTGTTTTAATGATGGGGCGTCGTTAACGCCATCGCCAGTCATCGCAGCGATATTGCCATTAGCTCTAACCGCGGTAACGATTTGCACTTTATTCTCAGGAGAGACACGGGCAAAGACATGAACGGTCTTCACTTTCTCTTGTAATTCTTCAGGAGATAATGCGTCGATTTCATCTCCAGATAGAGCCTCTCCAACTTCATCGGTGATGCCTAATTCTTTAGCAATCGCTAAAGCAGTAGTCTTATGGTCACCGGTAATCATGATTGTAGTGATGCCCGCTTTTCTGAAGATAGAAACAGCATTCTTGGCTTCTGGTCTTGGTGGGTCAATCATACCCACTAAACCAACGAAGATTAAGTTCTCTTCTTTTAATTCATTTGAGTAGTTATAGGCTAAGCCTAAGACACGTAAGGCATCCACTGCCATCGCGTCAGAAGCAGCCATAATATTTTCTTTATCTTTTGGTGTGATTTTTCTCACTTGGCCTTTGATTAAAATACGGTCAGTGACTTTTAAGATTGAATCAATAGCACCTTTGGTGAAGATAATCTTTTTGCCTTCATAAGCGTGTTGTGTGGACATCATCTTTCTAACTGAGTCGAATGGATATTCATCCACACGTGGAGCCTTTAATTCTAAGTCTGTTTTGTGATCACCTAATTTATTAGCGAATTCCACTAAAGCGATTTCAGTTGGATCACCATAAACACCATCATCAACTGAGGCGTTAGAACATAGAGACATACCCATCGCTAAGAATCTAGATTCTTCACTAATGATTTCTTCTTGTCCGTGGAGAGATTCATTGATGTATGTTCTCACCACTGTCATTTTATTTTGTGTTAAGGTACCAGTCTTATCAGAGCAGACCACAGAGACAGCGCCTAATGTTTCAACAGAAGGCAATTTTCTCACGATTGTGTTCGCTCTAACCATCTTCTGGACGCCTAAGGCTAAGACGATAGTAACAACCGCTGGTAAACCTTCAGGAACAGCAGCAACCGCTAATGAAATAGCGAACATGAAGTTTTCAATAATACCATCAATCCATCCAGCGGTGGTTGCGGGTTGATGCATGAATAATTCAATTAGTTGAATACCAAATAATAAGACAACAATTGCGATAGTTAAAATACCTAAGAATTTAGATAGTTTCGCTAATTGTTTTTGTAAAGGCGTGTCTTCATCTCCACCATCTTGGAGCATCTTAGCAATCTTACCGGTTTCGGTTTTCATACCGGTTAAAACAACAACACCTTCACCACGACCATAGACCACAGGTGTGGACATATAGGCCATATTCACTTTATCGCCAACACCGACTTCATCAGAGAAGACGATGCTCGCATCTTTTTCGACAGGTAATGATTCACCAGTTAATGATGATTCATCAGTTTTTAAGTTAATGGACTCGATAAGTCTTAAATCCGCTGGAACAGTTCTTCCTTCTTCTAAGATGACGATGTCACCAGGAACTAATTCTTCCGCTTTGAGTTCGACGAGCTTACCATCTCTTCTCACAATACATGTTGGAGAGGACATTCTCTTAAGAGCCTCTAAAGATTTCTCCGCTTTGCTTTCTTGAACGGTACCAATAATCGCGTTCAATACACAGACACCCATAATGATCACAGGATCAGCAAAATCGAAGGAGTCACCGTTCCTCACTGTGTTATACACAGAAATAGCCACAGACAACAATGCCGCGGCAATCAAAATAAAGATCATCGGATCATTAAAGTTAGATAGGAACACTAATATGAGTGGCTTCTTTTTCTTTTCTGCTAATTTGTTGAAACCGTATTGGGCGATTCGTTGCCCCGCCTCCTCAGTTGATAGGCCTACTTTAGGATCAACTTGAAGCTCTTCAAGTGTTTGTTTCGCACTTTTAGTTTCGTACATAAAATTACTCCTTTTGGAAGTAATCGTCTCGCGCATTTTCATGGTCATATTCCGGAATGTTAATTCGTGCTGACGGAATTATGACTTAGCTACTCCCGATACTAAATCCATTTCTTATTATAAAGAAATATGCCTCTTTAGACTACATTAAAAATCCTAATTGCTAGATTTTATATTTCTAAGGTAAAGAAAAGACCGATTGCTCGGTCATTTCTATTGAATTAATAAGCACATCCGAAGCAATATCAACGTCCTTCCAATTGATGATCTGTTGCCTTATTCGGATGCCGCTAAAAGATTCAAAATCGAGATTGAGGGTTGAAATTCACCGCCATCCACCGCAATGAAGATTTGAACCATA
>CAJOPR010000069.1 GCA_905236395.1 uncultured Bacilli bacterium
CTGTTCGTGTGAACTTATGTTCAACCTGAGAAGATGGGAATACCGCACTTGTGTGATTTGTGCCATCAAAATTATCACCATACGTATCAATGTAGAATGAAATAAACATCGGTCTGTTAAATAGATCAAGGAAAAATCCACGATCGAGATAATCTCCTCTAGTTTTATATTTAACTTGAGCGATGGCTTCTGTCTTTGTTAAGACAATAGCTTTATCATGCCAGATACCATCTAGGTCGACGTTAGAAGATGTTTCTCCGTACATATATCCACTGACGAGTTGGAAATCTTTATTGATGTTATAGACAGTTTGTGTTTTCTCAATTGTCACTTTTTCTCTCACACCAACACCAAAGGATTCATCGGTGTGTGTTTCATTATAGGAAGAGGAAATCACCTGATATCCATCTTTTACCTTCCAGTAGTTAGCACTAGAAGGTAGTGAAATGACATTAATATATTGGCGATAGAAGTCGTTTGTAGGATCATACACACTTTTGCTATATGAAGGGACATCGTCCTGACTATTCATTGTGAGTTGATAATACGTTGTGACGCCTTCTTCGGTATGAGATGTGACAAAGGAAGATAACTTTTGTCTATAAGCTGTTATAGAAGCTACACCACCTTGTTTTGTGGTCATTTCATATTTAGTAGTTCTTTCAATAGCGTTATCGGTATAAGCTATACATTTTTGATCAGCCTTAACAGTGGCTTCAATACCACTCGCTTGTAAAGCATAGGTAGAATAGTTAAGGTCGAATTCAGAGAACTTTGATAGATTAGCGGTAACTTTCGATATGAGAATATTCTTTTCGAAAGAATCGATAATATCTTCTTCTTTAAAGGAATACTCTTTCCATTCCGCTTTTAGGGAGCCTTTGTTAAATAGATTGCAGCCAGTTAGCATGAATGCTGCTAACGCTAAGGATAAAATCTTTGTGTTTTTCATAAATCTTTTCTCCTTTCCTAATTACGCAACAACGCTAATTTTAGCGTTTTCGAATGATACTTCTTGTAAAGAAGAAATCACAATATCAAATTCAATAAGAATATATAGTGATGTGGCTGCATACTTATAAACAAATAATGGGACATCACCCGCACTAAAGGTTGTGAATTCTTCAGTGCTAGCACTTGTTAGATATGGATTGTTATGAGAAACTGCGGCATTTTTGAAATCGCTGTAGTAATTAAGTTGCATCTTAAATGCAAAAGCATTGAATGTCTCATCTAAAGAAAGATGATATAGTCCGCTATATCTAAGCTTATTAGAAGCAATCTTTTGTTTATTATAATCAACTTGTGCTAATTCACCACTAGTGGATTCAGCGTAATCCGATCCATGAACGGAGTATTTGAATGTTTGAACACCGGTTAAGCTATCAATGTATGGATTGCTAAACACTGAGAAGATTTCTCCACTATCACCTAGAGTTTTATTTTCATATTTGAAATTCATAACTGTGGTGTTTCTTGCAAGCATGGTGACTTTCTTATACCATGCACCAGTTGAATCACGGTTAGAATTTTGTTCTTCAATGTTTGTGTATTTCACTATTTGATAATCTTTGTTGAAACTCCAAACAGATTGGGCTTTATGAATATTGATTTGTTCTTTCACACCAGTATCATATGGAATATAGTCATGTCCTTCACTGACTTCGGAAGTGACCACTATAAAGCCATCATCTGTGTGATAGACATCTTCTGAGTCATTAGCAAATGCAAAATCAACATAATTAAGCGCGGTTTTATAAGCTGAAACTGTCTCAGCACCTTTGGATAGATTGACACTATCTTTATATTTGGCATAAATAAGCATAGCTTGTTTCTGTTCTTCACCATCTAGATAGTCCACTCTAAACCATTGTCTTTCATCTGATTCATCAATGTCATAACTAATTCCTTCATATGACATATTGCCAGTGGTTGTTTCCTTACTAACAACAAAGTCATTATTATAGGATTTAATTTCATTCTTCACGGAATAGTCCATAACCATTACAGGATCACTAGAAACCTTGTGCTCTGTAACGGAAAGTTCAGAATACTCTAAGACTGCCTCTTTTGCTCTATAGAGGAATTCAGCTTTTTCGACAGCGGTAAGCTTGTCTTCATACTTAAGATTAAACTCTTGGAAAGATACTTCATCATTACCAGATTTATTAAATAAATTACAACCGGTAAGCATAAAAGCAACTAACCCAAGAGATAATATCTTTGCGGTTCTTTTCATAAAAAAGTCTCCTTTATAGATTGATTATATCACAATAAATCTATTATTAGAAAAAACCGCTACATTTACTTAGCGGTTACTTTCTTAATTAGTTTAGTAAATAGGACACCAGTTACTGGTCCTAAGGAGTTAAATAGTATTACCAGTAATAGGTTTATTAATGTGTACCAGTTAATCGCGTTAGTCATACCGAAGTAGAACATATTCGCGATACAGTGTTGGAATCCACAGTAGACAAACACAAAAACAAAGAACACTAATAAGGTAATACCGATAGGTCTTAATCTATCAGAGTTAAAACTCTTCACTGCTAGATAAACACATAGTCCACATAAGAATGCTTTAATCATCGTAGTTAGATAATCAAAGACAGTGTTAAACACTAATCTAGATGACGCCGCACTAAGTGCGTAGTTATAAACATCAGTGTTTCTAAATATGAAGAAACAAATATAGCCTAATCCAAATGCCCCTATCGCGTTACCGATAAGCATAATAGGTAAACATATATAGAACTCTTTAGTCTGTTTCTCTTCATATATCAAACCGATCTTACCGGTATATAGATGTAATGAGAATGTGCAGACAATGAATAGTCCCACAGAGAAGACTATAGAACCAAGTATCTTGCCTAATTCCGCAAGATCATCATGGAATAAGAATGTCATTAAGATATAAAGAAATCCGCCTAACCCAATTGCGAGACCAGCGAGAATTCCTTTAACAAAACTAAGTAAGTATTTTTTCATCTATTAATTATGTTTTCTTCTTTTAATAACCATCACTGTGGCTAATAAAGAGATGGCCGCTATTGAAATAGAAACAATAATTACAATCGCGGTAGTCTCCCCACCAATACTAAGTATTTTAGGAGCGATACTAGATTGAGGTTGGAGATCTTGCATAACACCATTACGACCTAAGAAGTCAGTCATCCATGCATATGTGGAATGATATTTGGTGTAGATATAATCATATCTATCAATTAAATCTTCAATAGAGCCTTGTTCTCTATTTGGATCATCATGAGTGTAAGTTACATTTCTTAAATAGACCTTAACATTAAGTGAGTACGCACTATATGCACTAGCGAGTGTGGTCCAGCTTGATTCAGTGATACCGAATTCATAGTATTCACCACCGAAAGGATCACATACTGATGTTAAGTTAGCAAAGTCATCCATGAATGAATCAAGTTGTGTTAACTCACTATTATTAAGCTCTTGCTTAAATAGCATGAGTTTTCTGCCATAATTGTTTAAATCACCATACTCATTAATATATAGGGTTGTATCTGTCTTACTTCTGATATATGCATAACCGCTATCAAAGATAACTTCTAATGCTGTTTCAACTCCAGCGGTTTCATAAAAATCCATAGATTCTTCATCTGTGTTATAGCCTAAATATCTTGTTTGACCATTGTTGAACTCATGCTTAATACGGTAAGCATTGCTTTCATATGTTAGCTCAAATAGCGAATCGCTTGGAGTCATCATGTTTCCGTCAATTGTGATATTACTTCCATCAATTCTAGTGGAACTATTCATCGCGGTTTGGTAGGCGGGATACCCTGCGGTTTTGAAATACATAACTCCAGCGTTATATCCCTCACCATCGCTATTTTGATATGCCAATACATATGTGCCGCGATAATCGAATAGTTCAGCGGTTATTTTAGACAATCTAGCGTTGTCATCTAATATTGTGACATCAAAAATGACACAGCTATGATTCATAAAGCTAACAGTTTGTGTTTTTGTGCCTTTGGAGCCCACTACGTATTTGTTGTATTGGAAGAGTCCTTTGTCATCCAAATCATAATCCGCAGTAAATGTTATTGGGTTTCCTTGTCTATCTTCTCCATGGACATCAAATTGAAGACCGGATAAGTCTAATTCTTCACCTTGGCTATATTGTGTTTTAAGGCCAGAAGTAACAATGTTTGTGATAGAGGTATATGTAATCTTTTTATAAAGATTAACATTGCCCCAGCCATTCCAAATGAAATATCCAGACCATCTATCTCTAGAGAAAGCAATTCGTAAATCGGTAAATTTGACATTCCTAATGTCCATACCAGATTCGGCGTTATAGTTCAAAGTGAACCAACACTCATCCATATCGATTTGACTCTCGATTCTCACACCAAAAGCTTCTTTGAAATAGCCAACTCCTCCGAAAGCTGGATATCCAGGGTAACTGCTATTTCTACCTGTAGGATCATGGGCGATATAGCCTGCTTTTTTACAACCTTGTCTCTTGTTAGGCCAGAATGTTCCTAAGAATGCATATTGAGTGACATCATTAACCACTCTGGTTTTAATTTGTAATGTTGTAGCGGTGGCGTTATCAAACCATGTGACTGTTTCATCATGATTGGAATGAACATTTTCTGATGTTGTATACATGTAACCGGGGTTACCACCAATATCACAAATTGTATCATTTTCACCTTTTACCTTTAGGATAACAGTGTCACCATCATGAAGATCAGTTAGGTCATCAACCAAATAATAGAAATCTTGTGAAGATATAATCGTGTCTCTAGAAGCATCAACTTCTCTAGCGCTCCTATTAGATAGAGCAAAAACACTAACGCCTGTTAACGCTAGTGATAAGGAAATTAATCCACCAATTAATACTTTGTGCAAATTTTTCATGGTTAGATTATATACGCGTATGCGCTCGTTAACAACAAGATAGTTTAATTATTGTTCGACCAGGAGTTTCTTTTTTAGTAAAAAGTGGCCACCTTCATTAGCTATCGAGCTGTTTGTTTCCAATAAAAACCCGCAAATCCTAAATATTTAATGGAATGCGGGGTTTTAATTATTCTTCTATCTTATAAAGGATTGTGCCGAAGAAGTTCATATCCCATTTATACCAATAGACACTATAATCCTCTGGCCCACCTTTAAGTTCAGCGACTTCACTTTCAAGCTTATTAGTGTTGATCTTTAAATCTGGGGAAGTATACGCAAACGCTTCAATACCAATTCTTTCTAAATTGGGGTTGAGTTCTACGGTATCATCATCCCCACCTAAGCAGTGGCATGAGACAAATGCGTACTTATCAATCACTAATGTAAGCAAAGTTCACCTTCTTCATCATTTAATGTTGTTTTACAGACCGCACCATCTTCATATGTCCCACTGACGGGTGATGACCATCAGCAGAATTTAAAACACCATCAATGTCTAAGAATATAAGCTTCATATTTTGTTTAAGCTAGAATGCCATCTTCCCAATCAAAATAAGAATCGTCTTTTAATATTTCAAATACTTCAAGATCTTTCTTTTTCTGATCACAAATAACTTCAACCTGTTTATCTTTAATGTATTTGTCTAAAGCTTTATTCAGTAGCATTTCATCAAAGAAATTGTTAACAACGATTTTGTGTGGAACACCCAATTTAATGAGATTTTTACAGACATTTCTAACAATTGCTTGTTCTGGGCAATCATCGTATGGATCGGTTGTAATAATTTTAGCAAAGACATTTTTACTTTCTGGATCATAGAAAATTGATTCATATTCTCCAGCATAAACTTGAGAATCCTCACCATCTTTTGCACACCCAATACACATGGTGCCAAATTGCATTGTCTTATCAATTATTTTCGCATCAACCAAGTGATCAAACTTTGCATTTCCAAAGAAGTAAAAGAATGTCTTTGGGGTCATCTCTTCAGGGTCTTCAAAGGCTCTGCAAGTTTCGAGTTCAGTTCCGTCCTTATAATGTGAGCATTCAATTAAGAGCTTATTGTATTTTGGCTTGCCTTCATATTTGTTTGATGCAAACGCAACTGATAAGGCAACCTCATTAAACGCAGTAAGAGCGTCTAACACCATAATTGCTTGTACTTCATTTAAATGATTGAGGTGTTCATACCCAGAATCATAGTAGATGACACTCATTAGTCCGTCCTTGCCAATTTCTGATTTATCATCAGGTAGATATGATGGTTTTTCTCTTCTTGTTATAGTTACGACATTATTAAGTGTTATTAAAATCCTTGGCTGTAAATTACTGCTTCTACCACTACCTAATAATTTAAGAGATTCAAAATTACGTTCATGATTATCAAAAAGAAGTATAAGATCACCGTTTTTCAAGAAAACAAAACCAATAAAATATGTGACGCCTTCACTATAAATCTTTGTATAAGTCATTACATTTCTCTTAGAAATGATCATCTTGTGATAAATAGATTCGATCTTGTCTTTGATTGAAATAATTTGTTCATTGCTAGCATCTTCTAATGGAGTACCCCAATGATCAAACCAACGACAATATTTAAGTGCGGATTTCTTTATGTAGTAATCAAGATAATCATCAAACAGATCCATTTGTCTAACACAATCCAAGAATGATGTGTTTGGATCATATGTAAAAAACGATTCGAATTTCACATCTTGATAGTTTGTTTCTATTTCTTTGAAATATGGCACCATAAAATATTCATCTGAACCATATTTGCCACGCATATTTATTTCTTTGACAAGAAATCCATCTTCTGAAAATGCTCTCTTAGAGTCCACCAAAATCCAGTCTTTACGTTCAACATGGCACACTAAAAGTTTGTCTGGGTTAGAAACAACTATTTTAAACAGTTCGTATATAGTCATATTTACAAAGTAATTCTATCACATTTATATCTATACCTTGAGCCAATAAAAAAGATTCCACCGCTACCAAGTGGAATCTGACAGAAAGGCAAGGAGGTAAGGTGATGGCAGCGATCACCAATAACGATTAATAGCCTAGTACGTATTTTTCCGCTTTATCCCAACAGACACGTTTCTTTGATATCACCATGTCTATAATCTCATAGAGCTTTGTTTGATCCACAAAGTGAATATTTTTTTGATCAACTCCATGGACTTGGCTCGCTTTGAAAGGCCCATTACTGGTAATGAGTTTTTCTCTAATGGAGTGGATTAAAGCTTCTTTGTTTTTAATGATTTTTATATCATCTGTTTCTGCTAGTATATAAACGAAAGCAATGTGCTCCGCATTATACAATTCAATGAATTGACCAATTGTGTAATAGTCTAATTCGTTAGATTCAAATGGCATGTTATAAATAAGAAAAGGAAAATTCTTCTTCAATCTATTTGCGCGGAAATCCTTTTCATCTTTAAAATAGCCATTTGCCACTGCATCTTTACATGCTTCAGACAAGATAAAATTTATAACATCATGACAGTAGTCATTAACTTCTTTATCCACTATTTTATCAACGCCTAAATACGTATCTCTCATAAGATCATATAGATTCTTGTGAAGCAAATTACCACCACTTAATAAATCAACATCTGTTTCTTCTTCATTAAATAAACATGCGATAGAACAATTTAATACCTTACTTATATCTTTTAATGATGAGAACCCAGGTTCATTAATGTCATTCTCCCATTTACTTACTGTTTGGAAGGTAACATTTAATTTATCTGCAAGTTTCTTTTGTGTTAATCCTCTATCACTTCTTAACTTCTTTAATCTTTTACCAAATGTCATAGTGTTTCACCTCACACAAATATCATCAAATATCCCAATCAAATAATAAATAACCAAGATGGAGAGCGTAAAGAAAAAAACTCGCCTTTTCGGTGAGTTTATCAAATTTTATAAAATTTTTTCCTTCGATAAGACAATTCTATATCATTAATCTTTGATTATCATGTTTTGTCCCCATATTGGTTACAAAAAAATCTACCGATTACTCGATAGAAATTCTTGTAATGTCGAGAAGCTTACAAATTCTGAAGAAAGTCTCAATATCGGTACCACGATTCAGTATACGGTTTACTGTCTTACGGCTTGCGCCAAGCTCTTTACCGAAATTTGCTTGGTTCTTATATTTGTCTTTAATTCGACATTTAATTTCTTCCATCACTTTTTTGGAAGAGTAGAAGCTGTCCATAACCCGTCCTCCTCCGTATTGAGTCAAGGCTCGGAAAGCTTTTATATTCTACCATGATGGATAAATAACTTCACTACGTAAAGTATCGATTAAGTATTCGTCTGAATTCCATGAGGCTTCTGCAGCGTTTTCATCATACATAAGCTTGCAAAATTCTTTTGAAAACTCACGCAAATTATCTAATATTTCACCAACAAACTCTGGTCCAATCTTCAACCAGTTACCAGCATACATTCCGTTCTCATACTGTATTTTTGCTTCATCTTTAGTAAATACGAATCCAGATTGGAACGCTTTTAATTCTTCGTCTTTTTCAAAAGGATTATTAGCTAAAGCCATGTATGATCTGACGGTGTTATGTTTTAAGAAGTTGTCAATTTTATTGAGTATGTCAAAGTACCTATAATGAGGCAATTTGAATAGAGGATTTGCTCTTTTGTTTTCAACATTAAATTTAGTTTGAACATAACCACACAGCTTCTCGAATGTAAAATCTTCTTTATTCTCATACCCTCTATCTTTAATAGTTAAAAGCAGGGCTCTAAAGTACTCAGTGAAGATTTTTTGCAAATATTGAAGATGGATGCTTTTAATAACTTCTTCGTATTTGGCTTGTCTATGGATGCCAGCAAAGAACGCATCTTCTTGAATTTGATCATAATCATCTGAACATGATGTCATCATCACTTCATTGATGCGAACGTTTTCTTCAACTTCCTTTGGGGTTTTGATTTTGCTAATTACATATTGATATTCGTCATTCCAGTCTTCGGAAAGCTTTCTTAATTGGGCTAAAAGGATATTAATACCCCAATCACTAATATTTTTATATTTAGGAACAAAATAATGAGTGTTTCTAGGTGCAGTGAAAAGCTCCTCCGGGAAACAATACTCAATGTGGAGCTTCTTTAGTCTTTTAGTATCAATGTGATATCTGCCGTTGTTAAGATGGAACCCATAATAGAGATACTCGCCGGCAGGAACATTTTCATAATTAAAAATTTCTCTAGCCATACATAAACCTCGCCTTCTTTATTGTCTATTTAAGCTAAGTGCAGCACACCACTCCATGGCACAAGACCATCATAGATGTCGCAATGGAAACACGATATCCTTGCTCCTGCTGCAACATTATCTTATCATGCTGTATTTTTAACTCCAACTTTTGTCCCAGAAAGTGTCCCAGTTATAAATAAAAAACGTAATATTACCAAACCGTAATACTATGGCATAAAAAATATAATGAAGGCATAATTGGACAATAAAACATATTCCCTGACATGGGGTTTAATTATGCACTATATATCATAGGCGACCA
>CAJOPR010000070.1 GCA_905236395.1 uncultured Bacilli bacterium
CCTCAAGTGATATGCACAAGTGCCACTCCAGGCGATTATGAATTAAGCAAAACCGATGCTCCAATTGTTGAACAAATTATTCGTCCAACAGGCTTATTAGATCCAAAAATTGATGTGAGACCAACATTCGGTCAAGTTGATGACTTATTACAAGAGATTAAAACCAGAAACGAACGTGGTGAAAGGACACTTATTGTCACTTTGACTATCCGAATGGCAGAGGATTTGACCACATTCCTCAAAGAAAGAGGCATTAAGGTGGTTTATCTCCATCATGAGACCAAAACTTTGGAGCGTTCAGAAATAATTTATCAGCTCAGAAAGGGCAAATATGACGTCTTAGTGGGAATTAACCTATTACGAGAGGGTTTAGATATACCTGAAGTGTCATTAATTTGCATACTTGACGCTGATAAAGAAGGCTTCTTACGTAGTGCTAGATCATTGATACAGGTTTGTGGTCGTGCTGCACGTAATCAAAACGGGCAAGTTATTATGTACGCCGATACAATTACTGACTCTATGAAGGTGGCTATCGATGAAACTAGACGTCGTAGAAGTATTCAGGACGCCTATAACCAAGAAAATGGTATTGTTCCAAGAACCATTATCAAAGATATTAGGCCCCCAATACACAATACTGATGATGAAATATCCGATATCATCAAGGCTAGCAAGAAAGCCACTAGAAGTGAGATTCAAAAGAGAATCAAAGAATTAGAAAAACAAATGAAACAAGCCGCTCACGATTTTGATTTTGAAAGAGCAGCGGAACTTCGTGATATTATTTTCGAAATGAAAGCGGAGCTATAGTAACAAATTAATTTATTGAATTATTTGTTCGTTTTGTATAACATTATTAAGCGAATTGAAGAAAGGAAACTAGCAACATGTTAAATTGGTACGACTGGGTATTTATGGGTGTTGGCATCGTTATTATCATCCTTTGCTTATTGCAAGGTGGTAAATCTGAAGGTGCGTCTGGCGCTATTACTGGTGGTGGCCTTAACGTGTTCGTCAAAACCAAAGAAAGAGGTGCTGAGAAAGTTGTCTCCATCCTCACAATGGTTATGGCTATCGTCTTCTTCATCATTGCAATTGTTATTCAAGTTTCCAGCGCCAAGTCTGGTGGTGGAGATAGTTCAGTAGCAGAAGAAATTCGCCTACTGTTCTAATAACAAGGTATTAAAAAAAGCACTCAGTTGAGTGCATTTTTTTATTTTATAAAAGATTAAGCTTTTTTCTTTGTGTCAATCGCGGCAAAGACAATCGCTAAGATACCGATCACTAATAGGGCAACACCTAAGATAATGTATGCTGCAGTCACTAGTTTAGGAGCAAAGCATAATCCTAAGATACCTAATGTAATACCGGCAACTGCCACTAAAAACATTAAGGCAATAAGGATACCTTTTTCCTTATAGACAATGAGTGAAATAGCTTTGAATAAAGCAGCGCCACCGAGAACTAATGTTAATAAGGAAATGATATAAACAACAAAGTCTGCTCCAATAACAAATCCAAGATGGAATCTGGATACTAGCATAGCTATACCCACAGTTAATGCGGCTACGCCAATAATGAATGTTAGAGTGAATACTTTATGTGTTTCATTAAAGATAGCGATTAATAATAAGACTAATCCGACGATTAGGAAGCTAGAAGCAATCACAATATTAACAATTGCTGGAACTGTACCTGGATTGATACAACCTAATACGATAATCAATACACCTAACGCGACAATAAATGAGCCAGCTAGGTATTTGAGCCATTTATGTTTTAAGAGAAATGAATTCATAATTGTTACCTCCTAGGTAATTATAGAGTAAAATGTTAAATTAGCAACGAGGCAAAATATTATGGAAGAAAAATTATTAAGAGATTATGCCAGACTTATCGCCCAAGTAGGCGCTCAT
Organism: uncultured Bacilli bacterium; assembly: GCA_905236395.1. Classification (GTDB taxonomy): domain Bacteria; phylum Bacillota_I; class Bacilli_A; order RFN20; family CAG-826; genus RUG13091. The sequence continues at coordinate 1,920 of CAJOPR010000070.1, forward strand.
GTCGTTAAAGGTGATGAAGTCTGGGTGGAAGCAGGACTTGATCAACCAGAGTTTGTCGAAATGGTTGTAGAGGAATGCTACAAAGCAGGTGCTAAGAAGGTGCAAGTGAGATTTTCTCATGCTCCTTTAGCTAAGCTACATTATAAATACATGACTGTTAATGAACTTGGCAAAGTTAATCAAATTGAAATCGCTCGTTTGAAATATTTCAATAAACATTTCCCCACTAAGATTTGGATTGATTCCGATGATCCAGATGGATTAAAAGGTATTAATCAAATGAAGATGGCTAAGAGTAGTGCGAAAGCCTATATGAAAACAAAGAAATACCGCGATTTTGCCGATGGTAAATATAAATGGTGTATCGTTGGCGTTCCAGGCAAAGCATGGGCTAAAAAGGTATTTCCTAACGATAGTGATGAAGCCGCTGTTGAGAAGTTATGGGCAGCAATCCTTAAAACATCCCGTGTGGATGGAAATGATCCAGTTAAGAACTGGGCGGACCACAATGCTTCATTAATCAAACACAGAGAAAAACTCAAAAAGTTAAATTTAAGAAAGTTATATTACAAAGCCAGTAATGGTACAGACTTCGAAGTTGATTTGATTCCTGGTATCAGTTGGGGTGCAGGTGTTGAGACTGCTCCTAATAAAGGTGAATTCAATCCTAACATTCCTTCTGAAGAAGTGTTCACCACACCAATCGCTGGAAAATGTGAAGGTACTTTAGTGGCTTCTAAGCCTCTTTCCTATAATGGTGAATTAATTGAAGACTTCTCTATCACATTCAAAGATGGAAAAGTTAGTGAAGTCCACGCGAAGAAAAATCAAAAATTATTAGAACAAATGATTTCCATGGATGAAGGTGCAAAGATGCTTGGTGAAGTAGCATTAGTTCCTTATACCTCTCCAATTAGAGAAAGCGGAATCCTGTTCTTCAATACCTTGTATGATGAAAACGCAGCGTGTCACGTGGCGTTAGGTATGGGATTTAAAGAATTGTTAGATGTCAACTTAACCACTGAAGAGGCCAAAGAAAAAGGAATCAACGATTCCATGATTCATGTTGACTTTATGGTGGGCACCAAAGATTTAGACATCGTTGGTATCGACGCTAAAGGCAAAAAACACCAGATCTTTAAAGATGGTGAATGGGCTATTTAATTCCCACTAAATCTTTCAAATAGATAATAATCTTATTATCTAAAATCAATTGTTTTGAAAAAGCATCTATTCTTCTAATGGTGCTTTTTTCTTTTAGAATACGGCCATTCTTGTAGTAATAGAATTCAAGTTCTTGTCCGTGATAGTTAACTAAGATGTCATTGATTTCTTCTGCCATCTCATTGCTGATTTTTGGTTTCTCAACTTTATCTTGTGAACCATGCAATTCATCTAATTTATCCCATTGGGTATCTAGTGTTTTATAAGGAGCCCATTTTTTCATTCCGCGATCACTCATTTCCTATGGCCTCCTATCTGATTATGTCTTTCAATAGCGGTGCTATCTTCCGTAAGTGCGCTCGCTCTTAAGACAGAATTCTTTCCGTATTTATTTTTAATCTTATCCATTGTTTTGAATAGAGATATGTTAGCTTCTTGTTTCTCTGGTTCTTTAAATAGATCCATTTGTTTATATCCAGATTCTGATAGCTTACCAAAGTTAATACCAATTCTTCGAATTGGATAATCCTCTATATGCTTATTATAGATTTCCATTAAAGCGTTAAATAATTCCTCAGTATCATTCGTGGGGTGTAACAATGACATTTGTCTAGAGAAACCACCCATGATTTCTTTTGAATAGCCGATATATAAGGACACAACTTCTGTCAGTTTGTTTTCTTCTCTTAATCTATGGCTTAAATCATCACACATTTCTCTAATAATGGTGACTGCATTCTTTTTATTGAAGTCTTTGAACAACACTTGGCCAAGAGAAAGACTGGTTGATTTTGGAATGTAAACTTCATGAATGTCTGATTCATCAATACCGTTAGCGTGATCCACTAATTGGTCACCCATTATTCCAAAAATATCGTGAATGTATTCTCTGTCTGAATTAGCAAGATCACCCATGGTAAATATGCCCATTTGGTTCAATTTTGCTGCAGTTCTGGCCCCAATTCCCCAAATTTGTGTTAATGGAGAGATTGGCCAGAGCTTCGTTTTGATGTCTTTTTGATGGATTGTGGCGATGCCATTTTTTTCATGTTTAGCGTATATATCCAAGGCCACTTTTGATAAGAAAAAGTTATCTCCAATACCACCTGTGGCTTGTAGTCCTGTTCTCTCTTTGATTGCGTTGATAATCATGAGGACAATTTTTTCCGCAGTCATGTGATAGTAGTTGATATAGGATGTCAAATCCATGAATGCTTCATCGATGGAATAGACGTGAATATCATCGTGAGCGACGAAATCGGTCATGATCTTAACAACCTCAGTGCTCTTTTCGATATAACGAGACATTCTTGGGACCGCATAAACATAATCATAGCCTTTTGGTAAATCCCTAATTCTTAATCTAGATGGAACACCTCTGGCTTTGAGGTAGGGAGACACACTTAAAACAATTGTGTTCTTTCCTCTTTCCTTATCAGCGACCACTAAAGGGGTCTTCCATGCATCAAGACCTCTGTCTATACATTCGACATAAGAATAGAAAGCTTTTAAATCAATAACAGCGATAACTTTCTTTGGCGTCATATCAATATTATATTTATAAATAATTTTATTATCAGTCTTGACATGAAAAGTTTGAAAAATCAGTCAAACATATATAATATATAACATGCTATGGGTCTGTAGCTCACCTGGGAGAGCGCATCGTTCGCAACGATGAGGTAGAGAGTTCGAGCCTCTTCAGATCCACCATTCAGAAAGTAATTGTAATTATCTAAAACTCTATTCAATAATTAACTTAGATACTTGCAACTCAAAATAAACTAGATCTATTACTTCAACATAGATCTTTTTTATTACCCTCTCACTAATACTTTTCACACCGCCCTTATTTC
>CAJOPR010000071.1 GCA_905236395.1 uncultured Bacilli bacterium
AGAGTCTGTATTAGTGACAACACTCATGGAAGCTTATAGAGAAGAAACGGGAGATTTAAAATCCGAACCTAAAGCCATCGGTGGTGGCACCTATGCTAAAGAAGCCAACAATATTGTGGCCTTTGGCATGGAAATGCCAGGATGGGATTCTCACATGCACTCCCCAGGAGAACAAGTGAGAAAAGCGGATCTATTTAAATCTATTAGTATATATGCACGCGCGATTATTGAATTAGGTAAGAAATTAGAAAAACATGAGGACTAAATATAAGCCTTGGGCAAAACCTTTTATCGAAGAGCATACTGAAGTGATGTTTTCTGAAGAACAACTCCATTCTTTTGATAGACCTTATTATTTAGAAATCGGTTCTGGTAAAGGACAATTCCTTGTGGAAATGGCTAAAAAGAATCCAGATAAGTTCTTCATAGGTGTAGAAAGAAACGTCACATGCGCTGGATTCACCGCGAAGAAACTCGTAGAAGAGAAGATTGAAAATGCGAAACTTATGTATATCAACGCTGAGCTATTGATGATGAATATCAGAGATAACTCCGTTGAAACTATCTTCTTAAACTTCTCAGATCCTTGGCCAAAGAAAAGACACCATAAGAGAAGATTAACTGCCTCATCCTTCTTAGCGAATTACTATCGTGTTCTAAAGAATGGTGGAAGATTAATTATCAAAACCGATAATGTTGATCTATTCGCCTTCACATTAGAGAACTTAATGGAATCACCATTTAAATTAATTAGTAAGACTGATGATTATGATGGTAACGATTCATTTGACACAATTACTGAGTATGAAGCGGACTTTAGAAGTGAAGGTGTCCCAATCCATAGAGTGATATTGGAGAAATAATTATGAAAGATTACGCAATTTATTATTCATATAAGAACATCGGTGATGTCCTCATCATCCTTTTTGACAAGAATAAAGAAGTTACATCATATGAAAAGAGAAACAACGTTGTTGTTATCTATCACAATGACGATGTCATTGGTTACAACATCTTTGATGTGAAAGAGATTATTAAAATCAAGAATGAAGGCATGATTTACTATCCAAGTAATGCTTTGATAGATGTGATTAACACTATGCTTAAGAATGCGAAAGTGGAGACGCTTGAGTATAAAGAAGAATCTGGATATGTCACCGCAGAAGTAATTGATGTCATTCCATTAGATGAACATAAGTCCTATGTCATTGTTGGATTAGAGAATGATTCCGTCAATCTCATCGCTAAAGATGTAACTGTCAATGTTGGTGACAAAGTAGTCATCGCTAAAGTTGGTACTTATCTCAATAATGGTGATGTGGTTAAAGAAGGCAATATGGATGGCACATTACTTAATGGTCACTTGTGCACTAATGGTGAATTAGGAATTAATGAAGATAAAGAACAAGTTTTAGTGCTTGATAAAGATATTGAAGTCGGTAAAGACTTCTTCTCCATGGAGGAAAAATAAGATGAATGAAGTTGAATTAAAAGAAGCGGGTAAAATAAGCCGTTTAACGAACAAAACATTCCAATTTGATAAGAGATTAGGGGAAGGCTTCTTTTCTGCGAATTACTTTTTAAAAAGTAATAAAATCGTCAAAGAGAATGAACCTAACCACATTGTCACCATGCAATGGTTCCAAAGAAGAGATGATTCTAAACTCTGTGGCGTGGATGAAGCAATCGCCTTAATTCATACATTTGCTATCCATCCAGAAGAATTCGTTATTGAAGCTTTAAATGATGGAGATATCATTCAAGCCAATGAACCAGTTTTAAAAGTAACAGGTAAATATGAAAACTTTGGTTTCTTAGAATCCGTTATCGATGGCATCTTAGCCAGAAGAACAAGCGTCTGCACAAATGTCTATAATGTTATGAAAGTAATTGGTGATGTTCCAATCTTCTCTATGGCGGATCGACAAGATGACTATCACACACAAATCGGTGATGGTTATGCCACATATGTCGGTGGTATCAAAAAGGTTAGCACCGACGCACAAGGATATTGGTATGGTGGCAAAGGTATGGGAACCATGCCTCATGCATTAATTCAAATCTGTGGCGGTGATGTTTGTAAAGCTGCGGATATCTATTTAAAGACATTCCCGGAAGAAAAAGTGACTGCACTTATTGATTACCACAATAATGTTGTGAGAGACTCACTCATCTTAGCAAAACACTTAGGTCATAAACTCAATGGTGTTCGCGTTGATACATCTAAAGCATTAGTGGATCATTACTTCGATGATAAAGATACATCTGACTTTGATCCTCATGGCGTTTGTAAAGAATTAATCTTCGCCTTAAGAAAAGCCTTAGATGATAACGGATTTGACTATGTCAAAATCACAGTCAGTTCTAGCTTCTCCGCGGAAAAGATTAAGGAGTGGAATGAAGCGGGTGTCCCAGTCAGTATGTATGGTGTTGGTACCTACTTCGTTAATAATATGACTTGTGGATTTACCGGAGACCTCGTTATGCTCGATGGTAAGGACGAAGCTAAAGAAGGACGTGCGAATTATCCAAGCGACAGATTAAAGAAAGTTCCTTATCCAATTTATTAAAAGAAAAACCGCATATGCGGTTTTATTTTTTCTCATCTTCTTTAATAAGATTTAGATTTACGTGACAATAACCGTTCACGTTTTTCTTTAAATAATCTTGATGATATTCTTCTGCGTTATAGAAGTTCTTTAATGGTAAGACTTCAATTGCGTAGCCTGGTTTTAATCTTTCTTCAAAGAATGATTTAATTATTTGTTCATCTTTGTTATCTACGTAATAAATACCGGAACGATATTGAATGCCTTCATCCTCACCTTGTTTGTTAACCGAATAGGGGTCTACAAAGCGGAGATAGTGTTCTAATAGTTTCTCTAAAGTTATTAGTGAGTCATCATAGGTAACTTTAACTGTTTCGGCATGTCCATACTGTTCAGACCTAACTTCTTGATAGGATGGGTCAGCTTTGTTGCCGTTAGCGTATCCAGAAGTAGTGGATTTAACACCTTTCAAACGAGAGTAATATTCTTGTACTCCCCAGAAACAGCCACCCGCTAAATAAATAATCTTTTCCATAGGAACAATATAATAATTTAGATAGATATAGGCAATAAAAAAATCGCAGATCGAACTGCGGTTTCTTTTTGATTTGATTGCCGAATATTAGAGTTTTCTGTTGTAGTATTCGACGATTTGGCTTTCAGCGATTTCTTGTGGTAATTCTTTACGTTCGACTTCGCGAATGTATTTACCAGAGAGTTTTTCCGCATCAACTTCCACCCAAGCATACTTAGCGGCGACTGAATCTAAAGATTCTTTGACGACCTTTAAGTCTTTGCTACCTTCTCTTAAGGCGATGACATCACCGACTTGGCAGAGGTAGGATGGGATATCGACTTTCTTGCCGTTGACTTCGATGTGGCCGTGGTTGACTAATTGTCTTGCACCTCTACGTGTGCGAGCAAAGCCCATACGGAACACTAAGTTATCGAGACGGCTTTCGAGTAATTTCATAAATGCGATACCTGTAACTTCGTTACTGGATAAGGCAATCATGAATAAGCGACGGAATTGTCTTTCGTTAACGCCATACATTTGTCTTAATTTTTGTTTTTCGACTAATTGTTTACCGTATTCAGATAATTTTTTCTTACGGTTTGCACCGTGTTGACCTGGTCCGTAAGGACGTTTGGCTAATTCTTTACCGGTTTCTAATGTGGAAAAACCTAAACGACGGCTTCTTTTCCAATCTGATCCTGTGTATCTCATGATCTTTCCTTCCTTTCCTTTATTTTTTTGCAAAATAATGAATAGGTGTGAATCCCTATCTCCGGGTGTTCTCTATTTCACCTTATAGCTTGGGCTACTTTTGTTAAGTGAGAACGTCTGACAAGATGTATTCACATGCTGCATTACATGCAGTAAATAATATATAGAAAAGCGAATAATCAGTCAACTATTTTTAATAGTTTGTTTTCTTAGAGGGTGTTTTGCTATAAAATCTTTAATTGAGGTAAGTATTATGAAAGCTCTTGAACGTATATTTTCTCTTATTTTCTGTGGCGTTTCAGCAATGCTGAATATTGTCCTAGTGGTTTTAGGTATCATCTCAATCGCCAAAGCAGGCGAAAGCGGATGGACAGGCCTAGAGGTAGCAGGCGCGATTGTGCAACTTGTTATGCATGGCGCGATTATTGCGTTAGCGGTTATTGGTATTTTAAAAGCCGTTAAGAAAGAAACTCTTATCACCGGAATGAGATACTATTTTGTGATGATTCCAATGCTCATCGTTTTGGGTGTTATCATCGAATCAGCGTTCCATTACTTTTCTTACCTACAAGTAGGAGACATGAATGTGATCGATGCCGCTAGATGCATGATTATGTTATGGTTCGGATTAGCAATCCTAGTAGTGGGAGCGTTATCCATCTTACTAAAAGTAAATTCAAAAGTTAGAAAGATTATGTCCTTAGTAGTGGCAGGCGCATCTGTTGCATACATGGTTACTAATATCGCTTTATTAGCGGTGATGGATTTATCCTATACTAACTACACACCATATGTGATTTTATTCGTCTTTGATATCGTTTGTATGATCTTGCTTAAGATGTTTGAGGAAGAGCCAAAACCGGTCGAAGAAAAATAATTAATAAAAGTCTTTTATAATTATCGAGAATATCTTTAAAATATTATTGAGCCATATGTTGGCTTACATTTTAATGTAGGCCTTAAATATAGATAGGCAATAAGGAGAGAATATATGAACACATTAGCAACATCAGGAAAAACCATTGGAATTGTATTTTTAATTATCGGCATTGTCGCAATACTCGCTGTCGCCGGTGTTTTACTTTATATTTTCGTTTTCTCTCGTAATGCCTACAAAAAACAAATTCGTGATTTAGAAAGAAAATATTCATATTTTGACGCTTTATTAATGGGTCAAGATAGCCAATACATTCATCACTTAGAGATCGTTAGTAGAACTAACCTCCTCTATGTTGAGAAATACAACACCTACTATAAGAAATTTAAAGAAGTCTTTGAAAATGATGATAAGTTTGCTGAATCTATGATTAAGCAACTCAACTCTTTAGTGGCTTCTAATCAATATAAGAACATTAAGATGGTTATCGCAGACGCTAGGAAAGCTATTAGTATCTTCGAAGAGTCCGTTAATTCATTAGACGCTGAGCTATACGAAATCATTAAACCAGAAGAAGATGCTAGACAAGCCATCCTCAAACTTAAAGAGAACTATCGTAGAGTGAAACAAATCTTCTATAGCAACTCAAACGACCTTGAACTAGTCGCTGTTTCCTTCTCTAAAGTTTTTGAGAAGTTAGATACCTCTTTTGTGGAGTTCGAAGAACACATCGAAAGTGCGGAATATGAAGAAGCTAATGAATTATTACCAGTTATTACTAAAGTAATTGCTGCTTTAGAGAATGCTTTAACACAACTTCCAAATCTCTGCATTATGGTGCAATCTGTCGTCCCAGAAAAGATTGAAGCATTAACTAACGACTATAACGCAGTGGAAAAGAAAGGCGTCCCATTATTCAACTTGTCTTTTAGACATAAGACAGAAGAATGGAACAGAACCCTTGATGAACTCAAGAAACAATTAATCAACTTGCAAACCGCAGGTGTTATGGAAAGAATTAACCAAATCACCGATGAGATTGAAAAGACTAGAAGTCTTCTCAACACTGAAGTTGATGATAAGACTGTCTTTGAAGATGCCGCTGATAAGTTATATAAAGCTGCGATCAACTTAGAAAAAGAATTCTTAAAAGTTTGTTCATTATTGCCAGAAGTGGAGAAGATCTACGTTGTTAGCGATGAACAAAAACAACATATCGAAGAATTAAAAGAAGCCGTTAATAAAATGGGTGGTAGCAAGAGAACTCTTGATAACTTCATTCACTCCGGAACCAAACAACCATATTCCATCCTTCGTAAGAAGTTAGAAGAACTTCAAGCGGATTATGATGTGGCGGAAAAGGGTATTAATGATTACAAGACTTATCTTGATTCGTTAAGAACATCCTGTGAAGAGGCCTACTCTTTAGTGTTTGTTTATTACTATCGCTGTAAACAAAGCGAATCCATCTTAAGAGATATCGGTATTGATTCCTTTGCGGAGCAATACTCTGGCCAAGTTGATACCTGCTACGAATTATTGAATGACATTGATAGTAACCTTAAGGTTCAACCAATTGATGTCGCTTTAGTTAACGACAAAGTCGAACAATTAAAGAACGTCGCCAATAGATTATTTGACGAAGTAGAAAATAAATATCGTGAAGAACAACTCGCTGAAAGCGCGATTGTCTATGCTAACAGAGACCGTAACCATCAAGCGGATGTTCACCAACAATTATCTGTCTTAGAGGATCAATTCTTCTCAGGCGAATTTGTGAAAGTCTATCATGATGCGAATTCCATCTATAGACGTACGCATGTAGAGGACTCTAATGCCACAAAATAAAATTGTTTATTTAGATAACGCCGCTACAACAGTAGTGAATAAAGAAGTTCTAGAAGCTTATAACAAAGCCAAGGAACTTTATTTTGCTAATCCCAGTAGCATTCATATTCCTGGCCAAGAAGCTAATCGATTATTAGAAAAAGCCCGTGAACAAATCCTTAATACATTTAAGGCTAGTGATCATGAACTTATCTTTACCAGTGGTGCGACAGAAGCTAACAATCTCGCTATCAAAGGCTATTGCTTAAAACATCAAAATAGAGGCAAACACATTATTGTCAGTAATGTCGAACATCCATCTGTTTTAGAATGCGCTAAACAATTAGAACAGTACTTCGGTTTTGAAGTGACATATTTACCAGTAAATAAGAGTGGTGTTATTGAGGTGGAAACTCTCAAAAAAGCATTAAGAAAAGAGACCATCTTAGTGTCTATTATGGCGGTCAATAATGAGATAGGTACAATTAACCCTATTCATGAAATTGCCGAACTTCTTAAAAACTACCCATTAATTGCTTTCCTTGTGGACGCTACACAAGCCGTTGGAAAGATTGATTTACCTTATAACGAAATTGATATGTTCTCATTCTCGGGACATAAGATTCATGGTTTGAATAGTAGTGGCGCTTTGATTAAAAGAAAGAAAATTGAACTTCTCCCATTAATGTCTGGAGGAGGACAAGAAAACAATCTTAGAAGTGGCACAAACGACGTGGCTCTCGCTGTTTCTTTAGCGAAAGCATTAAGACTCGAAAATGAGAAAATAAGCGAGAATTAC
>CAJOPR010000072.1 GCA_905236395.1 uncultured Bacilli bacterium
ATTTTGGGCAAAACTATAAGTTTTACCTCCACCCCAGACTATCTGGGGGTTTTAACTCGCTCAGCCTTTGCAGACTGGCTCAGACAAAAAAGGTGGTCCGATTAGGAACCACCATTTATTTTGTTTAGATTACATGTCTAAGTCAGCAATCTCTTTAATAGAATTCTCACGTAAGACTTTGAATAACTTCTCTTCATCAAGTGGAGAATAGAAGAATCTGCCTTGGAATCCACTATCTAAGACATCATCATGTAATAAGTCAGCTTGTTGACGTTTCTCCACACCGACGAATGTCACTTCAATATCTAGTTCATTCGCGGCTTTCCAAATCGCATGAGCTTTATCGAGAGCGACGTCATCATTAATGACATTTAAGATTACATCTCTTGATAACTTCACTTCTTTAACATTTAAAGCTTTTAATTGATCAAGAGTTAATAACTCACCAGTGTATTGGTCACAAACCAAACTACCATTTGCGATATTAATACTTCGATAATCTTCAAAATGATCGCTTAAGTCTTGTTCTGTCACTTCCACACGGATGAAATCACGTGGGACATTGTGTTTCTTCTCTAAATCGATGAAGGACATGACGAATGTATCATCGGATAAGGTTTGATAATCCGCGTTAACGGACATATGTTCAAGACCCATTGATTTAAAGAATGGAAGATCAGACTTTTCAAATAAGGCATCGATACAATCTCTCATCGCAGAGGAAACTAAATCAATTCGATTGTTTCTGGCGACGATGTTAATTGCCTCACCAATATTGATTGGTTGATTAGAGAATGGATCTCTTAAACGCATTAAGCACTCAATACCATGAATGGTTCTATCTTTGTTACCAACGATAGGTTGATATTCCATAAAGTATTTCTTTTTCTTGAAGGCTTCAAGGACGTTATTGAGCATAAAGGCATCTCTAGATGCACTTCTGACATACTTATCTTCATTAAAGTACAAGGAATCGGTCTTTTTACCGCGTCTAATGCCCGTCATGACTTTTTCTGCGTAATTAATGAATTCCTTAGAATTCGCCTTTCCTGATGGGTATTTGAAGTCATAGTAAGAGATGTTGATATCCGCGACCTTACCACTAAGTGGAATATCTTTAGAGTATCTATAAATAGATTCCACCATAGAGATGACTTGATCTCTTTCAGTGACTGGCAACATAATTGCAAAGTTATCGTTCTTATATAAGTAGATGGAATAGTTAAGATCTAACTCTTCTTTTAACTTATCAAAGAACTCTCTCATCAATTTGACATAACCATCATTACCAAACTTCTTAATAATCTCTGGAACATTATCAATATTCATGAAGACGACTTCGCCATCTTGCTCTAAGACAAATTCATCTTCTAAGGTGGCGCAGAAGGAATAATAAGAATTAACTAAGAATTCTGGAGAGAATAAATCAGATGTTGATTTGTTCTTTTCCATTGGCTTTAAGAATAAGTGTTCCGCTTTATCGTTAGAGGAATGTAAAACGACACTAGTTTCAAACTTTCTTCTCTTTAAGATTTCCACCATATGTTTCTTGGTCTTAAGTGGACATGCCTTACATGGAGCGTCAAGTCCATATAATGCTTGATAGCACTTCTCACCTTCATTAGCCTTTGGACAGATCGATTTCATCGCTGCGGAAAGGAAGAATAAGGTGTGATCATCTGGGTTAACAGAATAGAGAATATCGTTATTGAGTTTTAAGATCTCTTGGAATCTCTTCGCATTGATATTTGCGATGTGGGTAACTTCAAATGATTTTAAGTAACTGCCAATCTTATTGCAGATACCAATTAAACCCTGTTTGATTGAAATATCAAATTCCATATCTTTATCATCATTGACAAAGTAAACAACACCGACGCATTCACCTTCTTGCATGATGACATAGAATAGACCTGACTTTAAGTTATGTGCGTCTATAAATGGCGCTAAAGCGTCATTGACGTGTTTTCTATTAGAGAAGTAATAGGAATTATCATTATCTTTAGATAACACTAATTTCTCCATAAACTTATTGGAGATATTACTTCCGATATTCACAAGATGTCTTTCATCTTTGGAATAGCTATATCTCACAAGATATTGCTTCTTAACTTTATTGAGTTCCGCAAATCCTGCGCAGGTGAAGGAGAAGTAATTAGCGAGGTCATTAATGACTCTTTCGATTTCCTTTTCCCCGTCTTCACTAGATGAATCTAATAAATCTAATCTCTCACTAGCTTTATTAATTTCATTAAAGTTAACGGTTTCATATAGTAAGGAGGTATTCTCTCTATTCTCTTTACTTGGTGTATAGACGTTAATAGCCTTACCACCTTTCTTAGCTAAGACAAGATCAGAGAGCATCGCTTCAGGTGCACTGTAAGGATAGATAACCACCGCGCATCTCGCGGGAATAATCTTTTTGCCTTCACTACTTCTCTTCACAATAGAGATATGACGGAAGATGGAAGATAATTCTTCCTCTAATTGATTAACGTTATCAAAGACAGGGATATAAAGAAGGAATCCATTTCTATGTTTGTTCTTAGAGATTAATAAGTTATCGTATTTGATGACCTTTTTAATTTCATTAAGAATCTTCTTATAATCCTTTTCTTCTAATCCCTCATCTTCGATTTCATAGAATAATTCACACAAAGCATTTCTATAACTCTTTGTGAGGATGATTAAGTTAGTGAGACTCATAACGAGAGATTCATATTTCACAATCCCTAACTCTTCATCTTCATAATCGAGATGTAAACTCTCATAGTTTGCATTTGTGGTCACCACCACACGGTTCTTCACTTGATTAGAAATATCAGAGAATAATTCATTCACTTCTTGGAATTCTTCCATGGAACTATCTTTAATCTCAGCAGTATCCACTTGACTATCTTTGATAGCCTCTAAATTCTTTTGCGTATTCTTATATAGTGTCTCATAGAATAACTTATAGGTTCTCTCTGAGAAGTAGATATAAAACACCAGGATTAACACTACTAGAACAAGGATGACACCACCAAAGATGAATTTTAAGTAAAGTAAGTCATCCCATAAGATAAAGGAAAGAACTAATCCCGCTGCGGCGACAAGCAAAAGAGCGAAGATAATAAATAGGACTAAATAGTTATTGGATACGTATTTTCTTAAAGAAGATTGTTTCGCCATAACTTATCCCCTTAATACATCGTTTCTACTGATCTCGCCGATACAGGCAATGACGGCTTTACCTAAAACCGCATATTGTTCAAGTACGGTGACATAGTCGTCCACACTGGTCTTATTTCCGGCTTGTCCTTCAATGACCTTGACGGAAATAAATGGAATATCAAATAAATGACAGGCTAGTCCTATACCCGCACTGATTCCATCCACCACTGTGTTCTTATTCTTATTCGCAATACTATCTTGTAATGATAATTCTTCAATTAAGTCTTCATCTCTTCTGTAATAGGAAGAGTTCATAAATGTACATAGTTGATAAGATGAGCAACCAACACCATTAAGACATTCTTCCATATTCCTAATTAACTCTTTGTTAGAAACAAATAATTGAGGATATCCGGGAATCTGTCCTAAACCAGTACCTTTAATCATCTTAATCTGATCAACATCGCCAAAGGTCGCGTATTCACTGATTGCGATATCACCAACATTAAGTTCTTTATTCTGGGCAAAACAGGTACCGACACAATACACCATTAAAACATAGTATTTTTCAATTAAATGGGTGAGCAAAGCGCTGCTCACATATGATGTATACACATCTTGTAAGACCATGACATTCTGATTGAGGATGGTGCCGATATAAGCGCGATACTTATTAAGAATGATTTCTTCTTTCGCATCTTTTAAAGCGCTTTGGAAATAGATGACATCATCATTGTTACTACCAACGATTAAAATCATAATTATTTACCCTCCTCTTTCTTTTCAAATGGATTGTTCGCTAAGAAAGCTTGATATTGAGCTAAAGGAAGTGGTTTGGAATAGTAATATCCCTGAATAGTGTCGCACTTCGCTTTACGAAGTATCTCCACTTGTTCCACTTTATCAACACCTTCTGCAATAACTTCCATATTGTTGGTCTTACATAAGGCAATAAGGAATTTCACAATCTCTCTAGACTTACTATCAGTAATAAGTCCATCAATAAAGGATTTATCAATCTTCACCGTATCAAAGGCCATACGGTTTAAGTTACCTAAGTTAGAGAAGCCTAAACCAAAGTCATCCATAAGGATACGGAAACCACTATCTTTTAATTTCTTTAAGATAGAGGTAGTCATAAATGGATTCGCTTGCGCGGTAGTTTCGGTAACTTCAATCTCAATGAGATTTCTAGCGGTGCCAGTCTTATCAATAATCATAGAGATGTTATCGAAGAAGTCTGGTGAATAGAATTCATACATAGAGAAATTGACCGATACTGGTAACATACGGTCACCTTTTCTACGTATAGATGCGAGATCTTCACAGACTCTCTTAAAGACAAACATATCAATCTCGTGGATTAATCCAGAGATCTCCGCTCTATCTAAGAATCTTGCAGGAGCTAATAAACCATATCTAGGAGAATTCCATCTCACAAGAGCTTCACTACCAACAAAGCGTTTGGTTTCTAAGTTATATTTTGGTTGATAGTAAACTTCTAATTCGTTATTAGCGATCGCTTCTCTTAATTCTTCTACTTCACTTAAAGAAGCATCTTTTCTTAAATCATCACTATAGAAGGTTTCTGGTTCAAAGTGCTTTTCCGCGTAATCTCTGGCCGTTAAGGCGTTATCTAGAGTCTCAAATAGAGATTGATCTTTTCTCACCTCAGCGACGCCAAAATAGGGCAAAGCAAAGACTTTAATATCATTCCTCTCCACGATAGCGTAAATCTCTTTGTTAATCTTAGAAATAATCTCTTGAGTTTCATTAAGTGGTAAGTATGTATAGATAACAAATTGACCATGGTAGTAGCAGAATGCAAAGTCAGATGACTTATATTCTTTATTCTCTGCGAGTAAAGCATTTAAGTAATCGGAGATAAAACCATTTAACTGTGTAACAGTATTATTTCTATACACGTTACGCATAACCGCACGCTTTGAAGCAGAGAAGACAACAATATATGTACCTTGTTTCTTATGAGATTTCACTAAACGTTCAATTCTCTTTTCAAATAATTGATAGTTATAGAACAAGCTCTCTCTAGATAAGTAATATCTATTCTCGACATGTAATGAACGCATTGATTCATTAATAGAGGTAATCTTAAATACCATCGCAAAGGCTAATCCACCTGATAGCATCGCTAAGATAGAGGCTCCTTGTTCTAAGAAAGGTATATTCTTTAAGCTAGGAATTATCCCTGCGGCAATGGAAAGACCTAGTAATAACACAGTTAAAACTAGTAAAAGAATCATTAAGACGAAAAAACGTTGTTTTTGTTTATACATCTTTACTTCTTTTCTCCTTTCTTTCCGAGCAATTCATCCATCATTTGCTTCTTTAGCTTTTCTTTTTCTTTTTCACTAAGTCCCGCGAGAGGATCATCTTTACTACCGATCACTCTCTTACCATCTTCAGATACTTCACCAGGTTCAGGATTCTCTTTTGTCTTATCAAGAGCTTTAACAATATCAAACACACTTGCGGTAATTAGATACATACATGGGACTAGTAGAAGAATTAATAATCCCCATACGGAGGTAGCGAATGTTAATAAATGGCTCTTTCTTTCTACCTTCCCAATTAAAGCGTTTTCATGAAACACTTGTTTCTGATTAGTGCAATCCTCATATCCATCCGCGGATTTGCACCATTCAGATTGTTTGTTAATACCATGTGTGGTGAATGTATAATGGTATTTCACACCTGTCGCCGTATCAGTCTGTTCAATCTCTGAATATTCCGCGGTTAATATCCTATGGGTCATTGAGGTGTTCTTATCTTTAAATTTATAAGCAAGACTCAATGGTTCAGAGATATCTTTGATATAGAATGATACGTCAACATCTTTTCCTTCATTCACTAAAGTATAGATTTTTTCAGGTGAAGTCTTCTTCACCAGGATAATATCATTTACTTTGTAAACAGGAGACATGGAATCAGTGATAACCTTTTGATATTGCGTACCAAGTATATTTTGGTTACCAGAGACTTTATTAAGGATAAATACAGTACCCACACCGACAATTAATGCGGCAAAGACACCGGTGACTACCCAATCGATAATCTTCCTAACCTTGCTCTTCGGTTTTTTTACTTTATCCTTAACTTCTGACATAAATTAATTAACGTCTACCAAATTTCTTGCCTCTACGAGATGCGTTAACATTCAAGATTTTCGCTTGTCTTTCTTCTCTTTCCGCTTTTCTCGCTAAGCGCTTTTCTTTTTTAGACTGTGGCTTTGGTGGTACCACAGGCTCTACTTTAGGTTCAGGCTTAACTTCCTCAACCTTCGGTTGTTCAACCGGTTTGGGTTCTTCTTTTGGTTTTGGTTTTCTACCCGCGCCAGGACGTGCACCTCCACGAAGTTTCTTTTCCACTGGAGGTTCTTCTTTGACTGGTTCTGGTTCCTTGACCGGCTCTTCCACAACAGCTGGTTTTTCTTCTACTACGGGTTCTGGTTCAGATTGAACCTTTTTCTTTCTACCCGCACCTGGTCTAGCACCACCTCTTTGTTTTTTAGGTGCCTCTTCCACAGGTTGTTCTTTCTTTTTACGACCTGCGCCTGGACGATATCCACCACGACCTTTTTTAACTGGTTGTTCTTCTTGTTTTGGTTCTTCAACAACCTTTGGTTCTTCTGGTGGGATTTCTTCAACCACTTGACGTGGTAATTCTTCCACTACTGGTTTCTCTTCTTCTAAGACTGGCTCAGGCTCTGGTTTTGGTTTAGGTTTACGACCCGCACCAGGACGTGCACCACCACGCTTTTTCTTTTCTTTAGGTTCTTCGGATTTCTCTTCTTCTTTCTTTGGAAGACCTTTATCCTTTTTGCCTTGTTTCGCTAAAGCGTCTCTATATGGTTGAAGTTTCTCTTCTTGTTCTTCAATGATTTGCTGTTCAGCAAGATCACTTACCATTTGAAGATCTTCTTCTTCCTTCTTTAGAAGGAGTTCTTGTTCCTTCTTATATTTTTCATATTCCGCTTCTTTACGTTTAATTAAAGAGTCTTTTTGTTTAGTTTCTTCTCTTCTAGCTTTGTTTTCCGCGTATTCATCTTTCATGTATTCCGCGTACGCTTTGGTGGGGTGATTGGTTAAGTTATGGAGAGATTCTTGATATTCACGGTATTTATCATCCACTCTAACGAATTCGATAGGTCCTTCGTTATTTCTACCTGGGTTAAATACCTCATCATCATATGTCTTGAGAATATGTGGACGATAAACTTTAGGTTTACCAGTATTCTCTTTAGGAGCATCTCTACCTTTTAAGGCTAAGAAGTTGATGGTTAAGACTTTATTAATCTCATCTAAGTCTTTTTGAGATAGTTGAGAGAAGTGTTCTTCAACCTTAACTTCTAGACCACTTTCCATGTAGTTATTTAAGAATTGCCACAAGTGGTAGCAGTTTCTATATTTCGGGTTCTTTCTAATAATATTGGTCTGTAAAATTGGGTTTCTGACATCTCTTTCACGATGTAAGATTTTCATAAACTCACTGTTAGCGAAGAATCGTAAGTATTTACGTACATCTTCGATACGCTTTAAGAAGTCTTTCATCTTATCCGCAGCGGAATCTAACGCTGGTTTAGAATATCTAATACGTGTTTCAATCTCTATTTCAGAACCATCAATATTGGTCTTATTTTTGAAATATAAAAGTTCAACATCTCTTAATGTTGCTTGATGGATGATATATTGATATCTCTTTTCAACGAAGATGAATAATCTTCTCACTAATGTAGCGATAAACTTATTTTCATAAATCGCAAAGAAGTCATCGTTATAAACATTTAAGATTTTAGAAGGTGTGACATTACCATCTTCATCAATAGATTTCACGAATTGGCTGTGGCTAGATAAGTGTTGAACAGACTCTCTTGATGTCTTTTTCACCTTTTCTACTTCCACGACTTCTGCGAGAGTTTGAATAGTTCTTTTTGGATTAGAAACGATATCGTTTAAATCTGGCATGGTTTCTTCAATTTGTCTAATCCATGTCATATCCATCGCAGATGATTCAAATCTATCAAATCTCAAATAGGAATTTTGTCCATGAGAAAGAGCCTCATAGACTTCTTTACCATCTTTGGATTCAAAGAGATTTTTCGTCTGTGAGATAAATCTTTTCTCAAGAGTTTGATACTTTGATAATTTCGCCATAATAATTGATTATTAGTTCATTCTAATCATACGATCGACAAAGGCGTGAGCCATTGGGAAAGTATTAGCCCCAAATAATTTGTCTAACATCGCATTTAATTCTTTTAATTCTTGTTTTAAGAAGCCGATATTTAAGGATTCAAACTTCTTTAAGATTTTATTTGTAAAGATGAAGTCGATACCATCGAGTTCAGTTCCACCACAGGCCACAAAGCAAGGAACAAATTGTTTTAATTGTTTCAAGATACGGTTACCAAAGGCTAATCTGAACTTCTTAATAACGAAGTCATCTAAAGCAGCAAAGTTTTCAAGTGTCTTTTCACTAACTGGATATTTCTCTTGAGCTTCATCATATAATTTATGAATTTGTTCAAAAGGAATTTCCATAGGTCCTTGGAATGGAGCTTCAAAGGCAATACCTTTATTATCAAAGAATAAGCAGATAGCACGGTCATAAACCTTATCGGAAATAGTAAATGTACTATCATCGTTATTCGCTGTTCCAAAGAAGAACACGTTTTGTGGAATCTTTAATTTACCGTTTTTAAATAATTTAGGATCGTGAGGATCTCTACTACCTATTAACTCAATATTCCACTCATTGGGGTTAGGCATTTCCAAAACGGATAAGAACTCAGCAAAGTAATATTCGACACGGGCTAAGTTCATTTCATCTAATACAATGATGTTTGTGTCTTGTCTATATACAGATGTATATAACGCTCTTAAGAATTCGGATTCATTAAATTTCTTAGTGAATTCGTTATAGTAACCTAAGAGTTCACTTCTATCCTTCCAGTTAGGTTGGACAGAACAAATATCAGCGTCATGTTTAAAGAATTTACCTAAGGCATAAGGCATGGAGGTTTTACCTGTACCAGAGATACCTTCTAAAATGATTATCTTACTAGCACCTAAGCCTGCGAAGACTTGTCTAATTGTGTCTATTGTGTAA
This sequence comes from uncultured Bacilli bacterium, assembly GCA_905236395.1. Taxonomy (GTDB): domain Bacteria; phylum Bacillota_I; class Bacilli_A; order RFN20; family CAG-826; genus RUG13091. Next base: position 9,283 of record CAJOPR010000072.1, read on the forward strand.
TATAGACCCATTTGAGATGCTGCGAAGTTTCTAAAGTTTTCACATAATTGAGATAAAGTTAATCCTTCCACTTCAGGAATAGATGTATCTTTACCATAGTATTCACTATCAACATGAGCGAGTTTGGGGAATCTAGATTGTACTTCTTCCACAACTTGCTCTTCTTCACTGACTTGACCTTCAGGTGGACGTTTGCCATCGATACCCAAAGATTTCATCTTAAGTTCTAAGATCTTATCTCTTTCTTTCATCATGTCATAGAGCTCATAGTTAAGTCTTTCCACTTGTCTTCTGAGTTCATCTTTATCAAGCTCAGTCTTAGCAAACTTAACATATCTTCTAATTAACCAGAATAAGCCATATCCAATACCACCGATGACACCGATGAATAGAAGTAGGAATAATACCCACATAATCCATCCACCCGCGCCAAATTCTGGTGAATATGCGGTTAAATATTCATGGTACATCTTAAAGTTGTAGCCGACATTTGGCCAGCCACTTTTAGAGCCACCCCAAGGTGCCACTATACCATGATAGAAGAAAGCTGCTAAATCGGTAAAAAATCTCGATAAGAGCTTGCCTAAATAGTTAAAATACGCAGACATAGGTCTACCTCCTAGAATCTAGTCTTTGCTATTTTGAATAGTACGTTCACAAAGAAATGTGAATACATAACAAAGTCAGTGTTTTCTAAATCCCATCCCTCTTGATAGAAGGATAAGACGATTCTTTTAGATGTTTCCGCATGTAACGGAATAAGAATCTCATCTTCTGCATTATCTAATGAAATGGATGGTTCTTCTTTTAAAACTAACCCATTTTGTTTAGATGCTTCAAAGTCAATTCTTTGTACCCCCGCTTTAGTTCCAGAGTTGAAACAACTTAATGATGATTCACTAACAGTTTCATCACTAGCTTGGGGATCTTTATAGACAATAGTCTCTTCTACTGTTTTTCCATTAGAAGTAGAACATTGTCCAAATAATACTTCTTTATTCTCATTAGAATAATCGTAGTATCCACTTAAATCTGTATCTAATATTCCAGCATAATATGTAGGTTCATCTTTATTTGGATCATAAATGTAGTACTTATAATCTGGATAAGACGCACTATCATCATCTTCGTCATTTAAGACGAGAACAGATAAACGCATTGATTTAATAACATTATTAAGATTGTCATAGATTTGTTCTTCGGTTAATAAAGGATATTTATCCTTAATCTTTTGAACCATCCTAGTGTTATCTTCTTCATCAGCATCAAATCCAGTTTTTTCTGTATCAAAAGTAACATAAACACTGGTGTTACATTTGAGATAGAATTCTTGCGAGAAATAACCAGTCGCGGCAGAGGCTACATCATCAGGCGCATTTAAGATGTTCTTGGTAGTATCTCTATAGCCTTCTTTAAATACTGGTTTATCTGCTTTTTGACTTATCCATGAATCAGAGAATGCAGCACTAACTGCATTAAACTTACCAGAATCATTTAATTCGTCAGTTGTTAAATAGCTTTTAAAGTTTACATTATCAGTGGATATCGTTAATTCTTTATCTTTAAGAGCAATATTGATGTCGTTAACCGCTAAATGGGAAGAACCTTCATACCACGCAACAGTTAAAGAAACCGATGCCGCTAATAACAAAGACACCGCTCCTAAACCTATAATTGCTATCTTCTGCTTCTTATCCATTATGGATTAACCTCGAAATTAATGGTCATGTTAAAACCAGAACCATTTTCTTCATCAATAACATGTGAATCCCATCCTTCTACATAAATGTAGAATTCTAATGGGGCTAAATAATGATAATTGGAGCTTGTGGATGTAACTGGAATTGCTTTATCAACAAAGTCACTCATATTCTTATAAGAAACCGTTTTTGGAACATAAGTTTCTTCATTTAGTGCATATTTATCTTTTTTGTGATTAGCAATAAATGTGGTTCTTTCCTCTTCGGGCAATGTGCCATCTTCTTGAGTTACTTCACTATTGAAATGATATGTATTAGATTCGCCATAGATATATTCATATCCAGAACCATCATAGTCATAGAAACCATCGTGATTTAGATCAAGAATACCACCAACATTATTTTTGCCGCTTGATTCAGCAGTAGGATTGATAACATATTTGCTATTTAATCCTTCAGCAAAAACTCTAACGGCTTTATAAAGTTCTTTATCTGGACTGTCTTCGGAAGTTTGAACTTCGCAGCTAGTGAAATAAATATCCTTATCTGGAACATAATCAAAATCCAATTCAGGATCGTTGTATCTAAATACAAATGAGATGTGAACATAACTTTCATCATCCGCATATTCTAAATACTGACATTGATGATCTTGTAATGCTGATGGTGCCTTGAATAAATGGAACTCATCATCAGATACTTTATCATCGGATCCCGTGGTAACAGGATTAACCATATTTGTAGCAAATCCATTATTGCCTACAACATATCTTAGTGTTCTTGCTTCAATACCGGATTCGCCACCTTTGGACCAATAAATGATTTTGCCTTCATCAGCTAGTGAAACTTTATCTTCCACCAGGTCATATTCATCATAGTCAGGTAATTCAATAGAACTCACTAATCCTGCTTCAAGTGAACCTGTGTCACCAACAGTAACACCATGATATGCCTTCTCAAAACCAGCGCGCGTAGCGTACGTATACCAAGCAAAAGTCCCGCAGACAGAACCTGCGAGAAGTAAATTAAATATAACTGCAAACGAGACTGTTAGAAGTCGCTGTCTACTCAATTGAAGGATTTTCTGCTTCGTGCGCACTTACATTTACTCCAAGAATTAACGCACTATTTACTGGAGCTTCTCCATTGCATTCAGGATCTTCGCCTTCAAGCCAAAATACAAATGTATTTCTTACTTTGGCTCCAGGAGCTAGATTCCTAACTGCGGAGTTTAAAATGACTTTAGAAGATACAAACTCTTCGGCATAGCCTGAACCATCACCGGCGATTTGTTCCTTCCATGATTGATTACCATTCTCATCTATGTGCGGGTCCGCACTCTTTTTAGCGTATGTAACGTAATTATGTTCATCCAAGTTTTGGTTCTCATAGAAACGTACACGCAAGATAGAATCTATATCATAACGATTAGAAGCGTCTTTGGTTGGATTTGACAAGGTCAAAGACAAATCATAATCCGCTTCTGATCCACCAGTATTGGTGATATAGAAAGTATATTTAAAGAATAATGTTGCAGATTCTTTTTCTGCTAATTCAGAATATGTGTTCTCGTCATCCAATTCTTTATGGTAATAATCAAATTGACTTTCAGTATATAAGTCATATCCGGGAACCTTATCCGCAACAAGGTAAACTCTGCCATCTTCACTAGTTTCAGATGTGGCAAGTGTTAATTTGGCACCTGAATTATTTAAAGATACAGTTAAAGGAGACGCACGCTGTCCTAATAATGCAATCGCGCCTATGATTAAAGCTAAAGCAGAACATCCACCTGCTACGGCAGCAATAATTCGTCTAGCTCTTCTTTTCCTTATGTAACTTAAATTAACCATAGTGAAAATAAAATCCAGTAATAATAGTATTGTTAAATTAATATGTGTCCCAAGGTTATTGAAACAAAAAAGCCATTGCCTATCATCCAAACAATGGGTTTCTGCTTCGAACCCATAAGGCAACTGGCTATCTTATTCAAAGGAATTAAGACCCTATAGTTTTGCGTCGCCGTATCACTACGACTTTGCTTTTTACAATATTAATATATATCGTTACAAAAATAAGTGTCAACACTTTATTATCTTATAAAGATATTAAAAGCGCCCTTTTGGGCGCCTATAATTTGTTAATAATGTTATTTTTCTTCTGGTTTTTCTTCGGAAGCTTTTTGTTCGTTTTGGAGATCTTTTAATAGTTCCGCACGTAGCGCTGCTTTTTGAGCTTCATTGAGATCTTCAACTGCAACAGCGGGTTTCTTGGCCAACTTTCGTACATAAAGAACCAAGAAAACAATGTTTGCCGCTAAAAGAACAAATAGCGGAATAACAAATGCGCACAAATAAACAACAGGATGCTGTTGAAGATATCCAATGAATTGTCCGTTCTTTACGACTGCATCTTGCATATCGCGTTGATCGATAGGCATTGTTGCTAACATAATTATCGCAACAACAAATAAAAATGTAGTAATAGCAATATCAAGGCCTAATCCGGTAAAAAATAGAATTTTCTTTGTTTTTGGACTCATAGCTTGTTTCACCTTTATTTATCATAATATTATTTCGCTTCAATAACAATTTATATTTTTAAACAATATGCTCTAGCAAAGAAAAAGCCCCAAGTCCATTATAGGGCTTGAGGCATGCCTCATTCAAATTGCTAACGAGGACTTCACTTTTAATTGGCTATTAGGAGAGTGAAACGTCGTTTGCCGCAACAACTGTAACTGCACCAACCGTGCCTGTTTCAGATCCGGAGAGATTTGATGGTTCGATGTGAACGTATGGGTGTGAGACTGAATCAACACTTAAAGCTAATGTGCTTGCAGCAATGTGGACAATAGCGGTTCCAGCTGTTGCATTAACTAATCCTGTAATACCATTTGTTGCTAATAATTTTGCTTGACCAGTTACACCTAAATTGATGGTGAAGGATTTTCCACCTAAATAAGCAACGTCGGCAGGATCTGATGGAACAACATCCCAAGATGGAGCAATGGTATATCCAGAAATAAAATTACTGGATGTAGCACATTTTCTTGTATTGACCGTACCATTGGAAACAACACCGAAAATGAGGTCGCCAGAAGCGACGGCTGTTCCAGCGCCATCGGTGCCAGCTTCTGTGGCAACGTGTGATAATTCTAACTCAGAATCCGCAGGTGTTACTGTAAAGTTAATGGTATAGGTGCCGGCGGTGATTGATGATGCTGTCGATGTAAGGTTACCTGTAGCGGCAGTAACATTGACTTTTGCATTGGAGTCAGCGGTGTACCAAGCGACTGTACCTGTAACAGAAGCGGCCATACCTAATGCTAAAACTGCTAATGCTGGTACTAAAATTTTTGTACTCTTTTTCATAATAAGTAATTTTCCTTTCATATTGTCATAATATGACAAAATCATTCAATAATTGTCTTTTTTTATTGAATGGATGATAGATATTTGCTTTAAATTAGATGAAATGGGACTTTTCTATCTAATCTACTTGCATATTTAATATATATTAATATATATAAAATAACAATATATTTTCTTATAATTTAGAATTATTTATTTCTTTTTCTTTATCTTATAGCCACAGTTTTTAATATCTTTATATATTGTTGTGACCTGCCTCGACCATATTTTATTGATATCAAATTCTATTTCTTTTAGCTTCGCATTCAATGAATCGTGTCTCAATAATTTTGTCTTAAATTCGCTGATGCTTTTAGTTTTAAACATATCATTGATAGTTTTGAGATTGGTTGAATAAACAAGTTCTTCTTCAAAATTATTAATTGATATGACAAACACTATATCTTTGATATGACTACTTGCTCTTTTATTTAAAATATCGATGTTTTGTTTTAATAATTTTGGATTGCCGGCATCAGCATCAAAAACGATAACCACTACAGTGTCTTTAGCGATTGTCGTTGCTCTAGCGGATGGAAATATTTCTCCAACAAAATTAAATATATCAATTTTCCCTTCTTTAATTAATTCTTCATCGCAAAACATCAGTGTTTTTAGAAACACCTTTTCGCATTGCCCTTCAACAAAATAGTGATATTTCATTATATTCCCACCTATGAATCAAAAATTGCACTTGTATCAGGAGCGATGCCAAAATAATCATTTTCATTCATATTTTTAACGCTGACATTATTTCGTTTTTCCAAAACAGAAGCATTTACAATTTTTATTTCGTATACTCCATCAGAGTTCTTTTCTTTTTTAATGAAATTAAAAGAATGATTCGGCAACGAGATATCTAAAATATCGTAATTATGAGATGTGAAGAATAGCTGTTCACCATCTCCTAATAATTCAATCATTGTGGCCAAACAAGCAATTTCAATATCAGAATTCACATATGAGAATTGCTCATCAACATAATAAAATCCGTTATCGTGATGTTTGATGGCACATATGATGCCGGCGATGTTAATCGCATATTTAGTGCCAGAAGAAAGTAATGATAATCCGCTTATTGATTCGCCATCTTTAACAGATACTGTTTTGCCATCATCAAATTTTATGATGAATGTATTTTCTTGTTCTTTAGATTTAAATACTTTAGATATTGATGGATCCAATGTTTTTAATATCTTCTGATATGTGGCGACAAATTCATCTAAATCAACATCGTCATATTTACACCTAATGCAATCGAATCCGGTTTCTATTGTGGGGAAATTAAATCTCCAGCCACTGAAAGTAACATTTTCTAGCACCTTAAGATAATTATCAAAAGGAATATCAGCAGGTAATTTCTTCAATAGAGATTCATAAGAATCATTTTTTCCCATTTGTAGCTGTCTATATCTCGCTAATAGGTCGCCAGATGGAAGGCATTTGACTTCAAAACGAAAGAAAACACCATTCGAATATACATGATCTAATAGTGCATATGCTTCTTTGTTTTTATTGTTAACTGAATCTCTAAATAATTTAGATTCTTTATCTTTCAGCAATAAAAACAAAATAAGAATCGCTTTGCCAAGGGAAGTCTTACCAGATGCATTAGCACCAACAATGATATTAACTTTCTTGTATCTTAGATTTGGAAATAATCTTAAATATTCGTATTCTAGTGGTGAATTGACCAATTTCTTTGGATAAGAAAAATCTGCTTTGAAATTGTTAAAGCAGAGTATGTTATTTAGTTCTAATCTTAATAACGCCATAAAACGCTCGCTTTCATATTAGTTCAACTTTTTTGAACAAATATATGATAACTGCTTATTTATGTATTTTCAATATAAATATTGCAAAGATGGTGAAAAAGATGTTATTTAGATAACTTTATGCAGCCCAACCATTTTCAGGATCGTAAACTTTTGGTGGTAACACCACAGTAGAACTACCTCCCGATAATGGATAATTATTAACATTAACTGTATATATCATTGCATCATAGTTAAATACATACATATTTGTTTCCACTGTTGCTTTAGCAATGATGTCATATGTATGTTCGCCATCAAATGAAACATAGAAATATGATTGCTTACCAGCAGCGGTTTCGACAAAGAAGTTGAGAATTGTTTCATCTGTTGCATGCGTTGGCACAGTTTGACTCCATTTATCAGATGTATATGTGCTACTGGAATAATCTGCAGATCTATATCCAACTTTACCAAAGTTACCACTGTTACCTGGTAAAGCAGTAAATGTATATGAGATGTTGGATATCGACACATTACCAGAGTTGGCTTTGAAATCTAATATGAAATAATCTACTTCTGAAGCATCATATGTTCCAGATGAGACATGCGCAACTCCACTAGCATCAAAATATGCGTATATTTGCAGTGTATCGTCAGTAAGAATCTCAGGTGTATCATTATCATCTGTAATTTTGACCGCACAATATGCATACGTGCCTATGTTATTCGTACTCAAATTAATAACATTAGTATGTCCACTAGCATCTTCATCACTATCAGATACGCTTAAATCATATTCCACAGTTTTTAGTGTTCCGTTACCTTTAGTCAATGCCAAACCATTGGTTTCTGTTTGTGTATAACTAATAGATACTCTACCTAAATCAATAGAATGGTTATTTTCAACATACACCACTGCCGATTTATTACAGAACTGTGTAGCATAGAAGGTGCTACCCAAACTAGAAGAGACACTAGTGCCAGTTGAATTAGCGAATGTCATTGCAGATGAAGTTGATGAGAAATTACCAACAACATCAATATATGCAGGATTATAATTGTCACCAATTTGATCCCCGATGTACACTGCATTATCATCTAATGTTTCTGAATCAGCAACAAATTTGAATAATTCCAAATCATAATATGTTGTTCCGCCTGCCGTGACGTTTGATGTGGCATAGTTTTTAAATCCAGTACCACTGCTGAAAATTAAACCTCTTGTTGTAGTGCTATATTCATTCGTTAATCGATAGGTTCCGTTCGTGCCTGCGGATGGATCCCAATATGTGGAGTAATTGGTGTCATCTGTAGAACTTTGACTGCCCAAATTTGTTGTATTCGCACCTGTTGTTTTCAAATAATAGTCATTATTAAGTTGGATGGTAATTGAATTATCGTTATATTGAGTGATAGCAAAAACATGCCCAGCAGCATTAGATGAGGAAATACAAGTTTTTCCATTTGATGTATAAGTAGTAACAGATGAATAATTAAGTTGAGAATTGGCAACGGAATTTGATGCCGCATAATAAGTGTTGTCAACCTTTGCAGCAATTACATAGTTGCCTTCCTCTATATCAACGGAATAACTGCTAATTCTTTCATAATGCCCGCCAGATTGAGGCGTGAATGTGATTTGCGAGGTAACCAAATTGAATGTCACATTTTGAATATTAAGTAATGGCGAATCATTGCTAAATGCTTCATTCAACTCGTTGTTATAATACATTTGATAAGTATTGGTTTGTCTTATACCTGTACTGGTTGTTTCAACTTCAAACACGAATGAATCATGAATGTAAATATTCGTAGCACTACTTGAGTCTCTCTTAAAAATAAGAGGTGTTCCAAGATTTGCTGCATTTCTGTAGCATCTAAAAATATGATAATGACCATCCGCATTCGTGCCTTCAGCATACTCTAAGTTAGGAACATAGGTATTACCAACATTAACAATTGAAGCAGCATGAGATGTATCATTGACACTTATAGACCATTTCCCCCAGTTATTGCTGTCAAGCTCGTCCTCGCTTCTTAGGTAATTCTTTCCGGATGAGCTGGTACCGGCAGCATAAAGGTACTGTTGTGTATATGTGTCTCTAAATGTCCAATTACCAGTAGATCCGCCTAGAACAAATGAAGCAAATCCAGATTCGGTTGCATCATTAGCCTTAATGTAGTTATCAGTTCCTTCATCATGATTTGAAAGCGCAACTTCAACAGCACCTCTATTATTCTTCGCTTGAACGCCTATCGCGTAATAACCAGTTTCACTATCATCATCTTCATAAACAAACGTTACAACATCATTGGCTGATAGTTGAGAAACATTGGTAACCAAAATGTAGGTAGGATCATAAGTAGGTATTGGATCGGGATTATTTAAACCCTTGAAGGTAATCCTTGTTGGATTATTAAAATTGGCTGTGATTTTTCTAAATGCCACATTTGTGCCTGTGCAATAGAAATACAACGCATTGTTTTGTGTATTTCCAGACCACGCTACAACAGCTCCATTACCTTGTTGAGAGAACTCTAAACTATTGGAAAAAGTTTGAGCAAATGAGAAAGAGTTTGTTGTTCCGCTTGTCGTGGAAGTTACATATGTGTTGTTCGCAGGAGAGAACAGATGATACGTTGTGTTAGTATCAGTAGCTGAAGAGTAACTTCTGATACCGGTTGAGCCGGCAGATTCTCTTAAGCAGAAATAATAATTTGGTCTATCCGACGCAGATGCATTAGCGGGTGATGTCGTGGTGCCAACTAATCCACCATCGCTATATTTAATATAGTACGTCGTACTATTATCTTCATAAGTCATGTAATAGCAGTTCATTTGAACTGTGGTAACTTCGCCACTAGTAGATGAGACGGTTAAATATTGCCACTTTGAATCAGTCGTACCATTTTTAGAAGAGTCATAATAGATATATGCTCCGTCATCAAAGGACGCTATATCTTCAGATGTTGGAACACTATTTAGAACGGTAGCGTTTTGGGATAGTGATTTAAAGACGCTACCTTCCTTATATCTAGCATCTCTTATAACAGAATCTTCCATGGTATAACCAGCAGTGGCTAAAGAAATATTGCCTAAACCAGTTACGCCTTCGCCAAATGTATAAGTTCCAGATGATGGGTTAGTGATTGCGTTAGCTACTGTCTTGTTCGTGGAATTTGTGTAATTAGCATTTCTAACCGCAAACTTTTCCTCGTCAATTGCATCGTAATTATTAGATAAATAAGTATTTAATGAAGATGCATTTAATTGGATGCTCTTATCAGAACCTGCTGGAGAAACACTGTTAGTGTCACTATGACCTATATAGCCAAAATTGTTCTTTAATGCCGCACTAGCGCTAGCTTGATTTAATATTTTGCAGTTATTGACATAGACATCGCTCAATGCTGCATCTGCATCATAAACGTGACCAACAATATATCCAACAAATGCATTGCTATCATGCTTGTGGGCATTATGTGTGGTTCCATTTTGATGCGTTAAATTCGCCACACCAACATCAATTGTGACGTTGTCAAAATATGCATTTTTAACATTTGGCGTTGTTGTATCCGTTCCTTGAGCAATATAACCGAATATACCAATATCAGCTTGACTGTTACCATTAATAGTTAAATTTGTGACAGTTAGATTGTGGCCATCAAGATGTCCAATAAATGGATATTGTTCACTTCCAATCGGGATTAATACTCCTTGATTAGAATAATATTTCATATTTAATGTTTTGGAGTTTGGAGTCTCGTTGAGCAAAACACCATCGTCGTTATAAGAATAGAATAATCTCTTGCCGTCAACTTCTTTACCAAGAGCAAAATACATTTCTTTTTTATAGAATTGGACCCCACCCTCTTCTTTTTCTGATTGTTGTAATTGCATTAAATTAAACAAATGCTCTGGTCTAGCAATAACATATGGATCCGCGGAGGTTCCATCTCCGCTTTCAAAATAACCAGCAACAACACCAGAATCAATGCTGATATCGGTGATGTCGTGTGCGGCATACCAACTGATAGTTGATACCACAAGCGCAGCAAAAGTACTTATGGTTGTAACACCTAGAGTAGTTACTAGTTTATTTTTTTTCAAAAAGTCAAATAATTTCATGCTGAACCTCATGATGTATAAACCACGGTAATTGATTTAATATAAAGCGCTCTAGAACCACTTGTGAAGTTGATTTCAATCGTGCCAGAAGAAGAACCAGTACCAGTCTTTGTGCCAATAGTACCGCTTCCCCATGCTGGCGAAGAACCGTTATAGTATGAATTTCCACCAACAGTAATTGATAAATTATGTGCACCACCGTAAGAAGCACATTCAACGGTTATAGAATCTATCGTGCCGGAGATGTTGCTAGTTGTGAATTGAAGATTTTCAACACCACCATTTTTACCTAATTGTATTGCTCCTTGGGAGTTAGCATTCCATCCTACGGAGTCTGTTCCGGACTTAAGTGTTCTAGTGAAGGACCAAGAGAACGAACCTGTCGAAATTGTGCCTGTAGATGTATCATTCACAGATGAAATAGTGCCTCCAGAGCTACCATTTAAAGCACCACTGCTTGCATTCCATTTTACAGTCTTTTGAGTTGGCGTTGAACCAGTTACAGTTATAGTATAATGAGCTGTTTTGGTAACACCACCCTCGGTGTATTTGACATATATTTCATGATTATTGTGGCTGGCATTAGTTAATGTTGTGTTTGTAGTGATTGTAGTACCATTAGCGCTGTCCAAATGATAAGAAGAAGGGGTAACAGTTGCGCTACTTTCCACGCCAGTATCTTCGTTATAGTGAGCTGTACATGTGCCGCCAAAAGCAAATTTTGCATTATTGGCGAAGGACGTAGTTTGTCCAGTGATGGTAATAGATGTTAGTGCTCTTGCGTAAACATACAAAATTGCATCATTAGTAGAATCGCTGTGTCCGTCATATGTTGCTTTTACATAGTAAACATCTTCTCCAGCGCTAAAACCAGAGGTCCATGTAGAATTATCTGAGGAAACAGTCCATGTGACATCAGCGTTATTAATTTGCGTGGAACCGCCACCGCTATAGTGCGCCGTAACCACCAAACCTGTTGGATCTAATGAGTCAGTTGTGAGATATTCATCCTTGGTGATTGTGCCAGATAACGTAATGCTTTCAACAACCGGCACGACATAGGTAACATCAAAAACAACAACCGTTTTAGTAACACCATTTTCGGTATATGAAGCTGTTAAGTCATAAGTTCCAGCTCCACCAACAGAAGAATCGTCAACGCTTACACTAGTAGTGACAGTATTGGAGGTGCCGTTAGCATATGTTGCTGTGAAAGTTAATCCTGTCTTGTTGAATGAACTTCCAATGAGTTGTGTCGCTGGAGTTCCTGAATAGGATAAAGACACCAACTCATTGGCGGCTACTTCTTTGTATAATTGGATTGCTTGTTGGCTAGTGGAATCATAATATCTAAAACGATAATTGCTATCACCACTGCTGGAATTAAAATGCAAATATTTTCCCCCAGATCCAACAATATTGGTACAACTGTCGCTGGTGTTATAGGAAATGGTATTTAATAAAGCACTTGCACTTGCCGTTAAGCCATTAGATCCACCTGGCTCAGTAGACCAACCAATATATTTTCCTGAAGCAGATTGGATGGAATATCCAGTAGAGTATTCGGCAATTGTGAAATAAAAATCACAATTATCTGCAGTAATTTTATTATTGTTAATAGTTACTGATTTAACGTTATTACCTGCATCAAGAGTTGCAAGACTGCCATCAAAAGCCTTTGAATCCGCTTCGTAAACAATCAAATATTTTCCAGCCCAACTTGCTGGTTCAGAAGTAACTTTTTGATAATACGCTGTCATTGCGGATTGCACATAAACAACACAAGTCTCAGTAACTGAATTGCTTGCGTTATCGGTAACGGTGACTGTAATTGTTGTATTGCCAGAAGCAACACCGGTGACTGTAATTGTTTGACCAGAAGTAGGACTGATTGTGGCAACACTTGAACTGCCGGTTGACCATGAATAAGATAAGCCATCTTGGAAATTGTGTGCTGTAGCAGTTAAAGATACAGTCCCTGAAGGAGCAATTGTTACTTCTGTTTTATTTAGTTCCACAAAAGGCATACCGCTGACACGGATTGTATATGTAGTCTGAACGGTAATGTTATTTTCAGTATAATAGACATGGATTTTATGATCGCCTGAAACATCCATGACATCTTCATATCCTGTGCAAACAACATAGGATGCAACATTGGTTGTGGATTCATCGTCATATGTTGCAGTAACTACTGTTGGGTATACGAATTCATCGCCAACATTGTAATTAGCCTTAGCAGTAGTTACAGCTATAGACATCAGAAGTTTTGGCTCAAAATCATCGCTGTATTTGTACATATCAACGGCGCGATAGCCAGATGCACCAGATTCATAGTATCCAAATCTCGCATTTGTTGAATTGTCATAAAATGCTAAAGATTTTGTACTCGCATCATTATCAGCATCTTTAACTGTCATACTGCTAATCGTATTTTTATAATCTCCGGTCTTAATATCTGAACTTCCGGTTGTATGGCCGATTTTGCCTGCGTTACCAGAGATATTATAATAGGAATTGTTTTTGCTAATAGCAAAAGATTTCTTATCTACAACTGAATTGGAATTGATAGTTCCACCTTGAATGTTGGCATATGCAAAATTTGCTTTTGCTTCCAAATATGAACTAGATAGGCCGCCATCTAGCAAAACATCTCCGCCTTTTGAATCAACACCATCATAAACAAAAAGATATTTGCCTGTGTAGTCAACTTGGCCATTGCCGTCTAGCGGATCAGAAGTAACTTTTTCATAGCCGCCTTTAACGGTGTCAGCAATCTCAAAATTAATTCTATTTATGTCACCTATTAAATCTTCTTTTGTAATTTTAAGTCCAGTATATACACTATCACTAGGCTGATTATTTATATAATACTTAACAGCCTCTTCGTTATAAGAACATTCTAGATAAATAACAGCGGATTTAATTGTGGTATCATCATCATCACTGATAGGTAAATACGGAACTTCCGTAATGGTGTATGTACTATGTTTTTCAGCGGTGTTGTTATAAGCGGAGACGTAACTTGTTGCCGCTTTTTGAGATTTAAAATACACTCTTGCTGTTTCATATGATGCGGCAGCATCTTCAACCCACCCCGTCTGTGGGTCGCTTTCATCTTCAATAAAACTATTCATAGTGTGGACCGCATCTTCGCCATCAATATACGAAACTACACTAGATTTAAATTGAATAATATTTGAAGTATATGGAATAACTTTTGTTGTTTCGGTTGCGTGGAAGAATGGTTGCGTACAAGTAATGTTGATATTGATTTCTTTATCTGCATTATAGACACCGTTAAAAGAAACAATCGCTCTAATAATGGCGTTCTCGTATTCATGATTATAACCAATGTATCTATCGTATTTTCTTAATTTAAATTCACTGGCGGAACCTTGGTAGGAAACGCCTTCCTTGAGATCATCATCAAATTTTAAAACTTCATAAGTAAGAGAGACATCAGAACCAGATGTCACAATCGTGGCACTGGCCGTATTGACGTTAATTGTTGCGGTAGCATTCGCTGTATACCAAGCATAAGTCGCAACGCTCGTTGTGGCGACAGCAAAAGAAAGATTGGCGATTGCCGCGGCTAAAGATAAAGCTTTCTTTTGATGACGGTTCATTACTTCTTTCTTCTTTCCTAGGATATAAAAAGCCAGCGCCTTTTATTCTTCGGCAGCTGGCTATCTTATTCGTTAGGAATTAAGACCCTATAGTTTTGCGTCGCCACATCACTGTGGTTTTGCTTTTGACTATTATATTTTAATTAACACTTTGTTATTTATCAATAAATAAATGCGTGTGTGGGCTGCGCTCTCACACACAAAATAACCCACATATACATTTGTATTCATATAATTACTTTTAAGGATTAAGCCTTCTTAGCGAGTTCCTTATATTTCGATACTAATGTTGTTAGCTCTTCATTTAATTCATATAGAAAACTTACATCATTTTGGATTTGTTCTTTGTAGTAGAGTGGATCTGTTTCTAAGTGTCTCGCTTTGAGATCGTTTTTGAAGAACTCATGTGCATAAAAACCACGAATACCCGAAGCTTTTCTTAAATCTTTAATTAATTCACTGCCCTTATACAATTTATATTTTTCTAGTTGATCTATTAGTTTACCAAGCATCTTCTTTTCATCAGTATTTTTATGCAACAATTCATTGCTTTTGTTCTTAGCTTTTAGTAGATCCAAAATATTGATTTCTTCTTCATCGAATTCTTTTAAGAATTCTTCTCCAGAAATAAGCAATTTAACATTTTGTTCAATCATACACGAAAGGTGGATGATATATCCTACACTTTGCCAAATAAATTCAATGTCTTTTTGCTTATTTCTTTTCATCTACTTATTTATTTTGAACCAGAACTATTACAAATTTTCCCACTACCTATTTCTCTTTTGTAATACCAACTCTGGTTCGCCAATTGTGACCTTCATATCACTCGGTATTGACTTAGTTAAGAAGACGTTAGATCCGATAGTCACTCTATCACCAATAACGACATCTCCACCTAATATAGATACACCTGCGTATATAGTGACATCATCCCCTAATGTGGGATGTCTTTTCACTCCCCTAAGTTGTTTACCTTTAGATAATGATAAAGCACCTAAAGTAACGCATTGATATATCTTTGCACGTTTACCAATCACTGTGGTTTCACCGATAACAATACCGGTCGCGTGGTCTATAAAGAAGGGGCTCGCAATTTTTGCGCCTGGGTGTATGTCTACACCCGTGAGGATATGTGCCTCTTCGCTTATGATCCTCGCATTAACGTATTGTTTTAATAAATATAGTTCATGGGCTATACGATAATATCTAATAGCCTTAAACCCTGGATACGCTAAAACGACTTCTTCTTTAGAATCCGCTGCCGGATCACTTTCTAAGAAGAACTCTAAATCTTCTTCTAGTTGTTTTTTGATATTAGGAAGCGATTTAACGAATGTTTCCGCTTCCGTAGTGTTATTACTTATCGAAGATAAATAAAGCTCTTTAACGCGTCTTAAATCATCTGTACATCCTAATACATAGTTCTCACTAGCATAATAGAAATCTAATATCTCTTTACTGCAGATCATATCTATCTCCAATCCATAATAATAACTAATGTGGTTATAGTATATACACTATCAAAAACCTATAAAAGCAAAACGATAATAAAAACGGATTAAGCATCACAATAATCTGCCTCTATTTTCTTAAGTTATTGATTTCATCTATCCAGTCATCATTATCTCCTTCTAGGTGTTCTAGAAAGAACAGGAGATTGGTACTTGGCACTTTTGAAACATCATCTGACAACAAGCGTATTCTTTCTTTCATTTCCGCGTAAGATCGAAAAAATATTTTATTTACCATTTCAACAATTTCTTCTTCTCTGGCATCATATCCTTTTATTCCGGTAATTTCTTCCACTAAATGGGAATTCGCCTTCTTGCTCTTATGAATTAAATATATTTCTCCAAAATGAGAAAGCACAACCTGAAGAGTCACGGGATTAACAAAGATGATAAACCTTTCTGCCATTCCGGCTTCGCCAAAGATGTTATCATTTATCTTCTTTTTAATATTTTGAAATTGTTTAGAATTATTATCCCCATCGCAAAAAATAAGAATCAAATCATATTTGCCTTTGTTATATTCAATTTGAAATCTTGGATAAATGTTTTCGTTACCCTTAGCATTTATGGGTTCGGCAAAAGAATATAAATCACTGTTGTAGAAAGGGAAAGAGAGCAGCCTTTTTATATAGTGCCACTCCTCTTGTCCTTCACAAATGATCAATATATTTCTTTTGCCTTCAATCATTTGTGGTCGCCTCCACTAAAGCATCAAATAAATCTGGTGATGGTATTGCACCAAACCTTCCTTTGAGATAATAATCAACAATATCCTCGTCACCTCTGATTCCATTTTCTTCTTTTGAAGAAATGTCAGAAAGGCGAATTACAATCGATGCGTTCTTATTATCATCAATATCTGTTAAATAAATCTGGTCTTTTCTCATTAAGTGCTTTAAATCAAGTAAGAGTACATCATGGGTGGTAAAGACCAATTGAGACAGTTCGTTCAATGAATTATTAAACATCGCCACCAGCGCTTTGGTAATAATGTGATGTAACGAACTATCAATTTCGTCAATTAGTAGTAGTTTTCCATTTTTAATCGCGTCATAAATATATCCGGAAATAGCAATTAATTTCTTTGTGCCAACAGAGTCAAAAATGAAACTAGGGACATAATGACCGTAATGTCTAGATGTAAATTTGAGTTCGTTATTTATTTGCATACCAGGCAATTTGTCTGATATATCAACATCAGTTCTAAAATTGTCATCCCATGAAAAATCCTCTATGTGCAAGTCGCAGTTCTTTACAAATTCTTTAATAAACTTTGCAGCCTTTTCATCGGTTCTAAATAATTCGATTGTTTTGCTTGGATCAATTGATAAATCCATTCTCAAAGGAACTATTGAATTCGCAAATTCGATGTAATGTTTTTTAGCGATATCCAGCAAGCTTCCTTCAGAAAATCTGACAGTCATGATTATGGGGTTATTGTTTGCTAACAAAACCGCTAAATCTTTAGATTGTCTACTACCTGAAATGGTGATACCATCTTGATCCCTTTTTATCAAAACCTTCTCTGATATAACGGACGGATTTGATTCTTGCGTAGTTAAAGATAATAACTGTTCTTGAATATATTTATTATTCTTGCAGTCATATTGAACGTAATACCTATAAAATTGTTTATCAATATAATATTCAACTTCGTATTCGATAACGTCATCATCAATGAATGAATTAGATAGATTTTCATGCGGTCTTCCTAACATGATGTTAGCTAAATTTGCAATAGCTAAAATAGCGCATGTTTTGCCAGTGTTGTTTGGACCATAAATACCAATAGTCTTTAATATTTTTTTATTTGGCATATCTGTGGTATTGCACAAAAAGCGTTTTATTGGCGTGGCCACAAATGAAATGCTTGTACGTTCTGTGAAAGTTTTGAAATTTTTAAAAGAAATTTTGGATATCATAAACTGCACTCCTGCATTAATAATATACATATTTCTTTAGGTTGGTGCAAGTTTTCTACACCAAACTAAATATTTTTGTCACTTTTTTTCGCATAATTGATTGCCAAAACAAGCGGCGGTGCATTATTGATTTTTTAAAGAAATTCAACTTATAAACAGTTTTTCTGTCTATAATCTCATTTTTGCCGTTTTTTAAAGCCAAAAATAGGATTATAGCGGAAAACACTATTATTCCTTAGAAAGATATAAATTTATTAA
>CAJOPR010000073.1 GCA_905236395.1 uncultured Bacilli bacterium
ATTCTTGATAAATTTCATTGTGGGAACACCATCAGGCATAACACCAGGGTACTTTTCAACCTCAGAATAATACGTGTCTTGTTCAATGGACCACAAGTCATAATGATAGATCAAATTGCCTGTACTTTGGACGTATTGTTCAAGTAGTGGTTTGAGGTTTTTGCAATGGCTGCAACCATTACCATAGAACTCAATGAAGAAAGATTGCTTCTGATCCATCAATCGCTCAAATTGAAGGAAAGTTATATCGACGTACTTATATGTTTTATCAGCAGTATTAATAGCGACAATACTGTGTGCTTTATCCTGGCAGGCAGTGATTGAAGGCGTTAATGCGATAGGTAACAAAAGTAATAAAAACTTTTTCATACGATGAGTATATCAAATTTCGTAATGTAATACGAAACTCTTTGTGATAAAGTATAAATGCTGAAGGAGGAAACTATATGCATTGTTGGCATGATGTTAAACCCGCGAGAATTACCCCTGAAAATTTCTTATCTTTGATTGAAATTTCCAAAGGCAGTAAAAACAAATACGAATTAGATAAAGAGACAGGCCATTTGATTTTAGACCGTGTTTTATTTACATCTACGATTTATCCACAGAACTATGGATTTATTCCTAGAACATTTGCTAGAGACTACGACCCACTTGATGTCTTGGTGCTTTGTAGTGAAACTATTTTACCAATGTCATTTGTTAGATGTTCGCCTATTGGCGTCCTCATTATGACTGATAATGGTTTACCAGACGAAAAGATTATTGCTGTTTGTAATGATGATCCTTTCTATAAGGATTTCAAAGATATCAGCGAAGTCCCAGACCATGTTATGGCAGAAATCAAACACTTCTTCACAGTTTATAAATCACTTGAAGACAAAGATACCGCTGTTGACGAAGTCTATGGCAGAGATGTAGCTATTAAAGTTATCAAAGAATGCTTAGCTAGTTATAAGAGAAACATTTTACCTAAGGTAATTGCGGAAAGAAAAGCTCGTGGTTATTAATGATTAATATCGTTTTATATAGACCAGAGAAACCCCAAAATACGGGTAATATAATGCGAACCTGCGTGGCAATACACGCAGTTTTACATATTATTGGACCTTTAACATTCTCCATAGATTCAAAAGATCTTAAGAGGGTTGGGATGGACTACATAGATGATTTAAAGATGTATTACTATCCAACATATGAAGATTTCCTTAAGGAACACAAGAATGAGGAAGTCTACTATGTGACAAGATATTCTCAAAAAGTATTCACATCATTTGACTTCAGAGATGAAGTGAAAGATATATATGTGATGTTTGGTAGAGAATCTACCGGTATTCCTCATGATATTCTCAGAGAACACGAAGATCGTTTATTAAGAATTCCAATGGTTCCGGAAGCGAGAAGCTTAAACTTATCAAACTGCGTCGCCATTGTGGCCTATGAGATACTTAGACAGCAAGGATACCCTGGATTATCAACATCAGAAGCAATTAAGGGAGAAGACTTCCTAGAAAAGGAGATAAGCAGATGAAAAACATTTACCGTTTATTAATAGTGATTCCATTCCTTTTCTCCTGCACAAAAAGGGAATATACAGGTCCAAAACTTCATGTTGAATATAACGAAAGTGGTGCTCTTATTGAAGTGCTTCCAGACGATATGTTTGAAAGAGCTTTCACTAATAAGATTGACTCCATTTATTACATTGGTGATGACACCTGTACAGCATGCCAAAAATTGAAACCACAATTAAGTGCTTGGTGCGAAACTAAAAAAGGTGCTATTTATTACATTCCAGTGAACTCGATTACCAGTGAAAATGAGCACTATATTATTGACTCAACAGTGGGTTATTACTGCTGGGAAGATAAAAAAGTTGTGCCGACTGTATACTTCTTCATGCAAGGCGAAGTTATCCTTGCTGGAGATTCATCTAACACAATGAAGTTCTTAATTGAGAAAGTGGATGTAAATACTGGAGATTTGAACTAAAATTTGAGCAAATCACGCGTATTTTCTCTAATAGATTTAATATTATAGGATTGATAGGAAGTTAAAATTGCTTGTCCAAGGAAACTTCCTTTTTTGATGTCTTTAATCTTCGCGCTTTGAATTTCTCCACAATCTTGTCCGCTTAAAAGTAGTGCAATTTCACAAGCGGTTAAAATGGTATCATTATCTGGTTTTGGATCTGCAATAACAACATGGCTTCCATGAATGTCTTTTACATGGATAAAAATATAATCTCTATTGGCTTTCTTGAATGTCAAAAAGTCGTTCTGTTTGGCGTTCTTTCCATAGAAGATTTTAATGCCATTAACTGATATCTCACCAAGCTTTATTTGTGGTGCTTTTTTACTATTGATTTTGAACTTATGAGGGAATAACAAATTAGCCAATTCAATAATGTCATCTTCATTCATAAATCTTGTTTGGGATAGACATGTTTGGAGATAATCAATTTCACCTTTTGTTTTCGCTAATTCTTTTTCATCCATCTCAATGGTGCGTTTAACTTTCTTGTATTTTTGGAAATACTTATTAGCATTCACACCAGAAGATAACGAAAAGTCATATGAAACATTGTTTTCTTTAATGTATGTTTTGAGTTCTTCTTCGTTTCCTGCATATGTGAGAATCATTTGGCCAATATCTCTATTAGCTAAACTCTCATTGGCAGATTCCATTTCTTTATTTAAGATCTCTAGTTTATGGTTTAAGGTTTTGATTCTGGATTTGATGTGTGTCAAAACAGGTTTAAATTGTTCATCAAGTCTTTTTCTTTTAGCGTCTATGTAATATCTTTCTGCTTCTTTCTTGAAAACACCTAAATCAAAAGGCTCATCTTTGATGGATCCATTGTTTTTTAATGGTTCGTACTTGATGCCTTTTAATATTGGGTGCTCGTTGAGCGCATCCGTGTAATGTGTCGCGTATGAAATATTGCCATCCTTGTTGATTAAGATGAGATTTGGTCTATGAGGAATTAATTCAATGATGATTTGTCGTTCTTCTTTATCGAAGTATTCGTTTGTGTAGCCGTATCTCATTAAGACAACACGGTCACTATTCAATGCGCTTATTTCTAATAGATATCCATCTTTAACTTCTTTTCTAAGGGTGTCACTGAGCTGACCCACACGGGTACCGACTGGGTCATCAATTTTAACCAACGAAATGAATGGATGATGGGGATTTAAACTCACTAAAAGCTTCTCTTTTCGATAATTTGAGAAGGAAAAAAACAAATCTTGGGAGTTAATTACGGTGATATTACTAATGTGATTTTTCGTAATTTTGTCCGATAAATCCAAGACAATTTTATTTAATGAACTCGCAGTGACATTTAGTGGTCCCATATGTGTATCATATCACAAACGCTTGACCTTAATATAAATAATTATTTATAATACAACAAATGAAAAAAGGACTACTCATTATTTTAAGCGGACCATCTGGTGTCGGTAAGAACTGCGTCAGACAAGAAATCATGAAAAGTGGCAAACTCGATTTGGCATATTCTATTTCTATGACCACCAGAGAAAAACGCGAAAAAGAAGTCGATGGTGTTGACTATTATTTTGTGAGCGATGAAGAATTCCAAAAGAATATCGATGCAGGTAACTTCTTAGAGTGGGCCTCATTCGTCGGTCATCGTTATGGCACTCCTAAAGATAAGGTTGAGGAGTTAAGAAACAAAGGCAAGAACGTGTTCTTAGAAATTGAGATCAACGGTGCTTCCCAAGTTCTTAGTAAAGTCCATGATGATAGAGTTATTTCCTTCTTCTTAATGCCTCCCTCATTCGCTGCATTAGAAAAGAGAATTAGAAAGAGACAAACAGAATCTGAAGAAATCATTCAAGAGAGATTACAAAAAGGTCTCAAGGAAATGACAATGACAGAAAACTATGATCACATTATCATTAATGATAAAATATCTAGAGCAGCACAAGAGATAATTGATCTAGTAAAAGCAAAAGCAAAGAAAAGATAGACGGCAAAAGAATTATGAAGCTAGTACAAGTATTAATTGAATACGCTAATTATTCTCTCGACCGTCCTTTTTCTTATATCTATAAAGGTAGTAAAAAGATCGATGTTGGATTTCGTGTTTTGCTTTCTTTTAATAACCGTGAACTAGTTGGCTACGTAGTAGCGTTAGAAGATACTGATAAATCTTTAGAAGAAATTGAAGCAGAAACTGGATTTAAAATTGGTGAAATTATCGATGTTATTGATGAGAGTCCATTATTAAGTGAAGATCTCCTCTCTTTAGCGGACGAAGTAGCCGATTATTACATCGCTCCTAAGATATCAGTTTTGCAATGCATGCTTCCTCCATCTCTTTCTCCTAGAAAGTCCTCTTTAAAAGCTCCTAAGATTGCTTATGACTTATATGTGAGAAGTATTGATGAAAGCGAACATGGATTAACTGATAAACAAATCGAATTATTAAGACTTATATCATCTGTTGACCAAGTTTTGAAAAGAGAGATTAAACAAGTCTCTGTCTTGGACAAGTTAATTGAAAGAGGAAAAGTGGAAGTTTTTAAAGTAGAAAAGAGAAGACTCGCCATTCCTAATTACGAATATAAAGAACCACCCGCATTAACCGATGAGCAAAAAGCGGTCGTGAATCAATTCAATAATTCTAATGATCGTGTTTATCTTTTAGAAGGTGTTACCGGGAGTGGTAAAACAGAAGTTTATCTTTCTTTGTCTGAACAAGTTCTAAAAGAGGGTAAATCTGTTTTAATGCTTGTCCCTGAAATATCTTTAACTCCAATGATGATGGAATATTTCATCAGAAGATTCAAAGGTAATGTCGCTATTCTCCATAGTGAATTAACACCTGGTGAAAAATATGATGAATATAGAAAGATCGCCAAAGGCGATTGCAAAGTCGTTATTGGTGCCAGAAGCGCTATCTTTGCGCCACTTGATAATATCGGTCTCATCATCCTAGATGAAGAGCACGTGGAATCTTATAAGCAGGATACCGTTCCTTTCTATCACGCTAGAGAAGTGGCAATCATGAGAGCTAAGAAACATAACGCAAAAGTTATCTTAGGTAGTGCCACTCCATCACTAGAATCTAGAGCAAGAGCCCAAAAGAACGTTTATCATCTCTTACTACTTAATAAGAGAATCAATAAACAAGAGTTACCAGAAACCACAATTATCAATCTATCTGATTATCGCAATATCGATAGAGATTCCTATATCTTCTCTAAGCAATTAAGAGAAGCCACTGAGAATGTTTTAGCGAGAGGCGAACAAGCCATTCTTTTAATCAATAGAAGAGGCTTTTCCACATCAGTTTCTTGTCGTAAATGCGGACATATTTTTAAGTGTCCAACATGTGATATTCCTTTAACCTATCACAAGACTGACAACATGCTTAAATGTCACCATTGTGATTATGTGTGCACAATGCCTGAAGAATGTCCAGAATGTTTCTCTAAATACATTATGAAAACAGGGTTTGGCACAGAGCGTATTGAAGAAGAAGTTAATAGACTCTTCCCAGAAGCTAGAACATTAAGATTAGATAGCGACTCCGCGAAGATAAGAGCGAAGATTCCTTCTATTATAGAAGCTTTCCGTCAAAAGAAGGCAGATATCTTAATTGGCACTCAAATGATTGCTAAAGGACATGACTTCCCAGACGTCACATTAGTGGGCATTGTTTTAGCGGATATTGGTTTATCTATGCCTTCTTATAGATCAAACGAAAGAGCATTCCAACTTATCACTCAAGCCGTTGGCAGAAGTGGTAGAAAAGATAAGAAAGGCATCGCTATCATTCAAACCTACAATCCAACAAATTACGCTATTACAATGGCGGCAAGACAGAATTATGAATTGTTCTATCAAAAAGAGATGAATTATCGTCGTATGCAATCATATCCGCCCTACACATATTTAGCGAGCATTACACTTGCAGGCAAGAGGGAAGATAACGTTATTTTTGGTATGACAAATATCATCGACATTTTAAATAAAGAGTTTGGGGATAATGGTCAAATACTCGGACCAACAGTTCCTTATATTCCATACGAAAAAGATAACTATCTCAGAACTGCATTAGTGAAGTTTAAAGACTATAAATTAGCTAAAGAAATCTTAAAGAAAATTGTCTCGTTATATTCAGGCAAAAGTCAGTTCCATTTAACTATCAATATCGATCCATACAATTTTTAATATAAAAAATGTATCTTGTTGTATTATAATTAACCACGAGGGTTAGTTTATGATTACAGTTACATTTTACGGTTTAGACCAATTCGTCGTTGGAAATTTATCTAGAGAGTTAACACCACTCGTGGCCAAGCTCTATGAGGTAAGTGAAGATGACGTTATTTTTATTGCACCAGAAGCAATGGTGTTTCATAAGGGAACAGAACAAACTTCATGGAATATCCTAATTAAAGTCAACGCTCCTAAGAAAGTTTCCGTCTTACAAGATCAAATGGCGCAACTTATGATGCACGGCATTGGTGAAGTGGCGATTCATGTAACCGTTGAATTTACTTACTATTCCCAAGACGACAGATATCAAAAGATTAATGACGCATATCCAAGATTTCTCTCCGAAGAGAATCTCGTCGATGTTGATAATGAATATCCCGAAGATTTAGAAGAGGGCGAAGAGGACGACCAAATCTATACCGGTGATATCTTTGAGGGGCTTGAGGACAAATAATGAAAGTCTACGAACATGCTTTCAATGTTCTAAATAAAGTGGTCTTTGAGTCCATTCCTTTTCACGTTGCGGTGAAGTCTTCTTTAAAGAAGGAAAAGAAAAAGATTATCGATCCTTCTTTTAGAAGCGGCATCTATTCTTTATCCGGATGTGTTTTGAGACACTATTACATCTTTGAAAGAATAGTGAAGAAGGAATACGAAGGTATTGAAGACAATAATGCTTTATTAATGAGTTTGCTTTTAGCAAATAATCTCTTCACAAAGACTTGTGAGAACGATGAATTACTAAAATATATCAAGCACGAATGTGAACTTGATGGTGGACTCTTATTAGAGAAGTATTCAGATTCCAGCAAGTTGATCCCTGAAGAAGTTAAACCAGAAACTGATGAGTTCTATCATTTGAGATATAATCTCCCTCTCTGGTTAGTGAGGATGTGGAGAAAGAATTGTGGCCCAATACTTAGCAAGAGACTCTATCGTGGTCTCTCATCTAAGGATCTTAATTCTTTAAGAATTGATAACAATAAGATTTCCGATACGGATTTCATTAATAAATATTCTGATTTCAAATTATTAGAATCTGGCGGTATTGCCTATAACAGACAAATTAAAAACATCAAACAATGTGAGCCGGTTAAAAATGGTGATGCTTTACTTTGCCATGGTGGTTACAAATATCTTTTAGATCAAGTTGATGTCGACTTCTTAAGAGGTGTCGCTATCTATGGTGGATGCTCTAATGACTTACTCAAAGAAATGTATGCGAGTAGAGGCACCAACTTAAAACTCGAATATCTATGCGGAAATCAAAAGCACTTCTTTGAAGTGAGAGAAGATATTAAAGACCTTGGTCTCATGGATTTGCATGTGTATGAATGCGCTTATAACGCGATAGAAACATGCATCTCTAAACCAGTCCATGCATTCTTCTTGTTTCCAGAGAATTCCTTCTTCCAAGGACTCGTTGATAATCCAGATTACTTCTTAAGAATTAAGCAAGAAGATTTGGATGCATATATTCAAATTCAAAAGGCTTTGTTAAATGAATCCGCTCCACATGTGGAGGAAGATGGATATCTTATCTACGCACTCCCAACCGTGTGTAAGAATGAAACTAAGAGAGTGATTCATAATTTCTTATCAGAACATAGTGAATTCTCCTTGGTAGAAGAGAAACAATTATTCCCGTTTGATAAATATCAAACAATGTTATATTTTTCCATTTTAAGAAAAGAGGCCGAACATGATTAATCTTTACGGAATGGAAATGAAAAAGCTACAAGACTTAATGGTCAGCGAAGGTCAAAAGCCCTATCGTGCGATACAGTTATACACATGGATGTACGAAAAGAACGCTAGAGACTTTGATGAGATGACCGATATTTCATTGCGTTTTAGAGAAGTTCTCAAAGAGAAATACTGTTTGAAACTTCCTGAAATATATTTAAAACAAGTCAGTAAAGACGGCACAATCAAGCTCCTTTTGGAACTTGAAGATCACATGAAAGTCGAATGCGTGCTTATGCGCTACGACTACGGATGCGCTGTCTGTGTGTCTTCGCAAGTGGGATGCAACATGGGTTGTTCATTCTGCTCCTCTGGTATCTTGGGTAGACAAAGAAACCTAAAACCAGAAGAAATGGTGGGACAAGTCATGGTCATTAATGACCTCTTACGTGAAGAAGGCAGAGGCATGCACGTCACACACATCGTGGTCATGGGTACAGGCGAGCCGTTTGATAACTATGATAACGTCATGGACTTCATCAGAATCGTTAACGCTCAAAAGGGATTAGCGATTGGCGCCAGACACATTACTGTTTCCACTTGTGGAATCGTTGAGGGCATTAAGAGATATGCTAGAGAAGGACTTCAAACTAACTTAGCAATTTCATTGCACGCTCCTAACAATGAGCTGAGAGATAAGTTAATGAAGATCAACAAAGCTTATCCATTAGAAGTGTTGATGCCGGCAGTTAAAGAATACGAAACCATTTCAAAAAGAAGAGTGACATACGAGTACCTTCTCTTAGAAGGTATCAATGATACAAAAGAACACGCTGAAGAGTTAATCAAGCTGATTAAAGGAACGATGGGTTACGTTAATTTAATTCCTTATAACGAAACAAATAAGAATGATTACAAACGCAGCAGTGGTAATAGAGTTCACGCTTTCCTAGATTATCTAACCAAAGGTGGTGTGACCGCGACAATTAGAAAAGAATTCGGCAGCGACATTGATGCTGCTTGTGGACAATTAAAAGCAAAAAGTGAGGGTTCATTATGAGCAATAAGAAATACATATATGGTAGATACGCAGTAAAGACCGATATTGGTAAAGTGCGTATGAATAATGAAGATAGAGCAGCCGCTTTAACTAACGCTAGAGGAAATATCCTCCTTGTTGTTTGTGATGGTATGGGTGGCCAAAACAAAGGTGACCTCGCTAGCCAAATCGCTGTGGAAGTCATCACTCAAGCTTTCCA
Organism: uncultured Bacilli bacterium; assembly: GCA_905236395.1. Classification (GTDB taxonomy): domain Bacteria; phylum Bacillota_I; class Bacilli_A; order RFN20; family CAG-826; genus RUG13091. Next base: position 9,198 of record CAJOPR010000073.1, read on the forward strand.
AGAAAAAGATAAATTCAGAGGTAAGTTCTTCACGAAGAGATGGGTGGCTAATGTTATTAGACAAGCCAACAGTGAGATCTTCCGTCAAGCTAGCCATAACCAAAAATACCAAGGCATGGGTACAACCATTACCATGGTTTTAATCGTCAACGATTATATGGTAGTTGCACAAGCAGGTGATTCACGTGCATATTCCTATAGGAATAGAAACCTCGAACAAATCACTGAAGATCAAACCTATGTCCAATACTTATATAGAATTGGTGAAATCACCAAAGAGGAAATTGATACCCATCCAAAGAGACACGTTCTTATGAATGCTTTAGGTATCTACCCAAGTTTAGATTTAGAAATTAGAGTTAGACCATATTTAGGAGACACCATCTTAGTGTGTTCTGACGGTTTATATAATAATGTTGCCCAAAAAGATTTATTATCTATTATGAAGGGCACAGATACACCTGACCAAAAGGTCAATGAACTCGTTTCATTAGCTAACAAGAATGGTGGAAGCGATAACATCGCTGTGGTCATCTGGGAGGCGCAAGAATAATGCCTTTAAAGATTGGATCCCTTGTTGATAACCGCTACCGCATTAGTGCACGTATCGGGCACGGTGGTATGGCGGAGGTATATGAGGCGCACGACGTCATCAATAAGAAAGTCGTCGCTATCAAACTCATACGAGAAGACGTCATGTCTAATCCCGTAAATTTATTACGCTTTAAAAATGAAGCTAGCATTGCCGCTAGTTTGAATCACCCTAACATAGTTAAGGTCTTTAATCACGGAACGATAGATGGTATTCCCTATATCGCGAACGAGTACGTTAAAGGCCAAAACCTCAAAGAGGTTTTAGACTTCCGTTCATCACTTCCATTACAAGAAGCGATTGATATTATGATGCAATTATCCGCTGCGCTTAGTTACGCGCATCAGAGGGGTATTGTGCATAGAGACGTCAAACCAGACAACTTGTACGTTATGGGTGACGGCACAATTAAGTTAGGCGACTTCGGTATCGCTCAAACCGATAGCAGTGCTCAACTTACAAGCCAAGGTAGTGAGATTGTTGGTTCAGTCCATTATCTCGCACCTGAGATCACGTCAGGTAAGCCTGCGACTGCGCAGTCAGACATATACGCTGCAGGCGTTACGTTTTATGAGCTTATCACTGGCCATGTTCCTTATCTAAAAGATAAAGCCATTGATATTGCTATCGCGCACGTCAAAGAGAAGTTCCCATCTCCAAAGAAGTGGTTACCAAACTGTCCAAGAGAAGTGGAAAGAATTATCTTTAAGTGTGTGAAGAAAAATCCAAAAGAAAGATATGCTAATGCCAATGAGTTATATAACGACTTAAAAGCTCTTAAAGATAATCCAAAAGCCATTAAAGAAAAGAAAGGGTTCTTCGCAAGAATATTTGGTTTCAAATAATGAGAGGAAGAATTGTTTCTTTAAGTTGTGGTATGTATTCCGTTGAAGCTAACGGTGTAATTTATAACGCTCCAGCTAGAGGACTATTTAGAAATTACGGAGTTAAACCTACGGTTGGTGATGATGTGGAAATCAGTGATACATCATTCGTTATTGAACGCGTTTACGATAGACACTCATTACTGAAGAGACCACCGATTGCAAACATCGATCAGATGCTCATCGTGGAGTCACTTAAAGAACCAGAATTCTCATACTTATTAGCCTTCAAATATTTAACCTATGCGAATATGAATAATATCTCCGCGAAAATAGTGTTAACCAAATCGGATATTCAAGATGATAAGAAACTTGTTGAAGAGATTGTTAATAACTTCAGAAAGATGAATATTGATGTCTATGTTGTTAGCAATAAAACTTTTGATGGATTAGAGGAAGTTAGAAAGTTATTTAGAAACCATGTCACATGCCTTATCGGGCAGAGCGGTGTGGGTAAATCTTCTCTCATTAATTCCATCGACAAAGACTTTGAAAGAAAAGTCGGTGAATACTCTTACGCATTAGGTAGAGGAAAACACCAAACCAAAGAAGTTATTCTCCTTCCATACGAAGGTGGATATATCGCTGATACTCCTGGGTTCTCATCCCTGGAATTAGATCTATATAAAGAGGATTTAGCCCAGTTTTACCCAGGTTTTAGCGAATTATTTACGAAATGTTACTACTCAAATTGCTTGCACATCAGTGAAGGAAAGTGCGCTGTGAAAGAGAAATTTGAAGATGGTACATATCCCAAAATAGCATATGAATGTTATTTGAAATTATCAGAGCAAAGCATATTTAAAGCAAAGAGGTATGAAAGATGAAAAAGATTATTGTTGCCCCCTCAATTCTAAGTGCAGATTTCAATCATTTAGAAAGAGAAATTAAAGCTGTCGAAGTAGCTGGAGCCGAGTGGTTACATTTTGATGTGATGGATGGACATTTCGTTCCAAACATCTCATTTGGCATCCCTGTTTTAAAGAGTATTGCTCATAGTCATAAGATGGTTAATGACGTTCATATCATGATTGCTGATCCACTTAAATATGCTCCTGAATTTATTAAAAGTGGTGCGGAATATTTAACCTTCCATTATGAAGCGTGTAAAGACGATAAAGAAGTGGAAGCGGTTATTGATTTAATCCATGAATTAGGCGGTAAAGCCGGCTTATCAATTAAACCGAAAACACCTGTTGAAGTGGTTGATAAATTCTTAGCTAAATTAGATTTATTGTTAGTCATGTCTGTTGAGCCAGGATTTGGCGGTCAATCATTTATCTCTGGTGCTTTAGACAAGATCAGTTATCTCAGAAAAGCAATCGACGCCAAAGGATATAAGTGTTTAGTGGAAGTTGATGGTGGTATCAACAATGAAACCGGTAAGCTTTGTAAAGATGCTGGTGTTGATGTCTTAGTGGCGGGTTCCTATTTATTCGGCCACGAAGACCTCAAAAAAAGAATCGAAGGACTTAAGAAATAATGCCTATTGGTTGGTATATTGGAATATCTTCAGGATCTATTCTCTTTTTAGTCGCCTTTTTCCTTTTATCATGTGCGAATTATAAGAAGAGATTTAATACTCGATACGATTTGAGAAATCATTTTCCTTATGAATTTAACTTCGAAAGTCATTTCTCTCTTAATTTATTAGGAAATTTAGCCCTTATCATGGGCATAGCTTGTTCTATTGGCTTATTCGCTTTAACAGCCTCTGAATTTAATAAGAATGGCTATGTGCTTTATGCATTAATCTCTGGGGTCTTATTCTCTTTATTTGCGGGACTCATTAATTTCATCCCACTAAAGACAATAAAAACACATATGGTTTTCTCGGTCTTATTATTCGCTGCAGCATTTGCCACACCCGCAGCAATTGGTTTATCAGCGTTTAAGATTTATCAAGAGACAAAAGAGGTTTTCCCATTAGCGATATTCATTATGGGTATGGTGTTCACAGTGTTTGCCTTTGGACTGGTGATGAATCCGAAATTAACACTGAATATAAAAATGATCTCCGCGACTGATGAAAAAGGTAACGAAGTGATGATTAGACCGAAGTTCATTGTGATGGCTTTCTCAGAGTGGATGATGATCTTCCTACTAGTGCCATCCCATATCTTATTAATATTATTAATGTTAATTATTTAGATAAAGAAAAAAACGACCTCGGTCGTCTTTTTTATTAACAGGAATAAACCCTATCTCTCTTTGTATTGTTTGTTGAGACTGCGATAAGCGCGGGTGGACATACGAACACGCATTTCTTTGCCATCAACCACAACTGTTCTTGTTTGGAGATTGCAGTTCCATCTACGGCGTGTAGCTCTTAATGAATGGGAACGGTTGTTACCGCTAACTGGTCCTTTTCCTGTAACTGGACATACTCTTGACATATCGTAGCCCTCCTAATTCACTTGAAAAATCTTATCACAAGGTAATTGCTGTTGCAATAAACATTTGAAAATAAAGAAAAGTTATCTTTTCTACCAGATAACTCAACTTTTTATAATTTAACCTTCGGATACTTCTGTCTGAACTCTTCAGTCGTTAATCTATTCTTACAATTTTGAAGCATTGTATTGAACAAGATATCTTTCTTATCACCCATCAAGTATCTTGAATGTCCTTGATTGGTGAAGAATGCGATTGTTTTGTTCTTTCTGTATTGTGCTTCATCGATATATACTACATCGCTGTAATAATAGATAAGTGTTTTTGTGCCCTTTTTGACAGACACATATTTACGATAAACTTCGTAATAAGATGTTAAGAAAGTAAGCAAAATCATACCGATGGATAATGCAGCCCAAACGCCGATAATTACCCAAGGCTGCCAACCCCATTGATCGATTGGTTTTAAAAATAAATTGAATGTAAAACTAAAGATAATACCCGCACCCAAGATAATGAGGATGATGAGTATTCCAATAGTTCTTCCAATGGCTGGTCTTACTTTCATGACTATTAGTGTATATCGTTTACCCTTTTATAAAAAGAGTTTGTTTTTTCTAAGTGTATAACGCGTGCGAGTGTTATATAATAGGTATGCATAAGGAGTTTTAAATATGTCCAAAAAAGTTGTAGCGATGATCCTTGCCGGTGGTAAAGGAACAAGACTTGAAGCCCTGACAAAGAAAACCGCAAAACCTGCTGTGTCATTCGCAGCGAAATATCGTATTATCGACTTCCCTCTTAGCAACTGCGCTAATAGTGGAATCAACACCATTGGTGTTCTTACACAATATGAATCAACTGACCTAGACGCCTATGTCGGTAATGGTGAGCACTGGGGACTTAACGGTGTCCACTCATTATTAACTTCGTTAGCACCAAGACAAACAGAAGAAGGCGCCAACTGGTATAAAGGTACAGCGGATGCCATTACCCAAAACATCGATTTCTTAGACGATAACAAACCAGAGTATGTTCTTATTCTCTCTGGTGACCATATCTATAAGACTTTGTATAACGATATGATTGATTTGCATATCGACACCAAAGCTGATGCCACAATCTCCGTTATTGAAGTCGATCCAAAAGAAGCCAGCCGTTTTGGTATTATGGCGGTTAATTCCAAAGATGAAATCGTGGAATTCCAAGAAAAACCAAAACAACCAAAGAGCAATCTCGCATCTATGGGTGTGTATGTGTTCACATGGAAGGTACTTCGTAAATATCTTGTCGAAGACGCTAAAGATTCAAAATCAGAACATGACTTTGGTAACAACATCATTCCAAAGATGCTTAATGATGGTTTAAAACTCCAAGCTTATCGATTCAAAGGATATTGGAGAGATGTCGGAACACTCGCTTCCTTACATCAAGCCAATATGGACGTGGCTATGGGCGATACAGAATTAGATTTATATGATTCTGACCGTACCACACGTGTTTACACAAAAGACACTTATAGTGTCCCTCAATATATTGGACCAGTCGGTTCCATCAAACGTTCTATCGCAAACCAAGGCGCGATTATTTTAGGTGATTGCGATCGCTGTGTTATTTCTAGCGACGTCGTCATCGAAGAGGGCGCGGTGTGCACAGGTTGTGTTATCATGCAAGGCGCTCGTGTTAAATTGGGCGCGAAAGTGAATAACGCAATCATTGCTCCAGAGGTAGTTATTGAAGAAGGAGCGGTTATTAATCAAAACAGCGATGAAGTTGTTCTTATCGCGAAAGGAGGTAAGAAATAATGAATAAGGTTTTAGGTATTTGTAATTTACACGACACTCCAAGTTTAGGAGCGTTAACCAAAACTCGTCCTTTAGGAACTCTTTCCTTCTTATCTCGTTACGGATTAATGGACTTTACTTTAAGTAACTTCTCCAACTCTGGAATTGATAGAGTTATCATTCTCGCGGAATCCAATACTTCCGCAGTCCTTAACCATGCTGGTCAAGGTAACGTCTGGATTAATAACACCAGAACTGGTTTCTTAAGAACCACAGTCAATGAGAAGCTCATCGACTCTCCAAAATTCAACACAGATATTAAGAATATCGAAGCACATTACTCCATTATCGAAGACGCAAATCCAGAATATGTTGTAGTCGCTCCTACATTCTTCTTAATGTCATTTGACTTCCGTTCATTGATTGAAGCCCACGAAGAAAGCGGTGCGGAAATTACATGTTTATACACTAAAGTCACAAACGGTAAGAAAGAATACTTAAACTGTGACTCATTAGAGATCGCTAAGAACGGCGTCATTACCCATACAAATTCAAACGTTGGTGAAGAAGCAAAACAAAATATTTCTTTAGAAACATTTGTCTTTACTAGAGAAGCATTTGATAAGATTTTAGCTTTATCTCACAAAGTGAGTTCCTTATATGGCATCAGAAAGATGGTCTCTTATATGATTAACCATCATAAGATGATTGTTAGTGCCTATGAATTCAAAGGATATGTGGTTCCAATCCTATCCTCTGAAGATTATGTTAATAAATCATTCGAATTATTAGCCTATGAGAATAGACAAAAACTATTCTTAGATCACTGGCCAATCTATACAACCACACATAACACCCCTCCAGCACTTTACGGCGAAAAATCCAAAGTGAAGAATTCCTTTGTTGGTAATGGTGCAATTATTAAGGGTGAAATTGAAAACTCCATCATCTCCCGTGATGTTGTTGTTGAAGAAGGCGCAGTGTTAAAGAACTGTATCGTGTTCACACAATCACACATCGGTAAGGGTGTGCACATGGAATATGTTGTCGTTGATAAAAACGTCAAAGTCAAAGAAGCTAAAGAACTTAAAGGCAAGAAAGAAAAAGCCTTATTTGTCAAACAAGGAGAAATCATCTAATGAAAGTTGCAATGATTGCTAGCGAAGCTAGACCTTTTTGCAAAACCGGTGGATTAGCGGACGTTGTCTACTCCCTTTCTAAAGAACTAGTGGAAGTTGGCGAAGAAGTTATCGTCGTCATGCCTTTCTATAAGAAAGTGAAAGACACAATTAAGCAACCTGTAGATTTCGTATGCTCATATTTCGTCGATATGTCTTGGAGACATCAAGAGGCGAAAGTCTATACCTGTGTCGCCGATGGTATTAAATACTATTTCATTGAACACTGGTATTTTGATAGAGATGGCATCTATGGTTATGGCGATGATGGTGAAAGATTTGCTTTCTTTGCTCTTGCCGCGAGAGAACTCTTGGCTAGAGAAGAAAAGAAACCAGACATTATCCATGTCCATGATTGGCAAGCTGCGATGCTTCCTTGCTTAGTCAAAGAAAACCAATACTACAGAGATACATTCCCAAAGACTCACTTTGTGTTAACAATTCATAACCCAGCATTCCAAGGAATGCTTGATAGAGATGCTCTGGGCGATTTATTCAACCTTTCACCATCATTGTATGATGAAGGCAAGGTTAGACTTGAATGGCGCGTGTCCACACTTAAAGCGGGCATTGTGTATGCGGATAAAATCACAACCGTGTCACCCACACATCATGAGGAATTATTAACTCCTGAGGGTGGTATGCATCTTGACGCAGACTTAAGACTTAGAGAATGGGATTTCTGTGGCATTCTTAATGGTATTGACTATTTAGAATTCAATCCAGAACATGATCCATTTATTGCAAAGCAATATACCTCTAAAACTTTAGTTTCTGGTAAGAAAGCTAACCATGATGCTTTGTTAAAAGAGCTTGGACTATCAGATTATGGATATCCATTATTCTCCATCGTCTCTCGTTTAACATGGCAAAAGGGTTTAGATATTTTATTCCCTGCGATGGAAGAACTCGCCTACAGAGGCTGCAACATCGTCATCCTCGGTAGTGGTGAATATAAATACGAACAACAATTAGAAAACTTAAGAGCGGCTTATCCAGATAAGGTTGCTATTTATATTGGATATAGTGATCCATTAGCTCACCGCATTTACGCCGCTAGTGATTTCTTCATGATGCCATCATTATTTGAACCATGTGGTTTAGGTCAAATGATCGCTCAAAGATATGGTGCTTTACCAATCGTTAGAAGAACTGGTGGACTTAAAGACTCTGTCATCAACTTTGATAGTAGCAACGCTGAAACATCTAATGGTTTTGGCTTTGATAATTATTCTTCGGATGACATGCGCTACACAAGCGTGTATGCTTATGATACATGGTTTGATACAAAACTCATCAGAAAGTTGATGAAAAACGCCATGGAAACAGACAATTCTTGGAAGAAGTCTGCGGAGAATTATCTCGGAGTGTATAGAGAATTAATTAATAGAAAGTAGGACTCTATGAGTTACGATTTTCAAAACATAGAAAAGAAATGGCAAAAATATTGGGAAGATAACCAAACATTCAAAACGGATGTCTGGGATTTTTCTAAACCCAAGTTTTATGCTTTAGACATGTTCCCATATCCATCAGGTGTTGGCCTTCACGCTGGACACCCAGAAGGATATACTGCGACTGATATCGTC
>CAJOPR010000074.1 GCA_905236395.1 uncultured Bacilli bacterium
ACTATAAATAAGTATAACTGTAATAGAAAAACTGAAAAACTTTGATACCCGTTAATGTAATTTTGAGAAAAGACTTATCGAAAAAGCTTTAAAATTCTTAAATTTTTAGCATTTTCGGTGTTAGAGATATGGAAAATAAGCATTTTTCGTGTTAGAGAAGGCCACTTAGTTAAATTGGATTGATACAAAGTGTCAGTCCTTTTATTTTTCTTCGGTAAGTTGTCTACAATTTGTGGACAACTGAATTTATATATGTTATCATATAAATATGATAAAGCACTCGATTAGATATTTTAACAACAAGCCAGTTCGCGCAGTTTGGGACAATGAAAACTCTATTTGGTGGTATTCCGCTGTAGATTTTATAAGCATTTTAGTCGATCCTAATTCTCCTAGAAGATATTGGAATAATGTCAAAGTAAGAAATTCTGAGTTGTCTCCATTTTGTGGACAACTGAAATTATATGCGGATGATGGCAAAAAATATCTTTCTGATGTTATCAATGATGAAGGCGTTAGATTGCTTCTTGTAATCATTCCTTCTAAGTATAAAAAAGCAATTCAAGATTGGATTAAGGGTTTGTTAGATCCAATAGATGAGCAAAGCAAGAAAAAAGCGTATGACTTTTATCAAACGGAATTGATTGAAAATGAGGAAATTGGTAAGACTATTGCTTTGCAAAAGATTCATGCTTATCTATTTGAAGGACTTTATCCTTTTGCTGGTAAAATCAGAACTAAAACTATTTCTAAAGGCGGATTTACTTTTGCAAATGGAGACTTCTTGCCACAAGTTTTAAAAGACATTGATAAAATGCCGGATAATACACTTGATGAAATAGTGGATAAATATATTGAAATGAATATTGCGCATCCGTTCATGGAAGGTAATGGCAGAGCTACCAGAATTTGGCTGGATTTACTTCTAAAGGATAGGTTGAAGAAGTGCATTGATTGGTCAAAGATTGATAAAGATGATTATTTGTCGGCAATGAAAGCGAGCCCTATTGATTCTAAACCTATATTTGATTTGTTAAATGGCGCCCTGACTGACGACATAGATAATCGTGACATTTTTATGAAAGGTATCGATTACTCATATTATTACGAGGAGGAAGAATAACATGGAAAAAGATATCAAGCCCATTTATCCAAATTCGCAATTCAAATCTTTTTGCTATATCAAAAGTGTAATCACTAGGCCAAACATTATTGCGGGTGATTATTCTTACTATGATGATAGTGAGGATGGTCCAGAATCATTTGAAAAACATGTTACCCACCATTATGACTTTATGGGTGACAAACTCATTATTGGCAAGTTTGTTGCAATAGCAAGAGGTGTGGAATTTATCATGAATGGTGCGAATCATATGTTAGATTGTTTAACCACATATCCTTTTGAAATCATTGATGAATTTAAAGGCTTATCAAGACCATTTGGTGATAGAGGAAATCGTGGAGATACTGTAGTGGGCAATGATGTCTGGATTGGACAGAAAGCCACGATACTACCAGGAGTCCATATCGGCGATGGTGCAATTATTGGGGCAAACGCAGTAGTGGCAAAAGATGTTCCTCCATATGCAGTTGTGGTGGGCAACCCCGCTGTTATCAAGAAATATAGATTTGATAAGGAAACAATCGACCTTCTTTTAGAACTAAAATGGTGGGACAAGGATATTGAAGAGATCAAGAAACTAATCCCATTACTTACTGGTGATTTATCTAAAAGCAAAGAAGAACTGAAAGCATTACTTAAGAAGTAATTAAGTCAAAACTAACAAGTCTCATCTAACGGGGCTTGTTTTTATTTATTAAAATATTATAATAAGGTAAGAAAAGTAAGAAAGGTAAGACTTATGAAAAAGGTAAATGATGAAAAATTTATCGTCTCTGTCAAAGTAGGTCCTAAAGGACAAATTACCATTCCTGTTGAAGCTAGAAAGATGTTTGACATCAAAGAAGGCGACACACTAATGGTAATGGGTGACAAAAAAAGAGGCATTGCGTTACTTAAGGCCGATCTTTTCTATTCTATAATGGAGGATAGAGATAATGGCTGATGTATTAGCGATTAAAGATTTATGTAAACAATATCCGACATTCTCATTAAAGAATGTATCTTTCTCGGTTAAACCAGGAGAGATCATGGGATTTATTGGTCGTAATGGTGCGGGTAAGACCACAACACTAAAAAGCATTATGAATTTGATTCATTATGAAAGCGGTGAGATTACTGCATTTGGTAAAGACATGACCAAATACGAATTAGAAAACAAGCAAAAAATCGGTTTTGCTTTAAGCGAACTTAAATACTATCCGAACAAAACCATCCGTCAATTGATGAATGTTACAAAGAAATTCTATAAGAATTTTGATGAAGTAAAATTTGAGCAAGTCTGCAAAATGTTCAACCTTAATATTGATAAGAAACTCGAAGAGTTATCTAGCGGTATGAAAGTTAAATATTCTGTGGCGGTAGCTTTATCTCATCATGCAGAATTATTAATTCTTGATGAACCTACAAGCGGTTTGGATCCAGTATCTAGAGATGAAGTTTTAGATATTTTCCGTGAACTTGTGAGAAGTGGTGAAAGAGCGGTGCTCTTCTCCACACACATCACCAGTGACTTAGATAAATGCGCCAATGGAATTACTTATATTCATGATGGAAAAATCATCTATACAGGAACCAAGAAAGACTTTGTTAGTTCCTATCTATTTGTCAAAGATAAAAAGAAACAAAAAGATTTAGAAAGTGAATATATTGCCTGTAAGGAACTTGATGATTATACCGAAGGGTTAATATCCGTTGATAAGAAAGACATTTTCTTGAAGAAAGGCGCGGAAGTAAAAGAGCCAGATCTTGAAGAAATTATGGTCTATCTAGAAAGGAGTCAAAATAATGAAAGCTTTACTCTATAAAGAATTCAAATTAGCGATGCATCCTATCTGTTATATTTTCATCGCCTTATTTCCTTTCATGATTCTCATTCCTTCTTATCCAATCGCTATTGGATTTATCTACATTCTTTCTTGTTATCCAGTCTTATTCTTGGGCGCTAACAAGGGACAACAGAGTAATGATTTATTATTCTCAACATTATTACCAGTTCGTAAAAAAGACATAGTTTTAGCAAGAATACTTACGGTTGTTATCATGCAATTAGCGTTTATCGCTATCATGTCTTGCTTATGGCCTTTAGCTAACTTTATTAGAGGAACTATTAATCAACAACTTATCGATGCTGGAAAAGAACCTAATACAGATGCTGGATTTGGATTAAACGCTTATATTTCCACATTAGCGTTTGCAGTTATTGGTTATGCCATCGCGGATTTAATCTATTTCTCCGTTTATTACAAACATGGTAAATCCATTGTGGCATCCACATTATTAACAATCCTTGGATTTGTCTTCTACCTCGGTATATTCACAATTGGATTACCATTTGTGCCAGCCTATGGAGCGTTCTTTACAAATAACATTTGGATTCAAGTGGGCTTCTTAGGAATAGCGATAGTGGTGTCAATCTTATTACACTTTGCCGTTTATAAAGTGGCGTCAAAAGAATTAGAACAGGTAGATTTCTAATAACAACTTATTAATAAGTTGTACAAGAATTAACTCGCATCACGCGAGTTTTTTCTTTTCTTTTAAATAACAGTGATAGTATAATAACTCTCCTAGATAAGTTAGTATTTGCTAACTATATCAGGATTACAAAGTAATATAAGTAAAGGAGTGGAGTATGAATAAATACATTTTAGGAATTGATGGTATGGCGTGTGGAATGTGTGAAATGCATGTTGAAGACGCGATTAGTAAAAATATCAAAGCAAAGAAAGTAAAGGCCTCTCATATTAAAAACAATGTTGTTGTTATTACTGAAGAGAACTTAGGCGAAGAAGATTTCAAAAGGATGCTAGATCCAACCGGATATATAATCACCTCCTTTGAAAGAACTGTCGCAGTTAAGAAGTTATTCTGGTGGAGATAGTTTATGCCTGAGTATGTATATCCTCTAATTGGCATATCTTTAATATTTGTTTGTACCACTTTTGGTGCATTATTTGTTTTTTTCATTCGTAAAAAAGAAATTTCACCTAGACTAAGTAAGATATTCACCGGCTTTGCCGCAGGTGTGATGTTTTCCGCTTCCTTTTTCTCGTTAATTAAACCGGCGTTAGAGTCTAACGTTAGCTATATGCCTACTTGGGCAATAGTGGTTATTTCCGTTATCTTAGGCGCAGCATTCTTATGGGGTATAGACAAACTCATCCCTCACTTCCATAGCAAAGAAAAGCAAGATGAAGGTTTACCAGCTCATAGAATGAGCAAGACATCCAAGATGTTCTTAGCGGTTACCATTCATAATGTCCCAGAAGGTTTATCTGTTGGTATTGCCTTCGGTGTGGCTTTATCACAAACCAATAATTCTGCTTTGCTAATAGGCGCATTGCTTCTAGCAATTGGTATTGGTATTCAGAATATTCCAGAAGGCGCAGTGGTGTCATTACCTGTGAAAGCAGAAACTGGATCAAGTGGTAGAGCATTCTTGTTCGGCATGCTCTCTGGTGTGGTTGAACCTGTCGCTGCGGTTATCGGTTTATTCTTAGCGATGCAAATTCAAGGTATTATGCCTTGGGCACTTGCTTTTGCGGCAGGATGTATGATTTATGTCGTCGCAGAAGAGATGATTCCGGAAATGACCAGCGAAGGTCATGACCATTTTGGGGTCTGGTCATTTATCTTTGGCTTCGTCGTAATGCTAGCCTTGGACTGCATTCAATTTTAATAAAATACTTGTATTTTCTTTCAATGCATCTATAATTCATTACTCGTAAAGGAGATTTACTTATGAGAAACACTCAAAAGATTCTTTATCAAATTGGTAAAATTGTTAGCTGGGTCTTATTAGGCATCTATGCATTAACATTTGTTATTAATCTAATCGTCTTAATCGTTGACGCGGTCAATGAAGGAATTTGGATTGATAACTTATCCGCAATGATCAGCATGTTAATCATGGCGGCATTAGTCCTCGTTCTCATTATCTTAGCTAAGAAGAACGAAGAAGATGCTCTTAAAGCACCAACCAATGAATTGAAACCAATCATCTTACTCATGGTCTTCGGTTTCTTAAGCGGTAACTGGCTCTACTTAGTCGGTGGTGTCTTCGGCATCATCGGTGCTAGCCAAGAAGCTAACGCTAAAGAAGAAAAGAAAGAAGAACCAAAAGAATAATTGGCTCACCAATTTAGATGAAGAGGAAAAATCCTCTTTTTCTTTTTATAATATAAATGCGATATAATAGTCCCATATCTCATTAACAATATATGTATCCAAGGGATGCATTATTGATTGACCCCTAGGGGTCGCTTTTTCTTCCTTGGTAAAATATATAA
>CAJOPR010000075.1 GCA_905236395.1 uncultured Bacilli bacterium
ACGCTGACATGCCCTCGTAGCTCAGTTGGATAGAGCAACTGCCTTCTAAGCCGTAGGTCAGGCGTTCGAGTCGCCTCGAGGGTACCAATTTACAAAGATACACGGCATTGCCGTGTTTTCTTTTTATGAAAAGAGTAATATGTTATTTAGTTAATAGATAAGAAGGTAAAAGATTATGAGTTCAATTGAAATTGCAGTATTAGTTTTATCTAGTGTTGACGCATTATGTTGCGTTATCTGTCGTGTTCCTCAGTTAGTGAGATTAATAAAATTAAAAGAATCGCAAGCGATTTCGATTCCTTTCTGGGCATGTAATATTTTGTCTTGTGTGATGTGTATAACCGCTTATTCGTTGCAGTTATCTATCGGTAATATCTCAATGATTATCTTCTTATGCTCTGCGACATTTAATTTGGTATTAAATACATTGATCTTTATTTTGGTTCGTAAATACAGAAAAAACGTTAAAACTAAACAAGATAGTCTAGAAGCTCAAAAATAATAGATTGCAGTTTTTTATTAACTTTCAAGACGCTGTCTTGATATAAAGTCCCCTTTAATTCGCTATTGGATATAATTCGATAAGCGATACAAGGGGTATTTTTATCTTTGCACGCTTTATAAATTGCGATTGTTTCCATATCTTCACATAAGTGATGATATTTATTATTTAATGCTTTAATTACTTCGACATCTCTAGTGAAGAAATCACCAGATAGAGTTCTTCCGTGTCTGATCGTTGTATCAGCGGTTATTTCATCGAATAGTTTAGATAATTTCTCATCGCCTTTGATTACTAGATTGGTCTCTTCAATTACATCCCAAGTAGAAGTGGGCTTATTGGTCATAATATAACCACCATGAAAGATAGTTTCGTCACAAACTACGATGTCACCGTCATTTATTTCTAATGTATGCCCTCCAGCGGTTCCGATATTAATTACCATATCTGGATGAATTTGTTCTAATAAAGAAATCGTGGAAGAAAAAGCATTAAGGATTCCGACCCCAATAATCGCGGTATAAATCTCATTATTATTAAGTTTTGCATAGCAAAAATTACCTTGAGGTTTTGTTTTTAATAATTCGTTTAAAATAGAGATTTCTTTATCTAACGCCGCTAAAAGTAATATCTTCATAGAAAAAATATAATCTATTATCACTTTGTTCTCAATAACCGTATTTCTTTTATTAAAAGTAAATACCATGAATGGTATAATTTGAGTAAGCATGAATATAGAACGTGAAATATTTGCGAGTTATCGTCAAATAAATGACAAACTTCTCAAAATCGTCTGGATTCAACCCAAACAGCTTCAAAAATATGTTAGAATTCATATGTACCTCCTTGTTCTAACTTTTGTGCAAAATAATTATAACAAGAGGTACTTTTCTTGTTTTCACATTAACTAAAAAGTGGGGATACCCCACATAACCCCACATTCTATTCAAAAGAGCCAAAAATCATTAAATAGATTTTAACCACTCAATTGAGTGGTTTTTTTCTTTGATTAAATCATATAAATATATTAAGATATTAGCAAATAGGAGACACATCATATGCCTTATCAAATATTTATAGACTCTTCTTCTGGCATGTCCAAAGAACTCAGAGAGAAATATCATATCGATTATTTCCGTATGGGTTTAAACATCAATGGAGAAGATAAATTAGCAGACCTCGACTTTGTCGAATTCTCTAGAGAGCAAATGTTCGACTGGGTGAGAGATCCGAAAGTGGTTATTAAAACTTCTTTAGTCACACCAGTGGAATTTGAAAGTAAGATGGAGAAATACTTAAAGAAAGGTATCGATATTTTATATATCGCTTGCGCTGATGCATTAAGTGGAACTAGACAAGCATTCGAACTCTTCAAAGAAGAATTACTTGAAAAGTATCCTGAAAGAAAGATTATCTCTGTTAACTCCGCAAGAGCGGAAGCTGCTCTTAGCTTAATGGCTATGGAAGCTAGCAGGCTTCAAGATCAAGGTAAATCCTTAGAAGAAGTTGCTCAATATGTTGAAGATAACAAACAGTACTATCATGAAACTGGTAGCGTTGACACTCTTAAATATTTAAGAATGTATGGCCGTGTCAGTGGTGCAGCAGCGTTCTTCGCTGATACATTAAATATCAAACCAGTCATTATCTTTGATATTCATGGACATAACTACACAATGAAGAAAGTCCGTGGTGAAAAGAAAGCCATGGAAGAATGCTTTAATTATATTAAAGCTCACGTCGTTGAAGGCGTTACCGATGTCATCTATTTAGGTGAAACGGTTCCTGTTCCAGCATTAGATTATTTATATAAGAGAATCACTGAAGAATTACATATCCCAGTGGAGAAATACTACATTGGACCAATTGTCTCTGTGTGCTGTGGCCCAGGCATGTACGGCTGCTGGTTCAAGGGTGACTTAGTTACTGTTGAAGCAAAATAAGAATATTGGAGTGGTGGAAACCCCACTCTTTATTTTCATATAAAAGGGGTATAATAGTCCGGGTATGAAAGTTAACAAAGTCTTAATTATCATTCAATTAGCGATCATGTATATCTCGGAAATCCTTTTAGCGTTAGCCGCTTTTCCGAGTGTCTTTAATATTCAAGAATTAGAGAATGCTTCCGGTGCATTATTTATTGCGGCGATTGTCGCCTCTTTAGTAGCGGTATTATTCGCATTTGCTATCTTAGTGCCATCAGTCATCTCAATATTCAAAAAGAATAATGAGGATATGACACTATTTACAATGATCATCAAATTAGCGGCGATACCTTGGTATATCATCAACTTCATCCTATGTGGTTTTATGCTCGCGGGTGCTTTGAACCCATTTATGTTCTTTGCCATTCCATTCATGATTGTCATCTTTGAATGTGTGACATATATCGATATGTTCGCTGTTAGTTTCAATAACGTTGCGGTTCTAATTTCAGAATTAAGAACTAAAACAATCAAACCAAGCGCTCTATTAATAGTGGGTATGGTATTTCACTTCATCTTCTGTTTAGATGTCTTGGGAGCGATATTCACTTATGTGAATTATAGAAAAGTTAATAATAAGGAGATTCAATAATATGAAAAAAGTATCAAAGGTCTTACTTCTCATAGGACAAATCCTAATGATTGTGGACATCGTCAGTGTCTTCATCGCTAGTGTCATCATGTTCTTATGCGCCACTCCAATTGCTTTAAATCCAATTAGAGATGCAATTATCGCAAGTGATTCAACCATCTCTGGTACCGCGGTGGATGCGATGATGTATTACATTCAAATCAGTTTCATCTTCACAGGCGCAAGCATGCTAATAAGCATTGTCCCAATGATCATTGCTGCGACATTCGCTAGCAAAGCTAGAAAAGAAGAAACTGAAGTCAGTATCGTGGTTACAATGGTGTTTGCTTTCCTCACTGGCTCATACGTTATGCTAGCGGGCGGCATCCTCGGATTGATTGCTTACTTAAAAGAAAATAGATAGTTCCCGACTGGGAATTATCTTTTTTTATAGCGCGTAGCGAAATGCGCGTGATAGAATAATTGCAATTAATAATCTTTGAAGAAAGGAGGCTGAATTATGAAAAAGAAAAACATATTTCTTTGCATAGGCTTATCTTCTTTATTGGCTGCTGGTGTTTTTGCCGGTGTTGTTGCCGGAAGCAGAAATTTTGCAAAAGCGGAAGCTGCAAACGAAAGAATTTACTTCAATTTATCTGAATTTGGGCCTACCTATGATGACAGTGGTGTCACAAAAGAGACATCCTTCTCTGTTTGGGCTTACGGTAGCGGAAGTGAAAGCGATGCTTGGATTGAAGTTCATAAAGAAGGATCTTATTCGAACGTTTTCTATATTGACTGCGATGATTCTTATGCAACATTCAAAGTTGTTAGAGCCGCAAATGGTGTTACCAACACATGGCCTAATGGCAGCACTTCGTGGAATGAGACCTGCGCTATCACGAAAAGTTCATATAATTATTTCTGGCTTGGAAATGATGGTGGGATGGGGCAATCTTATGGCCCACACACAATAAAATCTGCAACCGTTGATATAAAAAATGGTGTGAGAATAAGCCTTTATTACAACTTCACTAATTTCCAACAAGCAAACGTCAATGTGTCTTTAGAAGCTGGCAAACAATTCAAAATCAACAATGGTGGAGATTTGTATGGCTATAGTGCACTTGAAGAAGCTGCTAAAGCATTGTTCACTGAGGAAGAAGACGATTATATTGGTGTCAAGTCAACGTCTTTATATGAAATATACTATAAAGAAAGTGGCGCTATTTGGGCACAAATCGATTCCTTTACTGAAGCGAGCACATGGGCGGAAGATTTTGTTGAACATGTTGGCTGTTTATCAACCTATGACGCAAAACCAGCGAACTGGGATTCATTTGCTGCATCATTCGCCTTACTAACTAATGGTGGAAAAGATTTGCTTATTGGTGCAACAGCTAGTAACGCAAACAACGCAACCTATATTCAACAAGCTGCATTCATCCATGATATGTGTGTTGCTAAATATGCGGGATGTACTGTTTTCATGGCGAGAGAAGGCGGTGGATCTAGAGCTGCTTTTATGAATCCGATTGCTAAAACTTCAACAACTCCAGTTATAGTGATTAGCATTATTTCTATCATTTCAATCTCTGCAGTTGGTGCATTTTTCATCATTCGTAGAAGAAAACATCAGTAATATTGATTAATTAAATTAGAGGGAACCTATGGTTCCTTCTTTTTTATTGCAACAAAAAAGCGGCATCTCTGTCGCTTTATTGATTGTTCATTATTTGTCTTGTTTTGGATCTTTAACTAGGATTGTTCTAGCCACTGTCCATTTTTCAATCTTCGCAGGAACGAACCAAGCAAAGATGGTTAATGTGACGATAGATAATAACATCCATAACATCCACCAACCGATTAAGCCACCGGCTTTACCGACAAATTGTCTTCTATAACCTTGAACGACTGTGTGGTTGATTTTCCATCTGGCAATCCAGACATAGGCCATTGGGAAGCAAATACCAATTGTAACGATACTAACTAATGCTCCTAATAAGGTCCAACCGAAGAATGCAGCGGTTTTACCATCGAAGTATGTATTTTCTTTTGTTGGTTCAGGAAGTAGTGGTTCTTCTTTCTTTTCTTCCTCAACAACTGCAGGAGCAGCGACTTCTGCTGGTTTCTCTTCTTCTTTTGGTTCTTCTGCAGGGAGTTCCACAACGGCTTCAGCAGGAGCTTCTTCCTCTGAGACTTCTTCAGCCTTTGGCTGTTCTTCTTCTACAGGGGCCTCTTCAACTACAGGCTCTTCCTCTTTGGGTTCTTCTTTTTCTTCAGGTTTTTTATAAGTTTCTAGAAGATGAGCATCTTCCTTCTTATATCTAAATAACGCATTGCAACGTGGGCATCTTTCATGGAATCCTTCCACGATAGCACCACACTTAGGACATCTAAATCTAGCCATAATATAATCTCCTATCTAATTCATTATATATTATCTAATTCTTTTTTGATTCCGGTTTTATCAAGATTTTGTCCAATGAAGACTAATTTGATTAATTTATCTCCATATTTCTCATCCCAGTCATGAGCGAAATTCTCGTCATTATCAATGAGATATTGGATTTGTTTCTTGGTTAATTTACCACTGTACCATTCACCAGTTTTATTAAGTTTTCTCTGATGACCAGCGGATTCATAGACATAGGCATATTTCTCTTCTTCTTTGAAGTAGAGAATACCTTTCGCTCTAATGATATTTCTACCATTTTGTTCCACCCATTCCATGAATTTTTGCTTTGCAAATGGTCTTCTTCTGTAATAGACAAAGGTATTGATATTGTATTCATCAGCGGTACCTTCATCATCATTTTCATCCATGCCATTTTCATGGTGGTGGTGATGATGGTGATGGTGGTGTTCATGCTCTTCATGTTCATGATGGTGATGATGTTCGTGTTCATCTTCATCGTCATCATCGTCATCTTCATCATGATCTTCATCCGCATCAACTTCGTTAGACCAGTCTTCAAATTCTCTAATCCAAGCAGCAGAAGTGCTGGCTTCTTCAAACTTGAATAAGTGAGTGTCGATCATCTCATCGACATCGACTTCACAATAGTCGGATTCAATAATCTTGGCCTTTGGTTGAATCGCTTTAACTGCGATTTTTACTTTTCTTAATTCCTCTTCAGAGATATCACTTACCTTATTTAAGATAACGATGTCACAGAATTCGATTTGCTGGATGATAAGATTTTCTAAATCTTCTTCCCCTCTAACTGTGTCTTTGAAGACATCGCCACAGTTGAATTCGTCTCTTAATCTAAGAGCGTCTGTCACAGAGATAACTGCATCTAATGTATAGAAGATTGGTAAGTGTTGTTTCTTGAATTCTTCTTCCATATAGCAGATGGTCTGTGCGATAGGCACTGGCTCACAGATGCCTGAAGCTTCGATTAAGATGTGATCAAACTTCTGAGACTCCACTAAATCAGCGAGTTGTTTAATTAAATCTTTCTTTAACGTGCAGCAGATACATCCGTTTTGAAGGGCCACTAGCGAATCATCTTTAGATGAGACAACTCCACCTTGTTGTATTAGTTCGGCATCGATGTTCACTTCACCGATATCATTAACGATGACCGCCATACGGTGGCCTTTAGCGTTTTTTAAGATATGATTAAGAAGTGTGGTTTTGCCACTTCCTAAGTATCCGGTAATTAAGGTAATTGGGACGGTTTTGATATTCATAATTTTCTTTTCTCCGATGTCTATTCTATCACTTTAAGTAAAAATGATAGAAAAGATATATCAAAAACCGCCATTTTTGTTATAAAAATGAGAAATATTAAAAATTTAATAACTCTGTTATTACTAAGATTTTTAGCACTCTCGCTTGCCGAGTGCTAATTTTGTGCTACAATAGAAGTGGTTAAAGGAGGATTTACTTATGCAAATGGAACAAATGCCTGATTATGAAAATGATAAAGATGTCCTTCAAAAATTCGGAAGAAATATTAATGAAGAAGTGAAGAAGGGCAAGATTGATCCCGTCATCGGTAGAGATGAAGAGATTAGAAAGATTATTGAAATCTTAGCCAGAAAGACGAAAAACAACGTCATCCTTTTAGGTGAACCTGGTGTTGGCAAGACCGCAATCTTAGAAGGTCTTGCAGAACGTATCGTTAAAGATGATGTGCCCACAATCTTAAAAGATAAAACTATTTATGAATTAGATATGGGCGCACTTGTCGCCGGTGCTAAATACCGTGGTGAATTTGAGGAGAGATTAAAAGCGGTCCTTAATAAAATTAAGGAAAGTGAAGGTAAAATCATCCTCTTCATCGATGAGATTCATTTAATCGTAGGAGCTGGTAGAGCCGATGGAGCGCTTGATGCTTCTAACATGCTTAAGCCAATGCTTGCCAGAGGTGAAATTGATTGTATCGGTGCCACCACATTAAAAGAATATAGAGAATATATTGAAAAGGATCGTGCGCTAGAACGTAGATTCCAACCTGTCTTAATTAATGAACCAAGTGTGGAAGATACAATTACCATCTTAAGAGGACTTAAGAATAGATTTGAATCTTTCCATGGTGTGAAAATCACCGATGGCGCTTTAATTGCAGCGTCTACATTGTCCAATCGTTATCTAACTTCTAGATTCTTGCCAGACAAGGCCATTGACCTTGTTGATGAGGCCTGTGCCTCCATCAAAGTGGAACTCGCCTCTATGCCTGGTGAACTCGAAGAATTAGAGAGAAGAATTAGACAGTTAGAGATCGAAAAAGCGGCGCTTAAAAAGGAAAGCGATGAAGCCAGTAAAAAGAGACTAAATGACTTAGAAAAAGAACTTTCTTCTCTTTTAGAGAAAGATAAAGAATTGACATCTGAATGGAAGAAAGAAAAAGATGATATTTCTAAAGTCAAAGGAATCAAAGAAAAACTCGAAAAAGCGAAGTTTGATTTAGATGTTGCTTTAAGCCATTCGGAATATGAAAAGGCTGGCGAACTGCAATATAAAACCATACCTGAATTAGAAAGAAAACTTAAAGAGTTAGACACCAAAGATGGTGGAGGAAAACTCCTCTCTGAAGTCGTCGATGAAGAACAAATCGCTAAGATCATTTCTCGTATGACCAATATTCCTTTAAGTAAGATTGAAAAAGGTGATAGAGAAAAGGTTTTAGACTTAAAGAAAACCTTATCTAGACGTGTCATCGGTCAAGATGAAGCTTTAGCTTTAGTCAGTGACGCAATTCTCCGTCAAAGAGCGGGTATCAAAGATAGCAATCGACCAATTGGTAGTTTCTTATTCTTAGGACCCACTGGCGTTGGTAAGACTGAAGTCGCTAGAGCGCTCGCGGAATCATTATTTGATTCAGAGAGCCATATCATCCGTATTGATATGTCTGAATATATGGAAAAATATAGCACCTCTAGATTAATCGGTGCCCCTCCAGGATATGTCGGATATGAAGAAGGTGGACAGCTCACTGAGAAAGTGAGAAGAAATCCATATTCCATCGTCTTATTCGATGAAATCGAAAAAGCCCATCCAGAAGTGTTTAACTTGTTACTTCAAATGTTAGATGATGGAAGACTTACCGATAGTCAAGGAAGAGTCGTGGACTTTAAGAACACAATCATCATTATGACTAGTAACTTAGGTAGTGAATATCTCTTAAATAACGAGAGAGATAAAGTGGACGCTTTACTCCATCAAACATTTAAACCAGAGTTCTTAAATCGTATTGATGAAATTGTCTACTTCTCACCACTTAGCAAAGAGACACAATCAAAGATTGTTGAGAAGATGCTTAACAACCTCAATGATAGATTAAAAGAATCTTATTATTCATTTGAATTCTCTCATGCTTTGAAAGCTTGGATCTTAGAAAGTGCCTATTCACCAATCTATGGTGCCAGACCAATCAAGAGATTCATCCAAAACAAAGTGGAAACAGTGCTTGCGAATAAGATTATTTCCCAAGAGGTTGATACCAGTCATAAATACCTCGTTGATTACGATGGTAAAGATGTGATTGTGAAACAAAAATAAGATAGAGGTCATCTTCGGATGACTTCTTTTCTTTATTATTTAAATAATATTGATATATAATTAACCAGGTAAAAAACATTATGGATGCAAATAAGTTAGTAGCTTTAAAAGCTAACGTGAAAAGAATGGATTATATCTCTATCGCAGATATTAAAATGTTTTTCTCTGTCTCTGACAGTGAAGCGCAAGAATTATTAGATAAGCTCATCCAAGGTGGATTGGTTCAACCATATCCTATGGATGGCATTCATCACAAAGTGAATAAATAAGATGGAAGAACAAGTAGAAGCAAAGAAAGAAAATAGATTTGTCAGTTTCTTAAAATACTGCAAAGACATTTTAATGAAGACCACCAATGGCATGGCCATCGGTCTTTTTGGTACTTTAATCATCGGTACTGTCATTGCGTTATTCGCTAAGATTCCCGGACTAGAAAGAATTAATGACTGGGCCAAAATCATCCAAGGTTTAATGGGCGCTGGCATTGGTTTAGGTGTTGCTCTTTCTCTAAAGAGAAATGGTGTCACTGTGGTTACATTGACCGCGGCCGGATTTGTCGGTAACTACGCCTGGGAATGGCTCAAGTTTAAAGACCTGGGTGGTGGAATCCTGGGTGGAGAAGTCGGACCACAATTTGCCGTCTCTTCAATTGGTGATCCATTGTCCTGTTATGTAGCAGTTATGCTCGCCGCAATTGTCCTTAAATATGTGATGGTTAAAAAGACTCCTGTAGACTTAATTTTAATTCCACTTGTGGGATTAACTGTGGCGATTTCCTATTCCTTCTTACTAGCAGAATGGGTCCATTATGTGACTATCTTTATCGAATTCATCATCAAGTCTTGCTTTGATGTTGTTCCAGTCTTAATGTGTATCATTATTTCCGCATTGATGGGCATGGCACTTACAGCACCGATTTCATCAGTGGCGATCTGTGTTGCTATCAAGATTGGTGGTGTTCCAATGGCGGCTGCCGCAGCCTTAATAGGCTGTATCACCCAAATGGTCGGATTTGCCGTTCATACCGCTAGAGATAATAAGTGGGGAAGTATCATTGCTGTCGGCATTGGTACATCCATGCTTCAGTTTAAGAATATCTTAAGAAAGCCATTAATCTGGGTTCCTACTATAGTAGTGTCTGCTGCACTCGGCCCAATCGCTATGCTTTTCCCATATGATAAGTTAGGGAATACAAGTGGTCTCTCTGTCGGAGCGGGCATGGGTACCTGCGGTCTTGTTGGCCCGCTTAACTTCTTTGACGCTTTTAACTATGACTGGAGAGTTATAGTAATCGTTGTCTCAATTATTATTGGATCTGGATTATTGGTCTTCCTTATTGATCTGTTATTCAGAAAACTTGGATGGTTTAAAAAAGGGGATTTCTCCCTATCCAATAACTTGTAATTATTCACAATTTTTAATTATTTGTTATATTATAACAAGAAGAACGGAGCCCTCACAAGCATTAGTGGTTATGTAGCTATGGAGGCTCTTTTTATTTTCTAAATATGGTGATGATTTTTTAAATAAAAAAGTTATAGAATATTTGTGTATGCAAAAGAAACTTATCATCTTCGATATGGACGGGACCGTCTATCTCGGAAAAAACCTCTTTGATGGTGTCTTAGAAACTTTTAAATATCTAAAAGATAACAATATTGATTTCGTCTTCTTTACCAATAACTCATCTCATGACTTAGAGTTCTATCATCGAAAGATGACCGCTTTTGGTATTGAGTGTGATTTAAAGAAGAATTTCTATTCATCCACAGAAGTGACAATCGCTCACTTACTAAAGCTAGGTGTCAAAGACATCTACGTTATCGGTAATAAGTGTCTTAAAGACAAGCTAGAGAAGCATTTCCATCTCGTTAATGAATTTATACCTGATCAGAAAATTGACGCGGTAATTGCTGGATTTTCTACAGAACTCACTTATAAAGAATTACAAGACGGCTGTCTCTATTTAGAAACTAACAATTGTCTATTTATTGCCACTAATGGCGATTGGAGATGTCCAATTGAAGATGGACTATATATTCCTGATTGTGGTGGTATGTGCGAATGGATTTATCATTGCACTGGTAAGAAAGCCACAGTTATGGGTAAGCCAAATCCTGAAATTATCACCTATCTCGCGGAGCAATTTAACGTCTCGTTAGACGAAGTGCTAGTCGTAGGAGATCGTCTCTACACCGATATCCAAGTGGCGATTAACGCAAAAGTGGATTCCTTATGTGTTTTATCAGGTGAATCTTCTTTAGAAGATGTTAACAATTATTCCGCTAGACCATCATATATCTTAAAATCAGTCAAACAACTTCCAGATTTATTAAAAAAGATAGGAGAAAAATAAAATGGAAACTACCGCTGAAAAAAAGCCATTTAAGCTAAACATTAAGCGTACCATGCTTATTGGTTTTGCTTTCTTTGGCATCTTGCTTTTATGGCAAGTTTACGATTCATGGTGTCCAACATTCCTCAGTGAGATGTTTGCGAAGATGGCAAACGCTGATTTTGTGAGTTGGAGAAGCCAGGCCTTTGATCTATCAGAACAGGCCAGACAGTACTTACAGTGGGCTCAAGAAGCGAGCAATGACGCGATTGCCGCTGCCTTTAGAGAAGCCGCTGAAGGCTATGCTGCTCAATCAAATGCATTGATTAAACAATGCAATGAGGTTGTTGAGCAACAGCAATACCTAGTTGGTATTATGATGGCTATCGATAATATCGCCGCCTTAATCTTATTACCAATCTTCGGTATGATTTCTGACAAGACCAAATCCCCAATTGGTAAGAGAATGCCTTACATCTTAATCGGCACATTTGTCTGTGCAGTGGCGTTCCCATTCATCCCTGTTTTATTCCATATTAATAACTTAGCAGGTGTTATCGCGTTAATGGCAATCGTCGTCTTATTTGCCATGATGTATCGTAACCCTGCAGTCGCCTTGATGCCTGATATCACACCAAAACCTTTACGTAGTAAAGCTAATGGTATTATCAACATCATGGGTTATATCGGTGGTGCTTTCGCCACAGTCGTTGGTATCTTCTTTGTGTTAAGCCAATACTTAGGCAGTGCTACCCAACATTTAGCGTATAAAGTCCCAGATGGTTTTGACGCTCATAACAATCCTCTATACAAATTAATTACATCCGATTCATTAATCATCAAAGCCCATTCTTGGCAATACAATAACCTCTGGGCTATTGAAATCCCATTCCTCATCGGTTCTGTTTTGATGCTCGCATCGGCGATCGTCTTATTCATCAAGATTAAAGAAAACAAACTCGCTGAAGAGTTAAAAGATGAATTAGCTCGTGGTGAAGAAGAAGCGGAAGTCGTTGATAAAGTCAGCGAAGATAAACCAATGTCTAAAGCTAATAAGATTATGTTAATCTTAATCTTAATCGCTGAATTCTTCTGGTTCATGGCCGATAACGGTATCGGAACCTTCATGGGTAACTATACAGTTTATTATTTAGGTGCTGAAAGTAGCTCCAATATGATTAATACCATCGTCGGTGGTGTTGGTTCAGTCGTTGGCTTTGCCTTAGGTGGCATTATTGCCAGTAAGATTGGCCGTAAATGGACATTATTTGGTGGTTTAGGCCTTACAGGCGTTTCATATGTCCTCTGGGTTATATTAACATTTACCGCAATTCAACCAGGAAGCGGTGTTTTCCCATGGTGGATTTATGCCATCTGGTTCATTAAGGGTTTTGGTATGTCATTAGTCCATGTTAACTCCTTCCCAATGGTCGTCGAACTATGTCCAAACAGCAAGATTGGCAGATTTACCGGTTTATATTACGCAGCCTCTATGGCCGCTCAAACAATTACACCTATCGCCTTAGGCAGTTTGTTATTACATCCAAACTTCTCATGGCAATTATTACCAGTCTACGCTTTAGTGTGTATTGCCGCTTCTGCCATCGTCTTCATCTTTGTGAAAAACGTCAAATCCACAAAGACCACATTCAAGAAAGGCTTAGAAGCTTTAGATTCCGATGAATAAAAAGAAAGTTTTAGAAAAACTTAATCCTCTATTACTTAAAGGCATTGCCCATCGTGGTTTTCATAATGATAAATACACGGAAAATGGCATGAATGCCTTTTCTAATGCCATAAGACATAAT
This sequence comes from uncultured Bacilli bacterium, assembly GCA_905236395.1. Taxonomy (GTDB): domain Bacteria; phylum Bacillota_I; class Bacilli_A; order RFN20; family CAG-826; genus RUG13091. The sequence goes on from CAJOPR010000075.1 coordinate 13,215, forward strand.
CTGCCTATCGAGTTAGATATTCATCTAACTAAAGATAATGAACTTATCGTCTGTCACGATGAGGATTTAAAAAGAACCACAGGCACAAGCGGAATCATTGAAGATTTAACAGTGGAAGAGATCAAAAAGAATTATCGCCTCCTCGATGGGGGTGAAGTTCCGACCTTCTTAGAAGTACTAGATTTAGTCAATGAACAAGTTCCTCTTGTGATTGAACTCAAAGTTTTTAGAAAGAACTATAAGCCACTTTCAAAGAAAGTGATAGAGGTCTTATCTGAAAGAGTAAGAGATAAGAGAAACTATATGCTTATCTCCTTTGATCCTCGTAGCTTATGGCCTTTAAAGAAATTAGGCATTATTAGAAGCCTATTAGCCACAGGTGGAGAATATTTCTATGTTTATAGATATTTCCGTCACACTGTGGAATCTGTGGACTTAGATCAAACATTGTTTGATAAGAAACAGATACAAAAATATCATAAGAGATACTTTGTTAATGCTTGGACGATTGAAAGCGAAGAGCAATTAGACAAAGTCTTACCATATGTTGATACAGTGACGTTCCAGCATATGGATGAGAACATCGTGAGAAGCAAACTTAAATAAAAAAGAAGCACCGAGTACGATGCTTTCTTTTATTCTATAAAAGTTCTTTAATTTTATCTTCGAATTCACTTGGTTTAGCGGTGGGTTCGAATCTATTGACTACGTTACCTTCTTTATCCACGAGGAACTTTGTGAAGTTCCATTTGATGTTTTTACCTTTATTAACTGGGCAGTTATCTTTTAAGAATCTATATAAAGGATGTTCTTTTCTGCCGTTGACATCAATCTTTTCAAATTGTGAGAACTTGATATTGAATCTTAAGACACATGCGGAGTGAATGTCTTCACTGGAGCCTGGTGCTTGGGCAAAGAATTGGTTACATGGGAAATCTAGGATTTCAAATCCTTGATCTTTGTATTTTGCATACAATTCTTCTAATTCAGTGTATTGTGGGGTGAATCCACATTTGGTGGCGGTGTTAACGATTAATAACACTTTGCCTTTATATTGTTCTAAAGAGACTTCATTGCCTTTGTAATCATTGGCTTTATATTCATAAATGCTCATAGTTTTTTACCTTCTTTCTGGCTATATAATATCTAATTAATCGAATAATACAAAATAAAATGCTTACAAACTTTATAATGTTTGAAAATTAAGTAAAATATTAACATATGGAATGGTGGCAGATATTACTAATAGTTGTCGGAGCAGTGGTGTTAGGCGGCATTATCGCCTATATCTGTTTTGTGGTGTTTATATCCAGATATATGGCTATCACCATGTGTGAACCAAAACACTTCAAAACTAGAGAAGAAAAAGAAGTGGAACTTTCTCACTGTGGACATCACGATGGCTTTAATGAATACACCAGAACACCAATACAATTCACAATGCCTGATGGCTATATTATCCATGGAGATTATTCTTTGAATAATCCTAAGAAGTTTGTTATTTTATGTCACGGACATAGAAGTAATAGATATGGCTCTCCTAAATATGCCTATGCGTTTTATCGCTTAGGATATTCCGTCCTTTTCTATGACCACAGATCTCATGGTGATAATGAAAGAGGAATTATCACCCTTTCTTACCAAGAACACTTAGATCTTATTGAGATTGCTAAACAAGTGAGAGAGAAATTTGGTGAAGATGTGGAATTAGGTTTATTTGGTTGTTCCATGGGTGGCGCAACCGCACTTATGTGCGTGAATAAGATTCCTAATCTTTCATTCATTGTCAGTGACTGTGCTTTCGCATCCTCTGAAGATTTAGTGAGATGCTTCGTGATGATGCATCACGCCAGTCCGTTATTGATACTGCCTTTAACCGGTCACTTTATTAAAAAGTATTATAACTTTAGTTATAAAGACTCATCTCCATACTTAGAATTAAGAAAGAACAAAGAGGTTCCAATCTTATTCATCCATGGAGACAAGGATCCACTGGTGTATCCATTCAATGTTCATAAGTTATATAATAACGATAATGGACCAAAAAGATTGGAAATCTTTGAAGGTGCTAATCACTGTGGCTCCATCAGTTTAGATAAAGAAAGATATTACAGAGTAATAGAAGAATTCATTAAGGAAGAAGGAAAATAATATGGATATAGAACAAGAAGTTGAACGCGCAATTAAAAAGATGAAGATTATATTCCTCGTGGAATTTTTAATATTTGTAGTGGTGTTCATTGTATTAGGAATATTAGAAATATTACATATCATCGGTAATAAAGAAGTCATGCACACAGTCTTTAACTGGGTGACTATCTTCGGTGGAACCTGGATGCTCGTGGATTTCTTCTGGACTCTCTTTTCAAAGAAAAGAAGACTTAAAAATTCCGTTCTCGATAAAGCTTTAATCGTTCCTGCAGGTATTTACTTAATCACATTCGATATTATGTGCTTTTGCAAACTCAGTTTTATTGACACTGCCTTTAGGCAATTGATGATTGGTATTTTATTCTTCTACTTTGCAGCGGTTTATCTCTTCCAAGCCATCTATCACTGGTTTGTCCCTCTCCCAGCTTTAGCTAATTCTAGAAAAGACTTTGAAGAACAAATCAGAGCGGAAATGGAAAAAGAACAAGCGGCACAGATTGAAGAGCCCAAACCCGCAAATGATCCAAACATCATTGATGCAGAAGTTGAACCTGTAAAAGAAGATAAAGAAAAAGAGGATTAATCCTCTTTATATAAATCAAATAAGATACGACCAAGGCGCACATGAGTGGCGCCTTCTTTTATAGCCTCTTTATAATCCTCGCTCATACCCATGGATAGATATGGGAGCTTGATATCTAATTCCTTTTCGATCTCATCTCTGAGTAATCTCAGTTTTTCAAACTGATTATCTAAAGATTCATCATCGCTGGAGCGGATAGCCATCATCATTAAGCCCACAACTTGGATATTGGGATATTGTTTTAACTCTTGAATAAAGCTTTTTGCCTCAAAATAGGGCACTCCGTTTTTGTTTTCCTCTAAATTGATTGAGACTTCAACGAAGCATTTAAGAGGGCTTAAACGGTGCGAATTGATGTATTTTGCTAATTCTAGAGAGTCAAGTGATTCCAGATAATCGATTTTATCAATAACTTTGTTAGCTTTATTTCTCTGCAAGTGTCCGATAAAGTGCCAGATAACGCCTTTATCTTTTAACTCTTCATATTTATGAAGAAAAGAATCGACACGGTTTTCACCGATATTGTTGATTCCATTTTCTAGTAGCGTCTCCACATCATGCGCGCCTACGTATTTAGAAGCAGCAACAATTGTGACATCACTTGGAATAGACTTGATAAATTCTTTGATATCTGACCTGACCATATGCATAATAATAGCATTCTTTTTATAAAAAGGTTATAGTTATCTCAGTATGAAACTCGCTGAAGAAATCAGACTCGCTAAAGAAGCATTATTAAAGCATCAAGTAGTAGCTTTTCCTACGGAAACAGTTATGGGTTTAGGTGTTCTTTTTGATGATAGAGAAGCTTATGACTTACTAAATAAAATTAAGAGAAGACCAGAAGATAAACCTTACACAATGATGGTTAAGGATGTTTCCGAGATTGGAAAATACGCAGTTATTAATGAAGTCACTCAGAGAGTGATTGATGCATTTATGCCTGGTTCAATAACTGTTTTAGTTCCTGCTAAAGATTGTGTTCCTGCATACGTTACGCATAATACAGGCGTATTAGGTATTCGCATTCCTACGAACAAAGAGGCTGCTGAATTGCTTGTAGCAATTGATAAACCATTGTTAGTACCATCCGCAAATAGAAGTGGAGAGAAGCCAGCGCTAAATAGTGATGAAGTAAAAGCTATTTTTGGATCTGAAATCGCTCAAATTGTGTCTGGAAAAGCCCTTGGAGAAGTGCCTTCAACCATAGTGGATCTCACTAAAAATGAGGTGAAAGTAGTGCGCCCTGGTCCAGTCAAAGAAGAAGACATTCTAAAAGTTGTTAAAGAATGTTAACCTACACATATTTAACTATGTTAATAAATACTAAAAATATACTAATAAATAACTAGCAAAGGAGAGTAAAAATGGACAGTTTAAAGTCATTAATGGACAGAAAAGACTACGATCTTGTCATCAAATTGACTGAGGGTAGCCAAGACATGAATTATCTTTTTTACCGTATCAGCGCTTTTTTGGCGTCTGGACGTGGCGAGGAAGCTTTAAAAACCATTAAAGATAACCGTCGTATTCTTGAAGGTGACCTTGGCTTGCTTATGAAAATCCATATTGAGATCCTTTGTTTACTCAATAACTTTGATGAAGCTTATAAAGAACTCAAGTATTATGAAAATCTTCCATATGTCTCTCAACAAGTTGAGGAGGTTTTAAGAGACCTTCCAAAACTCATTCGTGAAGAAGAAAAGAAATCCGTTTCCTCTCACGAACTCAACAATGACGCATTGCATGAAAGACTACAATCTGACGATCAAAACTTAGTTTTGCCTGCTTTAGATATGGTCAGAGATAGAGATGTGAACATGTTCTTAGCGGATATCCAAAGAATTATGGTTAAATTTCCTAAGCAAAGCATTCGCTCGTTTGCGTTGCTCCTGCTCGTACAAAAGCACATAGACAAAGAGATGGACTTTAATCATATTGGCAAACCCATAAAGATTAACCCAAGCAAACTCGAACCTCCGTTTATTGGAAGCGAATTCAATGATTTTGTTAGAGAACTTCAAAACGAATTAAGAAATCCAGCGGTCAGTCAAGACGCTATACAGATTCTAAGCAGCTATATAATCTACACATATCCAGAAAAGCTTGAGATTAACTATGCTGTACTAATTGAAGCCTTACGAGAAATCTCTGAAGAGTATCTTCAAATCACTAATGACAAATCACTTTCTGAACGTTGTCTAGAAAAAGGCGTTTCCGAGGAAGATGTCAAAGAATTAATTCAAAGAATTAAAGAATCGTTGAACGATTTCTAGAGTTAATTATAAATTAAAGAAAATAGCGCTCAAATGAGCGTTTTTCTTGTTAGAAAAAATAAAGTCATATATAATCTATCTCGCATATTATTTTGGAGGCATATAAATATGGAAAGAAAAGTTAACAAATTAGAACACGGCCATGTTGAAGTTCTTGTCACTGTTGATGAGAAGACATGGAAAGATGCTCAAGACAAAGCCTTTAACAAATTAGCGGAGAATGTCACAATTGATGGTTTCCGTAAAGGAAAGGCTCCAAAAAATCTCATTAGATCCAAAATCGATCCAATGAAAGTCTTGGATGAAGCTATTAATGCTTTATTACCAAAGATGTATCAAGAAATTTTAGAAAAAGATGGCGTCAGACCATACGCCCGTCCAAGAGTGGATGTTACTAAAGTAAGCGATACAGAATTAGAAGTGAAATTCCTTCTCGCTGTCGCTCCTGAAGTGAAACTCGGAAAATACAAAGGCTTAGAAATTGGTAAGAAAGCCGTTAAGGTCACAAAGAAAGATGTCGAAGAAGCTTTAGAAAAGGCTTTAAAAGATAACGCTAGCTTAGTCCTTAAGGAAGGCGAAGCTGCATTAGGTGACACAGTCGTTATGGACTTTGTCGGTAAAATCGGCGGTGAAGAATTCGAAGGCGGTTCCGCTCAAAACCACGAATTAGAATTAGGTTCTCACCAATTCATCCCTGGCTTTGAAGAACAATTAGTCGGCCATAAGGCTGGTGAAAAAGTTGACGTCAATGTCAAATTCCCAGAAAACTACACCGAAGAATTAAAAGGCAAAGATGCGACATTTGAATGCACCATTCACGAAGTGAAAGAAAAGAAACTTCCTGAATTAAACGATGAATTCGTCAAAGAATTAAAGATCGAAGGCATTAGCGATGTTGAAGCATTCAGAGTCCGCAAAGAAGAAGACTTAAAGAGAGCGAAAGAAAACGAAGCTCGCAGAGAATACATGAGCAAGTTAATCGAAGCCATCGTAAAAGATAGCAAGATTGATCTCGCTGAAGAAATCGTCGAGAGCCAAGTTGAATCCAGAAGAGAAGATATGGTCAAACGTATCGAACAATCTGGATTAAAACTCGAACAATATTTACAAATCTTAGGCCAAACCGAAGAACAATTCATTGCTCAACTTCGTGAACAAGCCTTAAAAGAAACCAGCGAATTCGTGGTTTTAGAAGAAATCGGCAGAGCCGAAAAGATTGAAATCACCGACGCAGATTTAGAATTCGAATATGCGAAACTCGCTGATCAATACAAGATGAAAATCGAAGACGTCAAGAAAGCATTAGCCCAAAACCTTGGCGAATTCAAAAATAACTTAAAGATGCAACGCATCGATGACTTATTATACAACTCAAACAACTAACTTATAAATAAGTTAAGAAGGAGGAAAACTTATGGCAAATCAACCACGAGCTTTAACACTTCCACTCCTTATAACTCGTTCATTAGTAATCTATCCTGGCAATCAACAATTAATTGAAGCAGGTAGAAGTTTCTCAATATCCGCGGTCAACGCGTCTAAAAATGAGTGCGATTCACTTATTTTAGTGACCACCCAAAAGAAATTTGATACTGAGAATCCGACTTATGAGGATGTTTATCAAACAGGCGTTCTATGCCACATCATTTCTATCTCTGAAAGAGACAATCGCCTCAGAGTGAGAATTGAAGTCATGGAAAGAGTCCAATTAAGCGATGTGAAATTCGAAGAGAACGCGGGATATTATTCCGCGATTGGCTCCGTCAATCCAATCGCTTCCATTTCTCCTGTGGAGAATGAAGCTATTTTAAAGGCGGTCAGCAAAGCACTCGAAGGTGTTCCAAGCGTCTTTTCACAGATGCCTAAGAACATTATTAACGTCGTTACTAAATCTCCATCCGCAGTCACAGTCTGTTTCGCTTTAGCGGGTTACTTAGAAGCCCCGCTTGAAACAAAACAAAAAATCTTAGAGAGTGAATCCGCGAATTCTTTGATGGAACAAGTTTTAATATTATTAAATGGTGAAAATCAGAGAAACCAAATCGAACATGATATTTCCGAAACTGTTCGTGAATCAGCGGAGAAATCTCAAAGAGAATATTTCCTTAGAGAAAAGCTTAAAGCTATTAAGCACGAACTCGGTGAAGATGGCTCTTCTGGAAACGACCCCGATAGCATTTTAGAAAAGCTTGAGAAAAACCCTTATCCTGAGAACGTAAAAGCAAAGGTCAAGGCAGAACTCAAGAAATTTGAAATGATGCCTCAGGGCTCCTTAGAAGCCGCATTAATCCAAAGTTATTTGGATGTCTTACTCTCCGTCCCATGGTGGCAGAAGACAGAAGACAATGAATCTTTAGAAAATGTCGAAAAGATTTTAGATGAAGATCACTATGGATTAGAAAATCCAAAGAAGAGAATTGTCGAATATTTAGCGGTTAAGAAATTAACTGGCAATTTAAAATCTCCGATTTTATGTTTCTATGGTCCTCCAGGAACTGGTAAAACTTCGTTAGGTAAATCCATCGCAAGAGCGTTAGGAAGAAAATTCTTCAAAGCCTCTTTAGGTGGTATTTCCGATGAAGCTGAAATCAGAGGACATAGAAGAACCTATGTCGGCTCCTTACCTGGAAGAATTATTCAAGGTATGAGAAAAGCGGGTGTTAATAACCCAGTTTTCCTTTTAGACGAAGTCGACAAATTAGCGAGTTCCTATAAGGGCGATCCCGCTTCTGCATTATTAGAAGTCTTGGATCCAGAACAAAATTATCAATTTAATGATAATTACTTAGAAGAACCATACGATTTAAGCGATGTTTTATTCATCTGCACAGCGAACTATTTAGAGAACATCCCTGGTCCACTTAGAGATAGATTGGAATTAATCCAACTCTCCTCTTATACCGAACTAGAGAAAGTGCAAATCGCCAAAGGCCATTTAGTGAAGAAACAATTAGAACTCAATGGTTTACAAAGTAAACAAGCCTCATTTACTGAAAATGCGATTAAATTCATTATCCGTTCCTATACCAGAGAATCTGGTGTTCGTGATTTAGAAAGAAAGATTGCTTCTTGCTTAAGAAAGGTTGCGGTCGCAATCGTTAAAGATCCAAGCATTAAGACCATCAAGATTGATGAAAAGAAAGTCAGAGAATATCTTGGTGTCCCAATCTTTGAAGATAGCAAGAAAGAACAAAAACCACAGATTGGTGTTGTCACCGGTCTTGCCTATACCGAATTTGGTGGGGATATCCTCCCAATTGAAGTAAATTACTTCAAAGGTAAAGGTGCACTCGTGCTCACAGGCCACTTGGGTGATGTTATGAAAGAATCCGCAGCTATTGCTTTAGACTATGTCAAAGCTAACGCTGAGAAGTTCGAAATTGACGCGAGCTTATTCGCGGACAACGACATCCATATCCACGTGCCAGAAGGCGCAGTCCCGAAAGACGGACCAAGCGCTGGTGTGGCCATCACAACCGCGATTGTCTCATGCCTGAGCAAGAAACCAGTTAATCCCGATGTGGCGATGACTGGTGAAGTTACATTAAGAGGTAACGCTTTACCTATCGGTGGTCTCAGAGAGAAATCTCTTGCCGCTTTAAGAAGTGGTATCAAGACCATTATCGTTCCGGAAGAGAACAAGAAAGACGTTGATGAACTTCCAAAGGAAGTTAAAGAAACACTTAACATCGTCTTTATGAAATCTGCGGACGATGCAATTAAATTAGCATTGGTGAAATAATGATCAATTTCAAAAATTCCACATTTGTCAAATCGACACCCACAATTAAAGAAAGACCTTCGGATTTATTTTCGGAGGTTTTAATCGTGGGTAAGAGTAATGTTGGTAAGAGCTCATTGATTAATTCACTCTGTGTGAAGAAAGCTTTGGCTTTTACTTCTAGTAAGCCTGGTCATACCAGATTACTTAACTATTACAACATCGATAACAAATTCTATTTAGTGGACGCTCCAGGATATGGCTACGCCAAAGGAGGAGTGGACCTCGATAGATTATTTGGGACAATGATGGATGAATATTTCACCGATAACAATCATTTAAAACTAGTGTTATTACTCATCGATTCTCGTAGAGAATTTGGTGAGAATGACATAGAGATATTGGAATATCTTAAGGCCAGTCAGATTCCTTATTTTGTGGTCATCACAAAGATTGATAAGGTTAATCAAAAAGGAAAATCGGAACTGGAAAAGAGATTGAAGAAATTAGAGGTTATAGAGAATGTCTACTATACCTCCAGTTTATCCGATAAAAGTCTCGACAAATTAAAATCAGGAATTGAACAATATATTTGATGACTTTTATAAAATAACCGGTATAATAGTTTTAGCCGTTGAAAAAGAGGAGTAACTAATACTTCTATTATAGAGAGTCGAGGATGGTGGAAGCTCGACATAGGGGATTAGCGAAGGTCGCTTTGGAGGATAGTTGCCTAGCGAAAATAGGTTAATGAAGTGCGCTAGAAATAGCGAACTAAGGTGGTACCGCGCTTAAAGAGCGTCCTTAGACAGGGACGCTTTTATTTTTAGGAGGATTTACCTATGTTAGATAAGAGATATGATCCACACAAAGTGGAAGAAGGAAAGTATGAAAATTGGAAGCAAAAAGGATATTTCACCGCGGGTGATAAATCCAAACAAGCTTTCTCTATGGTCATCCCTCCTCCAAATGTCACAGGTAAATTGCATATCGGTCATACATGTCAGACCACAATTCAAGATATCGTTGCTAGATATAAAAAGATGCAAGGATATGATGTCTTATGGCTCCCAGGTATGGACCACGCTGGTATTGCCACTCAAGCGAAAGTTATGGAGAAACTCCGTAATAACGGAGTGGATGTCACAAAGATCACTCGTGAAGAATTCCTAAAGGCCGCTTGGGGATGGAAAGATGAATACGCTGAAAACATCCATTCTCAATGGGCGAAAATGGGTCTTGCTTTAGATTACACTAGGGAGAGATTTACGCTTGATGAAGGGCTCAATTATGCGGTGAGAACCGTATTTGTGTCTTTATACAATAAAGGATTAATTTATCAAGGTGAGAGAATCATCAATTGGGATCCAGTTCAGATGACCGCTTTAAGTAATATTGAAGTCATCCACCAAGATGACCCTGGACAGATGTTCTACTTCAGATATCCAGTCGTGGGAACTGATGATGCTTTAATCGTTGCCACAACAAGACCAGAAACCATGTTCGGCGATGTCTGTGTGGTTGTTAATCCAAAAGATAAGAGATATTCCAAATATGTTGGAAAGAAGGTTATCAATCCCGCGAATCATGAAGAACTTCCAATCATCGCTGATGAATACGTTGATATCAGTTTTGGAACTGGCGCGATGAAATGTACACCAGCTCACGATCCTAACGACTTTATCATCGGTGAGAAATATGGTTTTCCAAAACCAATCATCTTCAACAAGAATGCCACAATGAATGAATTATGTGGCAAGTATGAAGGTTTAGATCGTTTTGAATGTCGTAAAGTCCTCGTAGAGGATATTAAGAAAGATGGCAATTTCGTGAAGATTGAAAATATCGTTCACCCAGTTGGCCATAGTGAAAGAAGCCATTGCGTAGTGGAACCAATGCTTTCCAAACAATGGTTTGTGAAGATGCGTCCTTTAGCGGATCAAGCCTTAGCTAATCAAAAAGGTGACGGCAAAGTAGAATTTGTTCCAAAGAGATTTGAACATACATTTATCCAATGGATGGAAAATGCTGAAGACTGGTGTATTTCTCGTCAGTTGTGGTGGGGTCATAGAATTCCTGCTTATTACAATAAGCAAACTGGCGAAGTCTTAGTCAGTATGGATCCTCCAAAAGATATGGAGAATTGGGAACAAGAAAGCGATGTTCTCGATACCTGGTTCTCATCTGCCTTATGGCCATTCTCCACATTAGGCTGGCCTAATAAGACTGAAGACTTTGAAAGATACTTCCCAACTGACACGATGGTTACAGCCTATGACATCATCTTCTTCTGGGTGTCTCGTATGATTTTCCAATCCTTGGAGATGAATCACGTGAGACCGTTCAAAGAAGTGGTGATCCACGGTTTGGTGAGAGATGAGTTAGGCAGAAAGATGTCTAAGTCTCTCGGTAACGGTGTCGATCCAATTGAAGTTATCGATAAGTATGGTGCGGATGCTTTGCGTTATTTCTTAACCACAAATGCAGCGCCTGGACAAGATATGAGATATATCGAAGAGAAGGTTATCGCAAGCTCCAATTATTTGAACAAGATTTGGAACTCTGCAAGATATGTCTTAAGCGTCCTTCCAGAAGGCTTCAAGGAAGAAGAAATTAACACAAAAGATTTATTTCCATTAGACCAATGGATTATCAATCGTTTAGAGAAAACAATTAAGTCTGTGACTCTCAACATGGAGAAGTATGACTTCAACGCTGCGAGCAGTCACTTATATAACTTCGTCTATGACGATTTCTGCTCTCAATACTTAGAGATGAGTAAAGTCTCACTTTCATCAAATGATGAAAAAGTGAAGAATGTCACATATCAAGTATTATTCAGATGCTTGAAAGATATCATCTTATTAATTTATCCATACACTCCATTTATCGCTGAAGAGCTATATCAAAACCTCCCAGTGCATAAAGAATCCATTATGTTAGAAACATATCCTAAATATGATGCACATATGGTTCATGCTGCAGTGGATAAACAAATCGATGTGTTATTCTCCATCATCAGAGATGTCAGAAATTACAAGATTGAAAACAAACTAGCGCCTAACGCTAAGTTAGATTTATCTCTCAACTTAAGAATTAAGATGTTTGATGGATATGAAGCATATCTCAATAGATTCACTTTCAGTGATATCAAGCTAGTTGATGATTCTATCGTCAAAATGCGTGGTGAATTAAAGATCTATGATAACGCTGACTTATTAATCGTCAATGAAGCCGGTTTAGAGGACATTATCGCTAGAATCGATAAAGAAATCGCTGAGGAAGAAAACGAGATTGCTAGATGCCAAAAAATGCTCTCTAATCCTAATTTCGTGAGCAAAGCACCGAAAGAAAAAGTGGCACTTGAAGAAGAAAAACTCAAAACTCACCAAGAAAACTTAGCTTTGCTAAAAGAGAAGAAAAATAAAATAATGTAAATTTTGTGCGAAAAAATCGCAATTGTCCCCCTTATGTATAGTGTAAGGGGGATTTTATTATGAAATATGAAATCTTAACGAAAAACGAGTGCGATTCTCATCTAGTTGGCGAAGGAATTACATTAGCCGCAGTGATGGCTATTGCAGCAATTGCTGTTATGGCGGTGGTGGTCTACCGTTTATTTATGTCTGGTAAAGGCACCGCAGCGATACCGGGTGGCTTTAAGTTCACTTGGGAGTAACCTTTGAGCAAGATAAAAGATTTACCAGAGCTAGATAGACCCAGAGAAAAGGCCATTAGATATGGCATAGAATCATTATCAGATTATGAACTTCTTTCTATATTAATAGGATCGGGTTCTTTAAACTGTTCTGCGAACGATATAGCTTACGCTATGTTGAACGATCATGGAGGTCTATCCAGCCTTATAAAAGTGCCTTATACTGAGCTACTTCATTACAAAGGAATGGGTAGCTTTAAAGCGATTAAGATTATCGCCGCTTTTGAGATTGCGAAACGGTGTCAGGAGAAAGGAGATAATTCCATTCAAAAGATTGTTTCTCCAGAACAATTGTTTGAACGATATCGACTAAGAATTACCTCAAATTCTGACCAGGAAATCATGTATCTAGTTATCCTCAATAAAAAGAGAGAAATTATTCATGAAACAACTATATTCAAAGGCACAAAGAGTAGTGTAAATTATTCCATCCATAATGTCATCCAAAAAGTGCTTATCAACTCTGGCAAATATTTCTATGTCATTCATAACCATCCAAGCGGAGATATCACCCCATCAAAAGATGACTTATTCTTCACGGAAACGTTACGAAGTGAGTGTCGAAAATTTGAGATAAAACTGCTCGATCATTTGATAATATCAACCAAGGGATTTTTCTCTTTTAACGAGTCGGAAAAATACGTGTTCTAAAAGTTTTTGAAAAAATGTTTGACCGTTATTTATAACTTTTGTTATATTAATAACGTTGTCGCCTCACTAGCTACAACCGCATAGAGAAGGTTCTACAAAACCTATTAAGGTTACCTTAATAGCGAGTCCTTAGTGAATCTAATTTAAGGAGGGACATTATGTACGCAATTATCGAAACTGGTGGTAAACAAGTCCGTGTTGAAGTCGGTAGCAAAATCTACGTTGAAAAACTAGAAGCCGAAGTCGGTTCTACCATCACAATCGACAAAGTTCTCTTAGTCGGAGACAAGTCTGTCAAAGTCGGTACCCCATATGTTGAAGGTGCTAAAGTGACAGCTAAAGTCGAAAAGCAAGGATTAAATAGAAAAATCCGTGTCTTCAAGTACAAGAGCAAAGCAAATGAGCACAAGACCATCGGTCATCGTCAACCATATACTTGCTTAGTTATTGAAAGCATCAAGTAATCATGATTAAAGTTTTAATCAAAAAAGAAGAAAAGTTTGTTTCCTTAAAGGTTACAGGACATGCGAATAGTGCACCACATGGTGAAGACCTCGTATGTGCCGCTGTTAGTTCCGTCATCACTGGTGGACTAAACAGCCTCGAACATCCCGAAGACTTCGCGATTGTTCTTAAGGAAGGTAATGCTTCCGTGGAAGCTAAAAAAGACGTTTCTTCTCATGATGAAGTTGTCCTAGAAACAATCATCACTGGTCTAAAGACCATTGCTGAAGGAAATGACAAATTCATCACCATCAAAAATCTTTAGAAAGGAAGTCGTCGTTATGATGTTTAAATTAAATCTACAACTCTTCGCATCTAAAAAAGGTGTTGGTTCTACTAAAAACGGTCGTGATTCCGCTGGTCGTCGTCTAGGAGCAAAAGTCGCTGATGGACAATATTGCCACTGCGGTTCCATTATTTATCGTCAAAGAGGAACCAGAATTTATCCAGGGGAAAACACCAAGAGAGGTAAAGATGACACAATCTTTGCTACAGCCTCAGGTGTAGTTCGTTATGAACGCCTCGGTAAAGATCGTACTTGTGTGAGAGTTGTTGTCGCTAGCAAATAAGCGATAATAATTGAAAGAAAGACCACTTAGTTGTGGTCTTTTTCTTTTTGCTTATATATAATATAACTAGGTACTATTTTTATGAAAAAAATCTCTCTTGTTATCCCTATGTACAATGAGGAACCGATGGTTTCTCTTCTTATTGCCACTTTAAAAGAAAAAGTCCTCAGTGTTTTGAAAGATAAATACGCTTTTGAAATTGTGGCTCTTAATGATGGAAGTAAGGACAAAACATTAGAGCTTCTTCAAGAAGAACAAAAAGAGTGCCCAGAATTAGTAATTGTTGATTTAAGCAGAAACTGGGGACAAGAACCAGCGGTCAGAGCGGGATTATTAACCGCGACTGGTGATTGTGTTATTCCAATGGACGCTGATTTACAAGATCCACCAGAAGTTATTCCTCTCATGGTCAAGATGTGGGAAGACGGATTTGAAGTGGTTAACGCTGTGAGGGTTTCCAGAAAGAGTGATACCTCATTTAAGAGAGATTCCGCTGGATTCTTTTATAGGTATTTAGATAAGATTTCACCTAAGGTGAAGATACCAGGTAACGTCAATAACTTCCGTTTGATTGATAGACGTGTTGTTGATGAAGTAAACGCCCTCAGTGAATCTAACCGTGTCTTGAGAGTGGAAATCCCATTTGTCGGCTTCAAAACAGGAGCGGTGGAGATTGTTAGAGCCAAGAGAGCGAAAGGTGAATCTCATTATCCATTATCAGCGATGGTGAACTTAGCCAAGAACTCCATCGTTAACATTTCTGTTAAACCATTAGATATCGGTTTGAAGATTGCTTTATGTTTAGCCATCTTCTTCTGCTTATCTGGAATCGTTGAATTAGTGATGTTCATTTTGAGACTCACAAGTGTTTTCAATATTGGTGATTTAGCATTATGGGCTTGGTTAGTGATTAACGTCATTTTATTCGTTGGAACATTAATCACAACTGTTCTAGCAGTGCAATCCCTATACATCGGCAAGATCAGCGAAGAAAGTGCTCATAAACCAAGCGTTATTATTAGGGAAGTAATTAGGAAATAAACTATGTTTATAGATCGTGCAGTTATCGAAGTCAGGAGCGGAAAAGGTGGCGATGGCGCCATTGCCTTTTTACGTGAAAAATTCGTTCCTAAAGGCGGTCCTGCTGGAGGTAATGGTGGTAGAGGCGCTTCTATCTTTTTAAGAGCCAACTCTCACATCAATACCTTATTCAATTTCCGTCACAGTAAAGCCTTTATCGGTGATGATGGTGAAAAAGGTGGAATTAAAAACCAATTTGGCAAATACGCTACTGATGTCATCGTTGATGTCCCAGTTGGAACTGTTGTCTTTGAAGAAGAAGGCCACAAGTTCTTAGGAGACTTAAACGAAGATGGCAAAATCATCAGGGTCGCCAAAGGCGGTCGTGGTGGTAGAGGTAACTCTGCATTTAAGAGTTCCACCAATAGAGCTCCAAAGATTGCTGAGAATGGCGAACCGGGGGAAAGAAAGAGATTAATTTTAGAATTAAAATTATTAGCCGATGTCGGTTTAGTGGGATTCCCAAGCGTTGGCAAGTCCACATTGTTATCCGTGGTTTCATCTGCTAGACCAGAAATCGCTGATTACCCATTCACCACAATCATTCCTAACTTAGGTGTGGTTTCTGTTAAAGATGGTCGTTCATTCGTGATGGCGGATCTTCCTGGACTTATTGAAGGTGCCCACCAAGGTAAAGGACTTGGCTTACAGTTCCTAAGACACATTGAAAGATGCAGAGTCATCATTCATATGGTGGATATGGGCAATTCTGGCAGAGATCCAGTCAATGATTACAAAGTAATCAATAATGAACTTAAGACCTATGGTTTTGGTTTAGATAAGAGACCTTATATCATCCTTGCTAGCAAGATGGATGAAGAAGGCGCTGAAGAGAGATTAAAAGAATTTAAAAAGCACATTAAAGAGCAAATCATTCCAATTTCTGCATTAACAGAAGAAGGAATTGAAGAAGCGATGTTTAAGTGTGCTGATTTATTAGAGAAAACTCCATTATTCCCACTTTATAGTGAGGATAGTGAAGAACTCGATACCAAAGTATATGAATTACCAGAAGAAGAGAAACCTTTCTCTATTGAGAAAGTTAAAGCTCACGAATACCATATTATCGGTGATCAAATTGTAAAATTCTACCGCATGACCAACATCTCCACAGATGAAGGTATGATGGTGTTAATGACTAGATTAAGAAAGCTAAGAGTTGATGATGAACTCGAAAAGATGGGAGCGGAAGATGGTGACATCGTCTGGTTGGACGATTTCTCATTTGAGTATGTGAGATAGTATGAAGTTAGAACAATATTTAGATGTCATTGTGAAATTCCTTCAAGACTACTTGGAAAAGACACACGCCAAAGGATATGTTTTAGGCTTGTCCGGTGGTGTTGATTCTTCCTTAGTGGCTGCTTTAACAAGAAAAGCAGTTGGTAAAGAGAAACTCATGTGTCTCATGATGCCTATTCAAAGCCATCCAAGCGATTTAGAAGACGCTATTAAAGTTGCAGAAGCGTTAGATGTCCGTTATTTAATCCTTGATGGTGAGAAATCCTTTGAAGAAACTGTGAAACAGTTTGCGGATCAAGATGTCAACTTAGATAAGCTCTCATTATCTAATTTAAAAGTACGTATACGCATGACCATGCTATACGCATATGGACAAGCTCATGGATATTTAGTGCTCGGCACTGATAATATGGATGAGAGATATACCGGTTACTTCACCAAATATGGTGATGGCGCCGCTGATCTCTTGCCAATTACCAAACTCACCAAAGGTGAAGTCGTGGAAGCCGCGAAGATATTAGGCGTCCCATGTTCCTTGGCTGAGAGAGTTCCAACAGCCGGTCTATTTGAAGGCCAAACCGATGAAAAAGAAATGGGTGTTTCTTATAAAGATTTAGATGATTTCCTTCTAGGAAAGAAAGTGGCTCTAGAAGCGGAAGAGAGAATTAAACATCTCCACAGAGTCAGTGAGCATAAGAGAGCCCCAATTCCTGAACCTGAGGAGTTTATTAGAGATTGATATGAAACGTAAAAGTGACGCTATATTAATCGCTGGCTTAGTATCCGCAGTGTTAACAATCGGATTTATCGTGTTATTTATTCTCATTTATCGATAGGAGGGAAAGATATGATTTATAGTCTCAGAGGCAAAGTATTCGCTAAAGACGGTGATACCGTTATCGTTGATGTCCATGATGTTGGATATCAAGTTTTAGTCAGTCATATTAATGACTATGAAGAGGGCCAAGAAGTCCTTTTATATACCTACAACGTCGTCAGAGAAGACGAGCAATATCTTGTTGGTTTTTCATCATTAGATGAAAAGTCAGTGTTCTTATCCCTCATCAAAGTCAAAGGTTTAGGTCCTAAGAGCGCAATCGGCGCACTTAGCTCAACAACCCCACAAGAGGTCGTTAATGCCATTGCTAGTAATAATGTTGCTTACCTTAAGAAACTCCCTGGTATCGGCGCAAAAGCGGCCGCGCAAATCATTTTGGATCTCAAGGGTCAACTAACCGGTGGTGAAAAAGGTGATCCAACCGTATATGATGAAGTTTATGAAGCTCTTAAAGGCCTTGGATTTAAAGGTGCTGCTATCGATAGAGTTTTAGCCACAATTAATGAGCCAGGAGCAAGCGCGGAAGAGATTCTCCGCTTAGCGCTTAATAAATTAAGGAAATAATTATGTCACGCTTATTAGATGCACATGCGAATAAACTAGACGCTCAAGAAGAGATGTCTTTAAGGCCTCAGACATTAGACGAATATGTCGGTCAAAAAGACTTGAAGAAGAATCTCACTGTCTTTATCGGCGCGGCTCTTCATAGAGATGAACCTCTTGATCATATTCTTTTCTATGGTCCTCCAGGCTTAGGAAAGACAACTTTAGCCTATGTCATCGCTAATGAGATGCACACACATGTGCATGTCGCGAATGGCCCAAGTATTGAAAAGATTGGCGATTTAGCCGCCATCCTTTCCGGCATTGAACCAGGTGATATTCTCTTCATCGATGAGATTCATAGACTACCCCGAATAGTGGAAGAATCGCTCTATACAGCGATGGAAGATTTTAAATTTTCCGTGGTCATAAATAGGGATGTAAATTCCAAAGCTTTGACCATGAATTTGCCTCCATTTACCCTCATTGGTGCGACCACCAGAGCGGGTGATTTAAGCGCTCCATTACGCGCTCGTTTCGGTATAACCGAAAAATTGCACTTCTACGACCAAGATGAAGTGGTGCAAATCGTCAAGAGAACCGCACGTGTTTTCAACACCACAATTAGTGATGAAGCAGCTGTGGAAATTGCCAAGAGAAGTCGTGGGACTCCACGTATCGCTAACCGTCTTTTCAAACGTGTGAGAGACTTCGCAAACTTCAAAGGAAAAGACGACATTTCCTTATTTGATGCCCTTGAAGCACTTAATGCTTTAAAGGTTGATGATATTGGTTTAGATGATGTCGATATTAGATACTTAAAGACATTGATTGAAAGATTCAATGGTGGACCGGTTGGTCTTGATACCTTAGCGAACGCTATCGGTGAAGAAATCATGAATCTTGAAGATGTTTATGAGCCATATCTACTGCAAATTGGATTCATCGATCGTACGCCACGCGGACGTGTCGCAAATGATAAAGCCTACAAGCATTTGAAAATCACTCATCAAAGCAGATTATTCTAGATGACCACTTAGAAAGTGGTTTTCTTTTTACATATACATATGTATGTGCACACAATTTTATTGAAATGTATTAGCGATTAGTTTATTGTATTAAATAGCGTGCAAGCGCATATGTATTTTTAATTACTGAGGAGGAAGAAATATGAGAAGATTGTGGTCCTATATAATCTTAACTGGTGCATCCCTTCTTTTGATGGGCTCAA
>CAJOPR010000076.1 GCA_905236395.1 uncultured Bacilli bacterium
GATCGATTCATTTAATATAAAAGATATTAATCTTTTGATATTGGAAAATGTCGGTAATCTCGTCTGTCCCGCGGAATTTGATACCGGAGCTCATCTCAATTTAGTTTTATTATCTATCCCCGAGGGTGATGATAAGCCTTTAAAATATCCCTTGATGTTTGAAGTGGCGAACATTGTCGCCATCACAAAAATCGATACCTTACCCGCCTTTAATTTTGATATTGAAAAGTGTAAAAACAATATCCGCTATAGGAATAAAGATATAGATATCTATAGTATCTCTGCATTAAAAGATGAAGGTATCGAAGAATTAGCAAGAGCTATAAGACAAAAAATATAAATTTATAAGATCAATCTTGATAGTGTTTAATCGCATCATAGATGGTCTTTTCATTTTAATGACTAGGACAACCGCTAGTGTGGAGAGAGATAATGCTTCCATAGATAATGTGAGGAGGACAGCAGATATTAATATTGAACCTGCACTCTTTTCATAAGATATTCTCCCTTAAAGTGTGAATATTATATATAAATACCCACTATCACTATATAATTATTTCGTTATGCCAGAACAAAAAGAAAAAGTCGTCTACGTCATGGTTAAAAAAGACACTGGCGAAGATGAGAGAAAAAAGAAACAAAGAACCACTTTGATCGTCGGTGCGATGTTCTTTGGTATTGTCGATATCGTTTTAGCGGTTGTCTTTATCCCTAAACTATTTGGTAACACGAGTAACGGATATCGTATGAGTGATATCACTATCGATAGATATAACAATGTTGTTAACTATATCAATCAACAAAGAGGAGACCTCGGTCTCTCTACTGATATGACTGATATTGTTGCCTTAACATTTAAAGATCATAACTTATGTGTTTCATATCAAAATGAGACTGAACCAGGATATATGTCTATCACTATGCCTGACATAGATAATGTATCAGGTGCGTTAGATGTCTTTAACGGAAGCGCACCAAGTGTGGGTGCATATGAGTACGCAATTCAAGTGGAGACATTTAATACATCTAAAGAGATAGACATTCAGTCTTCTTTGTTAAAGGGACATATTGCTAACTATGGATTAAATGACTATCTATCTTGTACATATCAATATGATGAAACCACATTATGCTCTATGACTAACGTCAATCTTAGTAGTGATACTAGGGAGGTAGCCTCAGTCACTGAAAGTGAATGTAAACCTCTATATGATATGTGGTATTACATATTACATAAGTAATTAAAAAGGTCCGTTAGATACGGGCCTTCTTTTTATATACCTAAGTAATGCGATAGCACTACCCAGACAGCGAGTAAGATGAGGATGACACCTCCGATAATACCGGCAATCTCATATTTCCCTTTTAATAACTTCATGATCTGTTTACCTAAGAAGAGGCCAACAAGAGATAAGGAGAATGTGAGTACGAGGATGATAGATACATGTAACCAGACAGTCACATGATTAGATAATCCAGCGTGCATGGTGACACCCGCTGCTAAGGCGTCTATCGCTGTGGCAAAGCCATATAATATGACTTCTTTATAAGAGAACTTTTTACTTTGTTTCTCTTCTTGTGGTTTTCTAAGTTCAATGATTGATTCAATGAGCATCTTGCCACCTATAAATAAGAGAAGGGCGAACGCTAACCAGACCACCACTAACGCGGTTATCTGTCCCGCTTTCTCTCCCGCAATACTGCCAGCGATAAATTCCACTAGTTCAACAAGCCAATATCCTATTAGAGGCATTAAGGCTTGCATAAAGCCAAATGTACCAGCGATAAAGAAAGATTTCTTTTTATTGATATCGCTATAAGTTAATCCATCTGTTAACGCCACAGAAAAAGCATCCATAGATAGACCTATCCCTAGAAAGAAAATAGATAGTAATATTTGCACTGTCATAGCGATATCAATAATACTCTTCTTTGTCGTAATGTTAAATATTGCAAATGCATAACTGGTTTGGTTTAATAATAGCAGCTGCTGGTCAGGGTAATGCCTCCAGTAAGACGTTCCTAAAAAAGAATGACGTTAGTCTTCAATCGGTTTCCGATCTAAAACTAACGGTAGAGTGTTGAGTTCTGGACGCATGAGCCTGTATTGACACTCATTTTTTATTTATTCTTGATAATATCTTTTGGTTTTATATAATAATGGTAGCTACTGGTAAGAGCAATAATCGCCAGCAAGACGTTCCCGAAAAAGAATGACGTTAGTCTTCACCCGTGCAAACGGACTAAAACTAACGGTAGAGTGTCGAGTTTTGGACGAAAGAGCCTGTATTGACGCTCATTTTTTATTATATGGATACATTGTTATCACTCTTGCAACGTCTACTCCGACATTTTCTTTCAATTGGCCGTGGGGTTCTAAAATAATTGCAATAGGGGCATCGTTCTGGTGCATCACTAAAGTGATGATTAAATATCTTCCATCGTATGATTCGTTAACATCTTTTGAATTTTTAATATCTTTTAAAGCGTCTAATATCTCTTGGGGTGATAATTGGTGATAATGATGCTTTCCTCGACCTCCAATTGGTTGCATTATTTCCCAGAGTGTTTGTGTATTGACATACAATACATCTTTCCGAAAGATGTTACGTCCAATAATTTTATTCAAAGCAGGTAAGTGTGCGTTCGTCACCCTTAGATCAAATGGAACGTAATTATTATTTTTAATCTTCCCCAATAGTTTTAAAGCATATTCTTTGTTACCTAAATTTAGAACTTTGTTCATAAAAAGCCCTCCTATTATCTATAAGGGGGGTTATCGTGATTTTTTCTCAAAAAATATGAAAAAAGTGGTTTCGACGACCACTTTAATCTTTGATTAATATTGTTCTATTATTTAAAGTCGCCTGGATTTGGATAGCATCTATCCATCGTGGCTTTAATTGCGTCTTCTAAGCCGCCTCTAGAGATATGTAGCTCAGCGTTAACTTTATCCATAACCTCTGGTTCAATAACCATATCTCTAGACATGATGTCTTTCATGACTTTACCAAAGTCTAGACCACCTTGGAGGCCTTCTTTTTTATCTTTGTTCTGGATAGCTTTCCCACCTAATACGCACATCCATGTAGGAGGCAATAAGACTTTCTTCTTCACACCTTTACATTCACTCATGAATGAGAGCATCCATTTAAAAGATCTATTTTCATCTCCAATTGGATATCTTTCACCATCTTTACCATATTCAATCGCCCCGATACCGGCTTCGGCGATATGTTGGACAGATATCATCGTTGTGCCACCTTTAGAGAAGAAGACGGTTTTATGTCCATTCACATATCTATCTAGGAAGACTTTTCTCCAGATTGGTTCTCTAGCTTCCATGCTACCGAAGATATATGGCAGTTCTAAGACCAC
This sequence comes from uncultured Bacilli bacterium, assembly GCA_905236395.1. Lineage (GTDB taxonomy): Bacteria > Bacillota_I > Bacilli_A > RFN20 > CAG-826 > RUG13091. Next base: position 3,379 of record CAJOPR010000076.1, read on the forward strand.
TACTTCCATATTACCTTTTTCTTCATTGAGCTTTTTAGCTTGTTCCACACGGCATCTGATATATGGGTGATATTCTGTTAATTTCATCTCTGGATAGATTCTATCGAAGTACGCAAAGTAAGAATTATAGACCACTGATTTCTTCACACCCGCATCTCTAGCGGCACGGAATACCTTTGCAGCGCATTCCACAAGTCTAAAGTGGAAGAAATCATATGATGGGGCTTTAGGGGTATACCTATCATCTGGTCCCACTGCGTAGATCATATAGTCATAGCCTTTTAAAGCTTCTTTTAATTCTTCTTCTGAAGCAGAGAAGACATCGATTAATTGATTATCGATTTCCTTAGGAAACCAACTATCTAAATCTTTGTTTTCTAGATCATCATCTAATATGGAAATAGATGAGACTTTATATCCTTTTTCTAATGCGAGTTTCCCAGTGTAATAACCTAAAAAACCTGTACCACCGACAATCATTAATTTCTTACTCATAGTGTTTCTCCCGAAATTATCTCAGTTAATGTAATTGTAATATGAAATAAGCGGTTAGAAAAATGTTATTATTAGAGTATGAAACAGCATCTACTATCTAATGGGCCTTTATTAAATAAGGAAGGCAATTTATCAGAAGCGGGATACGCTTTTGATTTGGTTAAAGAATATGACCGAAAAGCAATTAAAGGATTATCTTCTAGGATTAAGGAATGGGATTACTATTTCATCCGTGATGATGAATATGGTGTCGCATTGACCATAGATGATAATTCCTATATGGGTTTAGTGTCAGTCTCTGTCTTAGATTTCAAAAACAAGACAGAAGTCACTAAGTCATATATGACATGGTTAACATTTGGTAAAACCAATTTCCCATCTACCTCCAAAACCGGTGATGTCTTCGCAGAGGGGAAGAAATATTCGATGTTCTTCCAAAACAAGGACGGAAAGAGAAGACTAGTCTGCTCAATGAAAGGGGTATCCAAAGGTAAAGACTTTGAATGTGATATCTCCTTAAGTGAGACAAATGGTAAATCGATGGTGATTGCTACACCATTTAAGAAGAAAAAACACTTCTACTATAACCAAAAGATTAATCTATTATCCGCGAGAGGATACTTTAAGTATGGTGATATGACTCACCAATTAGATAAAACATCATTAGGTGTCTTAGACTGGGGCAGAGGGGTATGGACATATTCTAATACCTGGTATTGGAGTTCATTAAACGCGAATCAAGATGGGCATCGTATTGGTTTTAACCTTGGTTATGGCTTTGGTGATACCAGCGCGGCAAGTGAGAATATGTTCTTCTATGATGATGAAGCTTATAAGTTAGATGACGTGATATTCAATATCCCCAAAAATGATAAGAATAAATACGATTTCTTATCTAATTGGACATTCAAAAGTTCAAGTGGAGATATAGATTTAGTTTTTGAACCCATAATAGACCGTTACAGCAACACAAATGCATTAATCATACAAAGTAACCAACATCAAGTTTTCGGCTATTTCTCTGGCCAAATAACGATAAATAATAAAATTATTAAATTAGATCATCTTCTCGGCTTTGCGGAGATGGTAAAAAACCGTTGGTAACTAAATAGATCTACCTTCAATAAAGTATTGATACCAATATGTAGCCCAGTTGGGGTACATCTTTACTGTACCTGTAAAGTTACTTCCTGAGGCTTGAATCATCAATTCACTATTGGCGGTGTTATTGCTATCTTTTCCTAACCATAGACAGACATGGCCAACATTGGCTCTGCTGACATCGGAATTACCAGAGGTAAATAACGCTAGGTTGCCTAAAGATAGATTAGATGCATTTGTTATCTGTGTACCATAGTTGATTTGGCTAGATGTGGCTGCGCCTGGGTATAGACCCGCACCATCGCGGAACGCTCTTATCATGAGTGAGGAGCAGTCATAGTAACATTCATCAAACTTATTATCTTTAGCACCGGTTGCACTCCAGACATATCTCTGAGCGCCTAATAGGTATCTATCTCCGATACGTTTTTCCGCTTCCACTACTATGGAGTTTTCAGCGTTATTACCAAAATCATGTAATTGTTTTATTGTTGTGTAGTTACTATTACCAGATACATAACAGTCTTGGTTCATAAAGTAAGTACGATACCATGGATCATTATCGCTGTCATACACAGTTTCTCTATACGCAAGGTGTTCTCTATATTGAGTGCCAATTGTACCACCTTCAAGCTTACCCAATACTGTGGTTCCAGTAGTTCCTGGAGCACTTCTCACATTTAAGCCATTACATGTGATTTCAATGTATTTATGTAAGCATTGTTCAGAGGTAGCTTGGTTGGTTCCAATATAACCAATATTCATAGAGACAATATCAGCATATTGAGTGGAGTCATACGTCTGTTCAAAGTGATATAGAGTGGTGCTTTCAGATGAATATGTAGTGACATTTCCTGTCGTGGTTACACTGTAAGCACCAGTGTTGTCACTTGTGACATAACTCTTAGAACCACTGGTATTTTCTAAATAGAAGAAGTTTGGATATCCGGTTGAATTATCAAAGACAATTTCTTGTCCGCTGGTGACAGTTTCCACTGCGTACAAGTCATAGTTACCAACTGCGTAACCAAAGGTAATTCTTAAATGACCAGATCCAGAATAGTTAACTGTGAATGAGTTAATACCATAGATTGGATATTGGTTATAGATAAATCCCTGACCATATAGCTTATTCAATTTATTGGATGATGGATAACATCCACCATGGAAATATGGAATATCATTGATAACTGTTCTTTCACTATTGCTGGTAGATGCTAAGGACCATAATGGTGTTTCGCTATTTAGAGCAATGCTGTTACCAGTGTCTGGTTCTGGATTCATATCTGTACATGTATATGTGATGATGATGTTTTTGATGTATATGGAGCTGAGGCCGTTATTACATGATTCGATGTAGAAACGGTTATATCCAGTCGCATCAGCGGTAAATGTATGCTCCGCGCCATTCTTTGTAGTAGCAGTGCTGCCTTTAGCATCACCATAATCTGTTTTTGTATCACTATTAAATGTTCTGCTGTTATAGCTGAAATATAGAGATAGTCCATAGGTACCACCACTTATGAAGGTGAATGTTATGGATTTCATGTTATTGATAACATCATAATTGTAGATATAGCCATTTGCGTTATGTTCGCTATAACGGTCTAAGGAACAAAGACCTTCGCCAGGCCCATAGCCATAACCATCTTGATCAATCGCAGTTTGCTTTGCGTACTTATAACAAAGCTTAATTTCGTTACCATAAATAGTATGCGCACTGCTATAGTCCGCAGTGGATGAATATGCTGTATTAGTTAAGCCGCCATTAGAGGCATTTAAAGTTATAGTGAAATCCTGTGTTTGGGAGTTTAGTTTAAATATTTTGTGATTGCTAAATGCAATAGCAAAACTAGATACCACTAACGAACTAGCAATAACAGCGGCTAATAATTTAAACTTTGTTTGCATATTTTAGTTATATAACACAACTACTTAAATTTCATTAAGAAAACAATTTTTATTCGATGGTTGCTAATAGCTCAAATTAATCAATATTTATCAGAGAGTGTATAAGAGTAAAATAATTATTGAAAAGGGGATTTTGTAATATGAAAAAAATGAGACTCCCGTTATTGATCGCTTTAGGTGTTGCAATTATCGGTGTCGTTTTTGGATCATTCTTTGATCTACAAATATCAACTGCGATTGCTAATCCATCTAACGCATTTGCGTTAACTGTTTCCGCGATTTGCCCAACAATTGGCTTTGCTACAGTTGCCGCGATGGGTGGAGGATTTATCGCTTTAATCATTAAAGGCAAATACCATATTGCACTTAAGATTGTATTTGGTGTTTTAGCCGCTGCCTGCTTTGGCGTTGCCATTTACTATCCAGGCGGAGAATACTTTGGAGTTAATGGTTTCCATGGTGCCGCTCCGGAATGGGTTGGCTATCTAATCGTGTTATTACCAGAAGGCGCTGCTGCTTTCGGTGGCTACATCTTATTTAAAGATTGTCAAAACGATAAAATGTGGATCGTTTTTATGGCTGTCATCGTTATGTTATTAATCGCTTTATTAGCGGTTATTCCAATTATCAAAGATAATATGCATCGTCCACGTTATAGACTGATATCTACGACTGATGCAGTCGGATTCCATAACTGGTGGGAACCATGCAAAGAGTATAGTTCCTTAAAAGATATGTTCTTACATGATGACTTCAAGTCATTCCCAAGTGGACATACCGGTGAAACCGCGATCGTCCTCGTGGGTATCACATTCCTACCAATGGCGAACAAGAAATATGAAGATTATCAATTACCAATCTTCCTCGGTGGTTGTGGTCTCGTCTTATTCATCGCATTAGCCCGTATCCTTGCCGCTGCACACTTCTTAAGTGACGTCTCCATGGGCGCGACAATCATGCTCGGATTACTCGTTATCACAAACGAAATCATCGCACACATCAAACCGTTACAACTCAAAGAAGAGGTCGAAGTTAAGGAATAATTAGAAAGCCCCGTCAGTCGGGGCTTTTCTTTTTTGACATTAATTATCATTCCTTTGGAATACCTATATACGTATGTATGTACTTTTTTTACATATATTTTATATGTACATGATATGCCTTTCCACTACCCGAAACAAAGTATGACGAGCCTTTTTAAGTAGATGGAAACATGTCCACCGCTATTTGCAATAATGCATCACTCCATCTTAATCCAACATTTCTCTTTCAAGAAATTAGCAATGTCTGGCTTCATTAATTCGTTTTCATAATATGAAACAAGGACTTTTTTGTATTCGTCGACTTTATCCGCTGGAACTACTACTAAGCCTAATGCGTGTGAAATCAAATAATGGTTTGCAAATAGAATTGCTGTTCTTTTATTACCGTCTAGGAATAATTGTTTTTTCATAACATATAAAACTAAATCAATAGCGAGATCGATTCCTTCTTCATTATTTAACATGTCATATAAATCTTGCTTAACTTGGTCTTCAAACGGAATTGGTGGAATATAAGTAGAACCGCCAATAGTAACTGGCACACTTCTAATTCTTCCTGCAGTTAAAGAAAAACCATCCTCCACTATTTGATTGATTTGACACAATACTGCATAATTTGTTGGGTAATTTGCTAAATCAACTGACGTAATGAATTCCCATGCTCTTTTAAGATTGATGACTTTATTAATATCGGAAGCGGTCATATCTTTGACTTTCCCACCATTAACAATTGTTTCGGTGTCTGAATATGTAGTTGCTACACCTTCTAACATGGCTTGTTTATAAATAGAA
>CAJOPR010000077.1 GCA_905236395.1 uncultured Bacilli bacterium
GTTGAATTAATTCACCCAATCGCTATGGAAAAAGGTACCAAATTCTCCATCCGTGAAGGTGGCAGAACCGTTGGTGCTGGTACAGTTAGCGAAATTCTTAAATAATTATTTAAGAAACAACAACAAATACAAACCCGCTTCGGCGGGTTTTGTTTTTATCTTCTTATCATTATTTTATATATATGCTATATTCATATATATGAGCGACACTAATACCACTAATGTAACTAGAGAAACTTATAACGGATTAAAGAACGTTCAATACGCGAAATTGTTCCCCCGTTTTGTCTCTGTAATCGTCGATTTAGCGATCACCGCATTTGTGTTTTTCGGTTTTCTTTTATTCACTCAAAATGTCATTTGTAAGAATTCAGTTTATGTAAAAAATGCTGAAGCTGAGTTCTATGGATATAACGTTGATAGTGGGTTATTCGAATATAAGGAAGATGGAGTGACCTTACAAGAGAAAACATTTGACTCTTATAAAGGCTATGAAGACTTATTCTATTCTTATTACACTGATTATCTAGTTAATGAGTGTCCAGAGAAATACCGCGTCTCTTATGATGGTTTAGACAAGTATTGGTTTAACGTTCACGTGCTCGGACAACCAGATGCCAGAGCCCAATATAGTGACCTTGATAAATTAGATGCTTTAGTGACCACAACTGGTCCAGCGTTATTCACATATCGCTTAGATGGCGAGAACAATCCTATGTACGATGAGATTGCTCTTCCTAAGTGCCTAAACAACGATCCTGAGGCCGTTATTAGCGAAGGAGATAATTTAACATTAACGAGATATTTCTATATCTCTGATGCGGATAATAAGGACAATCAAACTCATTACTACGCTTTAGCGGTGCAAGATTTAAGCTCTCGTAAATTCGTTTCTAACGCTTACGATACTTGGTATCTCCATTACTACAAGTTACCAATTATTTCCTGCTTAGTTTTCTCGATGCTCATTTTCTTCTTTGTGATTCCAATGTGCTTCAAAAATGGTGAGACATTAGGTAAACTAATGTTCCATTTAGGTTTAGTCAATAAATTAGGATATAGATATTCCAGATTACAACTCATTCCACGTTTCTTCATTATGGCTATTGTAGTGGTGGTGGTTTACGTGTTATTTGGCATCAGTTTGATCACTGGTGGTATCCTTACATTCTTAGCCTTAGCGAGCTATGGTTTAGCAATCTTCACAAAGGATCACAAAGCCATCCATGACTTCATCGCGGGCACAGTGGTTATCGATAAAGTCCATTCGGAAATCTTTGATAATGTCAATCATGAGGAAAGAGTGAGACAAGAGATTGAATCAGTCCAACCAATCAGACATGACGTCGAAGCCAGTAAGAAAGATGAGACTGTCTTATACGTCAACGAGAACTTCAATAAAGACAAAGATAATTTAAATGGAGATAAGTAATAAAGCTTCTAAAGCTATAACAATAACTGTGTTAGCATTAACCGGCACGATTTGCCTTGGTTTTTTGGGTGTTGGTTTTTATTGTAGTGGTGCTTTATTTGGGACTGCGATGTTTTTTGGTGCGTTGTTTGGAGGAGGAGGCACTAATGCAGACAGACCTTTTGCCTCTAATGGTCATTTCATTTATGAAAATGTGGAAGAATATCAAGTCCATATTCAAAAAATGGAATTTACAATTAAGAAATTTACAACTGAAGATACTTTTCAAGCTACTTTTAAACATTCCAAAAATATTAAGTACGGAATTAATATAGATAAAGTGATTTATAACGACGTTTTAACCACTGATTTCTCATTTGGGTTTGCTGGCAAAAATATGAAAGTATTTGCACCTCACTCCTATGACTATGAATACAATTACTATCTAATCATTTCAGATGATATATTCGCGTTCTCATTAAAATCTTTTGGAGAGGATGTAGGGTTCTACTTCAAAAATCCACGTTCACAACATAGATACACTCTAAGCAATCAAATTAGCAATGAAGGTTAACCGAAAAAAATGGTTGACTTTTTTTCTTTTCAGGCATGTCCGCAGGCATGCATTTTTTATTTCTATAAAAGGGTTTGCTTGTGCTATTATCAAATTGTAAAAATTTTCCATACTATAAACGAAAGGAGTTATCTCTATGGAAGTAAGAATTGAACATCTTACCAAAACTTTCGTTGGTAAGAAAGGTTCCAAGACTACCGCCGTTAACGATATGTCTTTTGTCGTGCCTGATGGTAAGCTCGTCGGTTTGCTTGGTCCTTCTGGTTGTGGTAAATCAACAACACTCTACATGATTGCGGGTTTGCACAAACCAACCGACGGTCACATTTGGTTCGGTGATGAAGATGTTACGAACGTTCCACCAGAGAATCGTGGTATTGGTTTAGTTTTCCAAAACTATGCTTTGTACCCACATTTTTCTGTGAAACAGAATATCACCTTCCCACTCGATAACGTTCGTTTCCCATCTCCTCTTGCCGCATACAAGACGAGAATTAACGAAGCGTCATCACAACTCAAGAAAGCCCAAAAGGCTTTAGCCCAAGCTGAAAAAGCTGGCGAAGAACTCGCTGAAAAGCAAGCTGCTGTTGCAGAAGCTGAGAAAGAATTAGCGGAAGCAAAAGAAGCTTTGGAAAAAGCGACAGCTGAATTAGCGGAAATTAAGGAAAAGGATCCTGAAAGATACGCTAAACTCACCAAGAAAAAACTAACTAAGGAAGAAAAGGATGAAATCGCTCATAAGATGGCGAGACTAGTCGACATTGAACCTTACTTAGAAAGAAAGCCAAAAGAATTATCTGGTGGTCAACAACAACGTGTTGCTATCGCGCGTGCCCTAGCAAAATCACCACGTGTCTTATTGTTAGATGAACCATTATCTAACTTGGATGCTCGTTTGAGATTACAGACCCGTGAAGAAATCAGACGTATTCAGAATGAAACTGGCATTACCACAATCTTCGTCACACACGACCAAGAAGAAGCTATGTCAATTTCCGACGTCATCGTTGTTATGAACTTTGGTGTCATCCAACAAATCGATGAACCACAAAAAGTTTATGATGAACCAATCAACTTATTCGTTGCTAAATTCTTAGGTTCTCCAGCTATCAATATCTTTGATGGCGAAATCAAAGGTGGCAAATTATATGTCGCTGGCCAAGTCTTCGATGATGACAAATGTTACAAAGAAGAATATCACGGTGTCATTCACCACGAATACGCCTTTGTTAAGGGTACAAGAATGACATCCGAAGAATACCAAGCTGATTTAGCAGCTCATCCAGAAAGGTTAGAAGGATTAGATAAGAAAGCCGTGAAAGCTTTACAAAATCCTGAAATCGAAATCGTCAAGGAAGACGAAGAAGTCGTCAAGAAAGACAGACTCGTCAAGATCGGTGTTAGACCAGAATCATTCAATTACGACAAGAAAGGTAAATTACCAATCGATGTCGAATTCGTCCAACACGTTGGTCGTGACGTTTCCGTTATTGGTAAAGTTAAAGGACAAGAAGGTGGCATGAAGATCATCATCCCAAGCGAATCTTGGAAAGATGTCGTCGGCCAAGAAGTTTTGAATTTCAATCCAAAACGCTTCTATGTCTTTGAAGAATCTGGAGAAAGGATTAAATAACCTTTGGTTATTTTGATTAAAAGTTATGGCAAATATTAAAGAAAGGAATGAAGAAATCGCCGTTAATGCCAACGGTAGTGCGGTTTTACAGACACCTTATATTGACGCTGTTACCAATAAAGGTTACTTAGACGTCAAACAACATAAGTGGATAATGCCTGAATGGTTAAAAGGTTGGATCGCCTTGATCCCAGCTTTAATCTTCTTGATCGTGTTCATGATTTATCCAATCATCAACTCCTTCTTGATTTCATTCATTAACAATTTCTACTGGGTTGGTGGTTCTAACTCCTCACTTGCGATTGTTAACTACATTGCCTCACTTCAGAACAGTAGAAGCTCAGTTATCCAATCATTTGGATTTGAAAACTATATCAAAGTCTTCAGTGATAAATTGTTCTGGGAAGCTATGGGTAACACAGGCCTCATCGTTATTGTTGAAGTTCCATTAACAATTTTGGTGGGCTTAGTCATCGCCGTGTGCTTAAATGCGATTAAACCTTTACAAGGTTTCTATCAAACAGTTTTCTTCTTACCATATGTCACTAATGCTATCGCGTTAGGTATGGTATTTAACGTCATGTTCTCTTCAGGAGCTGGAGGTCTGTTTAATACGATGCTGGGCTGGTTTGGGGTTAACCCCGTAAACTGGTTAGGCGTTTCCGCTTCTAAATGGAGCATGTTCTTCGTCATTGTTGTCTATTCCATCTGGAATGGTATTGCCTTCAAGATCTTGGTCTTTATGTCTGGTTTAGCGACAATTGACAAACAATACTATGATGCCGCGAGAATCGATGGTGCATCTAAATTAACCATCTTCCGTAGGATCACAGTTCCTCTACTTTCACCACAAATCTTGTACATTACGGTCACATCATTCATCGGAGCTGCGAAATCATATTCACAGATCATCTCCTTGTTTGGTGCTGGTCCAGTTAACTTTGGTGGTACCGACGGTACTAAATGGATCACAATCGTCGGCTTTATTTACAAATACATGCAAGACAACTCTGCATCTGCTTTAGGCCGTGCCGCAGCAGGTTCTGTTATCTTGTTAATTGTTATCTTATTATTGACTCTTGTTCAATTTGCTGTAAGCAAGAACAGAGTGCATTACTAGAAAGGAGAATGAAGTATGGCTGATCATGAAGTATATTTTGCTAGTGAAGCTCAGATGAGACGCTACAAAGCAACCAAAATCATCACCCAAGTGTTGCTCTATGGCTTCTTA
>CAJOPR010000078.1 GCA_905236395.1 uncultured Bacilli bacterium
AACTTCTAAGAAGTTAATGGATTCATTATTCCAGCCTAATCTAATCTTTGCGGTAACTGGTTTATCAGTGACTTCTTTAATCGCTCTTATGATGTCACCACAAAGTTTAGGATTCTTCATTAAAGAAGAACCAGCACCTGTATCAGTGACTTTTGGAACTGGGCATCCCATATTCACGTCAAAGAAATCAACATGATCATTTTTAGATAGGACAATCTTCGCGGCTTCTTTAATGGTTTTTGGGTCATGTCCAAATAATTGGACACCAGTTAAGTAATTTCCTTTTTTAAAGTCAATATACTCTTCAGTCTCTTTGTTTTGATAAATCAAACCCATATCAGAAACCATTTCGGTGACACAGACACCAAAACCAAATTGAGACATGAATTCTCGATAACTAGCAAAAGTAATTCCCGCCATTGGGGCAAGAACGACTTTGCTATCAATTTGATAATTCTTTAACTTCCACATAGAAAAAAGAGAGGAATGAACCTCTCAATTATTCTCCCTTATCTTCTGGTTCCTTGTTCTCTTGAACTGGTTCAGCAGGAACCTCTTCAACCTTTGGTTGTTCTTCGGGTTTTTCATCGCGTTTGAGATGACGGTGTTCCATCAAATAATCAATCTCTTCAGCGGTGATTTGTTCATGTTCAAGAAGTGTCTTGGCAATTAAGATCACGTCTTCTTTATTTTCAGTAATAATGCGAACTGCTTCTTTATGAGCATTTTCAATGATTGCCCTGACTTCAGCATCAATCTTAGTAGCGGTTTCCACAGAGAAATTCTTTTGTGAATTTGTGTAGTCTCTACCTAAGAAAACACTGCCGGTATCTCTTTCATATTGGATTGGTCCTAATGGAGACATACCAAGTTCAGTAACCATCATACGAGCAATTTGTGTAGCAACTTCGATATCGTTTTGGGCACCAGTGGAGACATCATCAAAGAAAATTTCTTCTGATGAACGGCCGCCTAAGTAGCCAATAATACGAGCTTCTAATTCTCTCTTGGTTAAAATGAATCGATCATCTTCTGGTGTCATTCTGACATGACCACCTGTATTACCACGAGGAATGATTGTAATCTTTTGCACTCTATCACTATGTGGGCATCTTAAACCAATGATAGCGTGACCAGCTTCGTGATAAGCCACAACTTCTCTTTCGTGTGCGTTCAAAGAACGAGATGATTTGGCTGGGCCGGCGATACGACGATCAATAGCCTCATCGATTTCATCGATGCCAATAATCTCTTTGTTTCTACGGACCGCGAGAATAGCAGCTTCATTCATGATATTTTCAATATCCGCACCAGAGAATCCGACTGTACGTTTAGCTAAAGCACCAAAGTCGACGGATGGATCAACTTTCTTATTTCTGGAATGGACTTTGAAGATAGCTTCTCTACCGGCTTTATCTGGTAAGGAAACTGTAATCTTTCTATCGAAACGACCTGCTCTTAATAAGGCTGGGTCTAAAACATCATCACGGTTTGTTGCGGCAATAACAATGATACCAGAGTTATCGCTGAAACCATCCATTTCAACCAATAATTGGTTGAGTGTTTGTTCACGTTCGTCGTTTCCACCGCCTAAGCCAGCGCCTCTTTGACGACCAACTGCATCGATTTCATCGATAAACACTAAACATGGGGCGTTTTCTTTAGCAACTTTAAACATATCTCTCACACGGCCAGCACCGACACCGACGAACATTTCGACAAAGTCGGAACCAGAAATGTAATAGAATGGAACGCCTGCTTCACCAGCAACGGCTTTCGCTAATAAGGTTTTGCCACATCCTGGAGGGCCTACTAATAAGACACCTTTTGGTAACTTAGCACCATACTTTGCGTATTTCTTTGGTTCTTTTAAATAAGAAACCAATTCTGCCATTTCTAGCTTTTCTTCATCCGCGCCAGCGACATCATCAAATTTGACTTTTGAATTAGTCATTCTTCTAGCACGTGATTTATTAAATTCTAAAGCTTTGTTATTCGCGCCATTAACTGTTCCAGATAATCTAATGAATAAGAAGACACAGATTAATAAGCTTCCTCCTAACATGATAATTGTTGGTCCCCATTGATCCCACCAACTGACCACATATGGGTCTTTTACAGAATGTAAAATAAATGTTGGATTCTCACTAGTGGAGGCGATGACTGCTTTTTCATAAATGTATTCAGATAAAACAACGTATTTTTCAAGTCTTGGTTCTTCAACTTCCAAATGATCTGCTAAGTAGCATTCATGATTGGTGTGGTCATCAATGTATGTCCAAACACGTTGTTCCTCATAGTACTCGGTGTAAGAAAGACTTAAATTGAATTTCTTTTTGGTTGGTTTAGTTGCGTCCGCTGGTGAATAGTAACCAGAGATGTTAACTAATGTGCGTTCTTTTGGAGTTTCGTAAATCTCAGAAATTCTATCGTTACCTAACGCAGTAATAAATTCATCTTTAGTAAATGTTTTAGATGTATTTCTTCCGAATAGTAAAACTATTACGGTAACAATAATTCCGACGATTAAAACAAATGAGAATAAATAGCTCCAAGAAAAGCGTCTTCTTCTTACAGGTCTTTGTTCATCTGCCATAACAATACCTCCTAATGGGTAGTGAAAATATTATAAAGAAATCTTACTTTGTTTGAAAGTAAAACACTCTTTAACATAAAAATTGATATTATTTGAAACGACAAAATCTTTTCTATACCGAGGAATATAGATAATCTTGCCCTCTTTGTTAACGATAATTGGCCATCTTTTCCTTAAATATAAAGGCATCTTCCAATCGATAAATAATCTTCTGACTTCAACTTGATAATTCTTAATAACATATTTGTCACCTTTTTTATAAGTGCGAATAATTAAAGGATAATCTGAACGTATAACATTTCTATTATTGGTGTCTCCAGTGAAATCAGCATAGAAAAACTCATTGTCCATGATTTCTGGTTTAGACATTTTGAATGAATAACCATCAAACTTGTCATTTGATCTCACAAACAATTTGTCGTATGACTTTTCAACAATAACTTTTCCGCGTTCACAAAAAGTGTAAGAGTTCGGTTTATCAGAATTGAGAATATCCACGATTTCTCTTGATTGCTTGTAGGTTATCTTATAGATAGGGCTAATTGCTTGGATTTGGTCATTCAACCAGTATGCAAACTCAATATCATCTAGCTTCTTAAGACACTCAACCCCGTTTTGAGTATTAGAAATCTTATCAAAAATAGTTTTAAGGTAGTCATTTTCAAGATCAATTTGATGTAAAATTTCGTCTCTATCCGCTCGATTCATTTTGCTAACTATATCAAGACGAATTTTATTGCGTTCATACACTGGAATTAAGTTAGTTTTATCAATTGCATATGGCACTTTATTGATTTCACAGTACTCAGTTAAATCAGCCTTGGTGAAAAATAAAACTGGTCTCAAAACAGTCATTTTTCCATATGTTGTTTGAGAAGCAAGACCATAATGTTTTACGAGGTTTTTGCGCTTTTTTTGTAGCAGAAACGTCTCAATTAGGTCATCTTCATTATGCGCAACCAGTAAAGCGGTGTACTTTCCTGAATCATAAATTTTCTCAAAAAATGAGTATCTGATTAGACGACATTCGGCCTCCACATTTTTGATTAATTTCTTTTGATTGTCCAAAACGCACAATCTGATGCCAAATTTTTCACAATATTTTCTTAAATCTGCTTCTTCTTGATCAGATTCTTCTCTTAAGTGGTAATTAACATGAGCAACATCAAAGGAATAGCCCTCATTTTGTAGCATTTTAAATAACGCCATAGAGTCAGGGCCATATGAACACGCTAATAAATATCTATTTTTCTTATCTAAATTAAGCATTGTTTTCCTTCAATTCTTCAAAAGCAGGAATTAGTTTCTTTCCTTGTTGTTGATAGGTTATTTTTACAACAAGTATTTTAGTGCCAAGTTTCAATGTTAAAATGTCGCCATCATTGACCTCTGATGCTGGTTTAGAAATCTTTCCATTAATAGAAATTCTTCCCGCATCACATAATTCTTTTGCGATGGTTCTTCTTTTGATTAATCGACTTTGCTTTAAAACTAAATCTAATCTCATACAATTTCTTTAACTATATTACCTTTTGTTATATTAACTAAACACTTTAGTATTTCTTGAAGATCAATAATCCAATTCTTTCTCTTGCTCATCAAGATCTTGAACTTGTTATTCGCATAGCTCACTTTAATGAAATTGAGATATGGAATTAATGCTTCAAATAATATATTACCAATACCTTTTATTTTAATAAACTTGTCTCCAAGTATTATTTCTACTTTATTTAGGACTTCAGATAAATCCTCAACACCAGATTCTCTCACTAATAAATCAATAGTTCTCTTTGAGAAAAGCGCATTAACAACTTCTGGGAGTTCCCCATAAATATCTCTCATCTTTTCTTTGAGATTTTCTAAATCTTCCATAGAAGGAGACATTAATATTTCCTGATATAAGCCAATCTTATCACTGTCGTTCGCATATTCTTCTGGAATGTATGCATCTAAAGACAATGATGGATTAGCTTCAATAACTTCTTCTTCAATACCAGTAAGTTTCTCCTGAACTGCTTCATTCAATAACTTGATATACATATCTAAACCAATAGAATC
>CAJOPR010000079.1 GCA_905236395.1 uncultured Bacilli bacterium
CAGCCTCTTGGGCAAATAATACAAGTAAATTCTTTCATATTATTTCTCCTCAAGTCTCAAAGAGACTTCATCTTTAATAGATGCCAATTTGTCCTTGCTTAATTTGACCATCACCATCTCACTTGGGATGAGGACTGGTTTGAATTGTTTTAGGACTTGTTCACCATTACTTTCAATAATCAAATAGACATCTTTTACCGGTTTTCTGACACGGAATTTGAATGTCACATCTTCTTCATTGTCAGCGTTAATTTCTTGTGGGACAACGTAAGAAATTCCATCCTTTGGTTGAACTAGGATTTGCTTTCCACGTTTGAGTTCACCTTTTAAGTACTCAGCAGCGCCATGTCCGGCTAATCTACCTTCATCAGTGACAAAGTCAACAACGTCATGGACGTGTAAACAGTTACCGCATGAGAAAATACCAGGAATCATGGTTTCCATGTGTTCATTAACTTTCGCACCCTTCGTGGAGCTCGTTGGACAATCTATATAATCTAATAAGGATATATAAGGAACTAATCCAACAGAGAGAATTAATGTATCACATTCGATTTCCATCTCTGTTCCAGGGATGAATTGGAATTTATCATCAACCGCACTTAAAACAACCTTTTCAAGACGGTCTTTACCAATGACTTTACTAACACTTCTACTTAAGTAGAGAGGAATGTCATAGTCATTTAAACATTGAGCAATATTTCTATTTAAACCATTGCTGTATGGCATGAGTTCACTAACACAGATAACCTTTGCACCTTCAAGGGTTAAACGTCTAGCCATAATTAAGCCGATGTCACCACTTCCGAGGATAACCACTCTCTTACCCACTAAATAACCGTGGATATTTAAGTATTTTTGAGCGGTACCAGCGGTAATAATACCGGCACAGCGATCACCAGGAATTTGGATGGCGCCAGCGCCTCTTTCATAACAACCTGTAGCCATAACAATAGCTTTGGCTTGAATCTTGATGACACCTTCATCTTTGTTACTCAAAGTAACAAGTTTATCCTTATTCATGTCGATAACCATGGTGTTTAGCATGTAAGGAATCTTTAATTCTTCCACTTGGGCAACAAATCTAGCGAGGTATTCTGGTCCGGTTAATTCTTCTTTAAATTCAGTCAAACCAAAACCATTGTGGATACATTGATTTAAGATACCACCTAAGTTGGGGTCTCTTTCCACGATTAAGATATCATCAATACCTTCTTTTTTGGCTTGGATAGCGGCCGCCATACCAGCGGAACCACCACCGATGATTAATAAATCAACTGTTCTCATATTATTTACCCTCCTTAATCTTTTTTATAAGGACTGGGGAGAATTCACCATCGTAGCTAATCTCCAGAGGAGAAACTCCATAATGTTTCGCTAAAATAAGGAGAACACGAGGTTGACAGAAGCCACCTTGGCATTTACCAAAGCCCGCTCTCGTTCTTCTCTTTAAAGCTTTAATTGAATGTGGAGGACAACTTCTAGATAAGACATCTAAAATCTCACCCATTGTGACCTTTTCACAATTACAGATAATCTCTGAATAGTTTTCACGTTCATTAATATCTTTGTAATCATCTTCAACCATCGCGTTATATAAACGATGATACTTTCTGACGCATGGATTATAGTCAGCTTTTTCTTTCATAGAAAGAAGTGGTTTCACTAATCTCTCTACAACATATTCACCAATCGCTGGGGATGAGGCAAAGCCTGGAGATTCAATACCAGCGACATTGATGAAGTTTTTATCTTTCTGACTGTATTCGATGATAAAGTCGTGTTTTGTACATGTTGGTCTAGAACCCGCGAAAACACGGATGACTTGATTAAATGGAATACCAGGAACCATTTCACTAGCTTGGGCTCTAACATTCTTTAAGGTTGGTGGGTCGGTTTGATAATCGCTTGGTGAATCAACTTGTTCACTGCTTGGACCCACTAAATAGTTACCGCTTGTGGTCATGGTCACCAAAATACCCTTACCTTTTTCACTTGGTAATGGGAAGATGACGTGATTCACAAGACCGGCTTTATAGTGATCTAATACAAAGTATTCGCCTTTTCTGGGTGTGATTTTCCAATCAATTGGTTCCACCATTGCGGCGATTTGATCGGCAAATGCCCCAGCAGCGTTAATGACAATTTTGCTGCAAAACTCACCTTTTTTCGTAAAAACGTGGTAAAAGTCGTCTTTTTTCTCAATCTTGGTGACTTCTTCGTTTAAGAATAGTTTCACACCATTATCGACAGCGTTTTCCACTGCGTGAACCACGAAGTTGAAGACATCAATAATACCTGCGGTTGGGGCCAATAAAGCGCCTTTCACGCATGGATTAATATTTGGTTCCATCTTCTTTACTTCTTCTGCGGATATGAGTTCCACAGGGACACCGTTTTGTTTACTTCTCTCTGCGAGTTCTTTAAGAACTGGTAGTTGCTCATCATATAAAGCAACAGTTAAAGAACCGACACGATTAAATGTCACATCGAGTTCTTCGCAGATCTTGTCAAACATGGGGTTACCAGCGACGTTAAATTTCGCTTTGTTCGTCCCAGGAAGAGGATCGTATCCAGAATGGATAATTGCACTATTCGCGTTACTTGTGAGATTGCCAACATCGTTTTCCTTATCTAATAACGCCACCTTAATGTCGTATTTAGATAGGTTTCTAGCAATCATCGCACCAGTAACACCAGCACCAATAACTAATACATCAAATTTTTCCATATGTATCTCCTTATAGTAATGGGGTTATGAGTTTGATCAATGAGCAGAACCAACGGGTTCCAATCTTTAACTTGTAATCCTTTGGTACTTCTTTAGATTCGCTAATCATCTTATCGAAGTCTGCTCTAATTTCATTCATGCATTTGCACTTGTATAAAAGGGCACCACACTCAAAGTGATGGACCAAACTTCTAAAGTCAAAATTAATTGTTCCAACGAAAGCTAATTCATCATCAGCAATTGCGCTCTTCATGTGGTTGAAGCCAGGTGTGTAGATGTGAACATGGACACCGGCGTTCATTAAAAATCTAAAGTTAGATTTTGCGACCGCATAAACGGCTTTCTTATCAGGAATGCCTGGAACTATCAAATGAATATCCACGCCTCTTAAAGCGGCGTTTCTCATCGCGTCTAGAAGAGGATATGTTGGAATTAAGTAAGGAGTTGAAATATAGCAACTCTTCTGAGCGTAATTCAAGATATTGATGTAGTTTTGTTCGCCGATTAAGGCGTCATCGATTCCACCAGGACCATCACCGAATGGCATGACGAATCCTTCGTCATCATATTTAGGATAGTCAAACATTAGGTACTTGTTATAGTCACTGACTTCACCAGTACAAAGGTCATGATTCTGTAGGAAGATGGTGATGAGATTATTAATCGCACTACCTTCGATTTTCACCATTGTATCTTTCCAATAGCCAAATCTCTTAATTTCGTTTGCATATTCATCGGCTAGGTTGATACCGCCGGTAAAGGCCATTTGATGGTCAACAATGACAATCTTTCTGTGGTCACGGTTGTTATATTTTCCAGAGAGTAAGAATTTGAACTTATGGAACTTATAACATTTAATACCGAATTTCTTTAACTTTCTTGGAGTGAAGAAACTAATGGTACCCGCACATCCCATATCGTCATAGACGATACGGACGTCAACACCCTCTTGGGCTTTCTGTTTTAAGACTTCTTGGACAGCAGACCACTCTTTGCCATCTGTGATAATGAAGAATTCGATGAAAATAAATTCTTTAGCTTGTTTTAATGCTTCTATGAATGCAGGGAAGAATTCTTCGCCTGTTGGATAATAAGTAACTCTATTGTGTTGGTGAGCGCCTAATAATGTAGTTCCATTTAAATATTTAAATGCACCATAGGCTCTGCCTAATTCTTCTTTTTGATGTTCGACATCGAAGTGAGCGTTATAAGCGTTTCTTGTGGCTTTAATAATTACTTTGTCTTTTCTACTGAGTTCGTGTTTACCAAAGATAAGGAATAATACAGAACAGAAGAATGGGAGCAATAACATACCGACAATCCATGGAATCTTAAATTCTGGATCTTCTTCACGGTTAACGATTTTAAAGAAAATGAGTAACGCTACGATAAAAACTACTAATCTCATTAATCCGTAGACCGTCAAGACTATGATATTGATTAAATTGACCGTGTCGTTATCAGTAACCTTAAAGATATCAACAATGATGTCTGATATTGCGGTTGAGAAGAATTCAAAGAATAGCAAAAGGACTACTTCTAAGAGCAAGGCTAAAATCACAAAAATGTGACCAGAACCTAACCATCTAAGTACTTTTTTCATAGAAAATACCTCAAATCACCTTTTATTCTAAAACAAAAAGAAGACTGAGTTAACAGCCTTCTTTATATTTTTTATTTTTTAAACTTTCTGGGACCTTTATGAGAATTATCTGGTTTGGAGAAATGTTCAGTTCTCATCGGTCTTTCTGGTAAGTTTTCTGGCTTTTCACAAAATTCTTTGTGAGAAACTTTCACTTTGCCTTTTTCGTCAATCTCGATGACTCTCACTTTGAGGACATCGCCGACTTTGACCACATCGCTTGCGCGATCGATGAATCCCCAGCCTAATCTAGAAACGTGGCATAAACCTTCAACGTTTCCAAATAAGTGGACGAATGCACCATAGTCTTCCACTCTGGTGACTTCACCTTCGAAGTCTTCACCAACTTTAGCTTCTCTAACGATATCAAGAATCATTGTCTTAGCCTTGTTGATGGTTTCTCTATCCATGTGGTAGATGGTCACTTGACCATTATCTTCGATATCGATCTTGACGTTATCGCATTTCGCGATGATGTCGTTGATAACTTTACCACCGGTACCGATGACTTCTCTGATCTTATCAACATCGATCATGAAGGTATCCATCTTAGGAGCGTATTTACCGACATCTGGTCTTGGTTCAGCGATTGCTTTGGCCATGACTTCACGGATTTTCGCTCTGGCATTATTAGCTTGTGCTAATGCTTCTTTTAAGACATCTCTGGTAACACCCTTAATCTTGATATCCATTTGTAAGGCTGTAATACCTTTAGCGGTACCGGCAACCTTGAAGTCCATATCACCGAAGTGATCTTCTAAACCTTGAATATCGGTAAGGATTGTATATGGATGTTTGCCATCGAGTGGACCAGAAGTGATTAAGCCCATCGCAATACCACTGACCATCGCTTTGATTGGGACGCCTGCGGCCATTAAGGACATACAGGAAGCACAGATACTAGCTTGAGAGCTAGAACCATTACTTTCCACGACTTCTGCGACAGTTCTAATTGTGTATGGGAATTCTTCTTCAGAAGGAATGACATAACTTAAGGCTCTTTCACCTAAAGCACCATGTCCGATTTCTCTTCTACCTGGGCTGCCCATTCTTCCAACTTCACCAACAGAATATGGTGGGAAATTGTAATGATGCATCCAGTGTTTGGTTTCTTCTGGAGTTAAGTTATCAATAATTTGTTCATCACTCTTAGCGCCTAAGGTTGTGATGGAGATAACTTGTGTTTGACCACGGGTGAACATTGCACTACCATGCACTCTTGGCAATAAATCAATTTGTGCATCTAATGGACGAATCTCATCAACTTTTCTGCCATCAGGTCTGATCTTTTCTTCAGTAATTAATCTTCTAACTTCGTTAGCGACTAAGATTTCTAAAGTTTCGTTGACCATGTGCATCACTTTTTGATGGGTCTTTTCGTCTGGATAGCTACGTGTATCGTAGTCATCTAAAATTTCATCTTCGATAGCGGCGATAGCGTCTTGTCTTTCGAGTTTATCAAAGATAGAAATAGCTTTCTTTAATCTGTCGTTAGCTCTATCGGTGACATCCTTTTCAATTTCAGGATCGCACTTATAAAGTTCGATTTCTCTTTTTGGATGTCCGACTTCTTTAATGATTTCTTCTTGCCAAGCACATAATTTCTTAATAGCTTCATGACCAAACATTAAAGCGTCTAACATGACTTCTTCGCTTAATTGATCAGCACCGGCTTCCACCATGTTGATCGCATCTTTTGTACCAGCAACTGATAAGTTGAGGTCACTCTTTTCCTTTTCTTCAACGGTTGGGTTGATGATGAATTTACCATTCACTCTTCCGACTTGGACACCAGCGATTGGGCCATCAAAAGGAATGTCGGAAATGCCTAATGCTAAGGAAGAACCTAACATTGCGGTCATTTCTGGTGTGCAATCTTGATCAACAGACATAACTGTATTAACGATTTGGACTTCATTACGGAATCCTTCGGAGAACATTGGTCTAATTGGACGGTCAATGAGTCTGGCGGTTAATGTAGCATGTTCCCCTGCACGACCTTCTCTTCTTAAGAAGGAACCAGGAATTTTGCCAACTGCGTATTGCTTTTCTTCATAACCAACTGTTAGTGGGAAGAAATCGCCTTCTTTAGGCTCATCAGAGCAACACGCTGTGGAAAGAACAACTGTGTCGTTTAATCTCACTAAGACGGCACCATCAGCTTGCTTTGCGATTTCACCGGCTTCAACAACGAATTTCTTTCCTTCGAATTCTAATTCGAATACTCTTTTCATTCTTTTACCTCTTTTTAAATTTTCAACGTTTGAATTATAAAACAAATAAAACTCAATTAAAAGAGTTTTATAAAATAAAAAAAATCACCTTGCG
>CAJOPR010000080.1 GCA_905236395.1 uncultured Bacilli bacterium
ACCGGCACGGGCTCTACGTAAGTCACCTTTTCTGTGTGGACCATCAAGAATCATTTGGTCACCTGTGTAGGCGTGGATTGTGCTCATAATACCAGATTGGATAGGAGCTAAATCATTTAATGCTTTGGCCATTGGGGCTAAGCAGTTTGTGGTACAGCTAGCTGCGGAGATGACTTGATCTTCTTTGGATAATGTTTTTTCGTTAACACCGAAGACGATTGTTGGTAAGTCTTTTCCAGCAGGAGCGGAGATGATAACTTTCTTTGCACCTGCACGAACGTGTGCCATGGATTTTTCTTTAGAGCAGTAGAAGCCTGTGCATTCTAACACGACATCAACACCTAATTTGCCCCATGGGAGTTCTTCTGCTTTTGGCATTGCGTAGATGGTGATTTCTTTCCCATCAACTGTAATGCTTCCTGGTTCTAAGACTGTTTTGCCATCTTCTGCTAAGACTGGTTCTTTACTAGAAACAGTGTGTAAGCCTTCACCGATATGGCCGGCATAACCACCTTGAGCGGTATCATATTTTAATAAGTTAGCCAACATCTTTGGAGAAGTTAAATCGTTAATCGCGACGATTTCATAACCTTTGGCCCCAAACATTTGTCTGAACGCTAAACGGCCAATACGACCGAATCCGTTAATTGCAACTTTTACTGACATGTAATAATGTCCTCCTTTTGTTTGCGTTATATAGTCTATACTATATGCTGTTCAAATGACAAGATAATTGTAAAAATTTATAATTTCTACAAAAAAGACACCCTAGAATGTCTGGATGCCTTTGAATAGTTCGGATAATGATATTTGAAGCGCTTTAGCGATCTTCTCAAGAACCTTCACTGTAGGGTTTCTACTACCCCTTTCAAGATCGGAAATATAGTTCTTATTTACGTCCGCTTCTAACGCCAAATCTTCTTGTGACCATTTCCTTAATGTGCGGAGATATTTGATGCGCATTCCTAATTGTTTATTGCTGTCCATTATCTAACCTCACATATAACTCATGAATTGATCTAAATAAATGGTTTATATTACTTTTTGTAATATTTTTGCCGAGTTTTTGCGACATTAAGTCCGCTAAATCGAGTAGAGATGCGGATGGGTTTTCTAACCTTAATTCACACAACAATTGTTCTTTGATATTACGGATATTTTTAATGCCTAAACGTTCATCAATAATCTTGATTTCTTCGATCTGTCTAAGACCGGTTTCATAGATCCTTTTCATGTTCGCTGTGTCCATGTTTTGCATTCTGTTTTGTGAGTTAATAAAGTCTCTATTAACACGCACATCCTCGAACTCCATACAGGACATAACCGCGCCTATCATAATAAGGAAATTTGATATCTGATCACTCTTTTTAAAATAGACCACAAAAGATTCTCTTCTTTTGACAATCTTAGGTTCAATATCACTATTACGATACTTAGAGAATAGCTTCGATAACCACTTTGCGTAGTTCTCGCTGTTAAGTGCAATCTCTAAATGATAGTTACTTGTTTTTGGTGAATTTACAGAGCCGCTTGCTAAGAATGCGCCGGCTAAATAACCAGAAATTGTATCATCGTTTCTGACAATGTTTTTACTTATCTTTCCTTCTAAGAAGGAAATATCAAGGTCTTCCATGATCGCATCACTAGCTTCTTGAACCTCAATTGTATATATCGTGTTCTTCGAAAAATTGCTCTTATTTTTAAAGGATAAATGAGCGTTCGCATCATATATACGATTGATGGTTTCATATATGAATCTCGCTATTTTTGCGTTCTCACTGGATAGGCTTAAATAGCTCTTTTTATCTCTAAACAAAAGAGATCCGTTTATACGGATGTACGCGGCGAGCAATGCTCTTAATCTATCTTGGGAAGTGTACTCATTTGAACAGAGTTCTTCCTTTACTTGTTTGGTAAAAGAATCTTTTTTCATATTAACGATTGAGTTCTGGTGAATCGCGATGGAAGACATCTACTTCGTATTTATCTTTAAAGTGATTTCTTAAATAATTCGCGACATATGTGGAACGATGTTGTCCACCACTACAGCAAATACCAATTGTGTAATTGGCTCTGCCATTCTTTTGCATCTCAGGGATGTAATATTCTAAATAATCAACAATCTCTTTTAATAACTTGTGGGTAATTTCAAAAGACTCTAAATAGTCGATAACTTCTTTGTCACCACCATTAAGTGGTGCTAGTCTTTCAATCCAATATGGATTAGGAATGATGCGCACATCAAACATCGCATCAAGTCCCACAGGGATACCGTTTTTAAGTCCGAAGGACATAAAGGTGATCTTAGTAATATTCTCGGTATCCTTACCTTGTAATTTATTATATAAATTAATTCTTAATTCTTTCTGTGTTAATCTCGTGGTATCGATCTCATAATCAGCGATGCCCACTAAATCTAAAGCGTCCTTAACATCCTGATTGATTGCATCTTCTAAAGATACATTATGAAGGATACTACGTGGGTGTACGTGCCTAGATAACGCATACCTTTTAATCAGTTCATCTTTCTCAGTTGTTAAAAGAATAAACTTAGTTTTGTAGCGGTTATCTTTCTTAGCAATATCAATAACTTGTCTAACACCACTAATACGGGGGAATAAGCAAAGACCTTTGGCATCGTTATTAGAAGCAAAGTCGTCTAGAATAGCCGCTGTTACAGCGCTTGGCGCGGCATCGATAACGTAATAGCCAAGTTCTTCAAAGACGAACTTGCTGCTACTAACACCACTGCCACTTGGTCCAGATAAAATAAATAGTTCTTTCATATACACTTATAAGTGTAGCAAAAAAGGTGCTTTTTAGCACCTATTTCTTTAAGTATTCAATTATTGAATTGGCGGCCACCACACCATCGTGTTGAGCGAGGTAGATTTGTCTTATTTCTCTCGGTAAAACATCGCCACCAGCGAAGAGCCCTTTACAACTACTCTCCATGTTTCTTTCCACTGGGATTGTGCCCCATTCATTTAAAACACCGGGGATTTGCACAAATTGTGTGTTTGGGAGTTGTCCAACAAGTGGGAATAAACCTTGTATATCTAATGTTCTTAGTGAACCATCTTCTCTATTTTCAATAACTAATCCATAAATCTTATCATCCGCGAGAATTTCCTTTGAAATATATGGGGTGATGATTTCAACATTATCCATGGCTTTTAATTCATTAACTAAATTGACACTACCACGGAATTCATTTCTTCTATGGATGACATATAACTTTTTCACTATCTTTGATAAATGAATCGCTTCTTTAAGGGCGGCGTTTCCACCACCGATAACAGCGACATCCACCCCTTTAAAGAAGTGTCCATCACAGATGGAACAATAGGATAAGCCATGTCCGAGCATCTCTTCTTCTTTTGGAAGGCCAATCTTTCTTTCAAATGTGCCAGAGGCAATTAATACCGCTTTAGCGGTATATTCACCATATTCACCCTTTAAAACAAACTCTTCACCTTCTTTGGTAAGGGAAAGAATCTTATCGGGGATAATATCAATCTTTTTATCTAACAATCTCTTGTAGAGTTCAAAAGCTAAGTCAGGACCGGGAATTTCTTTGAAACCAGGATAGTTATCCACTCTTGGGGCGATATTCACTTTTCCTCCAGGAGTTCCAGCGTTAATAATTGCAAAATTAACACCCGCTTCTTTGAGTTTAAGAGCGGCGCCAATACCACATGGTCCAGCACCGATAATAATCGCATCAAATCTTTCCATTAGCCCAGTATCCTTTCTAACTCTTCATAAGAAGATATTTTCATCGTGGGTTTTAAAGATGGATCTAAAACCCTTGGTCCCCAAGTAACTAAAGCGCAATCAACATTCGCGTTATTCGCAGTTACTAGGTCAAGTTTATTATCGCCTATATATAGGACTTCCGACAAGTCAGACGCTCCTAATATTTCCATAGATTTTAGAATTGATTCTTTATCTGGTTTAGGGTTTTTCACATCGTCATAGCACACTAAAGAATCAAAGATTCCTTCTAAATCAATGAGTTTTAAGCATAGTAATGTGGAGCTATGAATCTTATTGGTAACGACCCCTAATTTGTATCCCTTTTCTTTCAAAGAAAGAAGTGTCTCTTTGCAATGTGGATATGGTTTAACTGTTTTAGGATAAAGTTCTACCGATACACGACGAAATTCGCTATGCATAAACTCCATATCACAGCCTGGGAATTCTTTATTTAAAGTGTCGTATATTGGAGGACCAGAAAAATAATAAATTTCCTCTACTGGCGTTCTTCTACCACCTCGATACAAATCATAGAGGATATTCATTGTTTCCACGATCATCTGATCTGTATCAGCGACCGTGCCATCTAAATCAAAAAGTAAAACTTTATATTTATGCATTAGCTTCTTCTTTCTTCTTTATGAATAAAGGAGGAAGAGTAATTAATAATCCAAATAAGACAGCAATGCCGAGGAATAATAAGATTAATCCGACATTAAATTGATCTAACGCTAATTTGTTAGTGAAGGATGAACCCGCCATTAAGACAGCGCCCACCACTACTAAAGCGATAGTAACTGCACCGACAGATGCGCTACCAATGATGTATGTGAGTTTATTCACTTCTCTTGGTTTTCTTAAGAATCTGATTAAGTGGTTCAAAGCGATCGCTAAAGCACCCACTACGACAAATGCTAATGACCAGATCCAACTCCAGAAACCATTACTACCCATGTTAAACGCGGAGTCTCTAAGAGGTTCCATAAAGACACGGGTTAATCCATACCAGATGATATAACCAAAGGCTAAATCGCCTAATTCTGTATGTTTTCTTAAAGCGATGCCGAAGACGTGCGCTAAGACAAAGTAACCTAAAAGGTTAGTTAAACATTCAATAAAGAATAATGGGACATAAATATATCCTTCTGGTGCGATTCCACTTGTGGATGAGAATCTAGCGTTCTCCCAGATAAATCTCGGTAACCAACTCCATTGATCAAGTGGTGATAAAGCACCATGGACTTCACAGTTAAAGAAGTTGCCCCATCTACCAACAGCTTGAGCAATCAAGATTGTTGGAACAATGATATCAACAGCTAACCAGATGTTATAACCTTTATTTCTCCACATGAACCAAGCCACACCGACAACGATACCCATTAAGGCACCACCGAGGATGGTTAATCCACCTTCCCAAATAGCAAACATCTTCCACCACACTTCACCGGCAAATTCAACATTCCAGTTACCAATAACATAGAATATACGAGCACCGATAATTCCCGCAGGGAATGCCACTAAGAATGTGGACTCTAAAATACCATGTTTACCATATTGTAAATACATCTTATGGTCGCATAAGAAATAGACGTATAAAGCACCGCTTAAAATACATAAAGCATAGAAAGCGATGTTTGGTGCATCACTACTTGCAGGAGATACAAATCCTTTAGTAAAACTAATGCCGTTCACTAATGGATAGACGCAGAATCTGGCAAAGCCATCAGTTAAGAACATAATGGAAATTAAGAATAATGGGAAAGCCGCCATTAAAGCGGTAAACATCCATTTATCAAAACCTTTGCTAATTCCTTTAGCTTCTCCACCACCATAGTAATGGAATAAGAAAGAGAATAATGACACAGGACCTAAGAAACCGACTAATAAGCCACCGATAATCGCAGCGCTTAATTCATATGCTGCGGGTTTTAAATTACCCCAAAGGTAAATAGACACCATCATCGTCGCAAAAGCGAGGGTGAAAACTCCAATAGTAATTAGCACTCTTCTGAGTGTCTTTTTAAAAGGCATTGGAGGAATTGTGTTTTTAATATGATTAATGGCGAGATATAGCCCAACGCCTAAAGCGACTAAGGCTATAACTGCGGAAACAATGAATAATACCATTATTGATAGTGTCCTTTCTTTAATACTTCTTTGAGATATTGTCCTGTATAGGACTTCTCATTTTCAGCGACTTCTTTTGGGGTTCCTTTTGCGATAATTCTACCGCCTGCGTCACCACCATCAGGTCCTAAGTCGATAATATAATCCGCAACTTTGATTACATCCAAGTTGTGTTCAATAACTAATACTGTATCACCATGGGCGACAATACGCTGTAAGATTTTTAATAATCTTGCGACATCATCTGTGTGTAAACCAGTTGTTGGTTCATCTAAGATATACAAAGATTTACCAGTTGGTTTTCTTTGTAGTTCATACGCTAGCTTAACTCTTTGAGCTTCACCACCTGATAAGGTAGTCGCACTCTGACCGAGTTTGATATAACCTAATCCAACATCGTTTAAGATTTCTAATCTCTTCTTTAACTTTGGTCTATTTTCAAAGAACTTAAGCGCGTCTTCAACGGTCATTTCTAAGACATCATAGATGTTTTTACCTTTATAGGTAACTTGTAAGGTTTCTTCGTTATATCTCTTACCATCACAGACATCACATTTGACGTAGACATCTGGCAAGAAGTTCATAGGAATGCACTTCACACCAGCGCCTTGACATGTTTCGCATCTACCGCCTGGGTTATTAAAGGAGAATCTTCCCTTATCAAAACCACGGGCTTTGGCTTCAACAGTCTCTGCAAATAAGTCTCTGATATCATCGAATAATTTCACATAAGTTGCTGGGTTACTTCTTGGTGTTCTACCGATTGGATCTTGTGTGACTTGAATAATCTTATCTAGATAATCAATGCCTTCGATAGAATCGGCTTTACCTAAGTTAACTTCCGCAGACTCATTGAAATGTCTTTGGATGTATGGATATAAGGTTTGATTAATCAATGATGATTTACCACTACCGGAGACACCAGTAACGCAGACAAAACATCCTAAAGGAATATCCACATCAATGTGTTTTAAGTTATTTGAGGCTGCACCTTTAATGGAAATGAATTTACCATTTCCTTTTCTCCTCTCTTGAGGAACCGGGATATATTTCTTTTCCGCAAGATATTGACCAGTGATGCTCTTTGAGCATTTTTCGATATCGCTCACTTTACCTTTCGCAACAACTTCACCACCATGGACACCTGCGCCAGGACCGATATCTACGACGTAATCTGCGCTTCTAATGGTTTCTTCATCGTGTTCCACAACGATTAAAGTATTGCCGAGATCACGCATCTTCTTCATCGTATTAATTAACTTTTGGTCATCCTTTTGATGCAAACCAATAGATGGTTCGTCTAAGACGTATAGAATGCCAGTTAATTTACTACCAATTTGTGTGGCTAATCTAATTCTTTGGGATTCACCACCACTTAAGGTCATAGCCATACGGGATAACGTCAAATATTCAAGACCGACATCGCATAAGAAAGAGATGCGGTTATGGATTTCTTTTAAGACCATATCCGCGATAGCTCTATCGCTTTCACCAAGCTTGCTTGGTAATTCATCCACCCATTTAAGGATTTCTTTTAATTGCATGCATGTGACTTCGTAGATGTTTTTGCCATCGACTTTCACCGCGAGAGCTTGTTCATTTAAACGCGCACCATGACAGGTTGTACATTCTTTATCGCGCACATAGAATTCAAACATCTCTCTCATCATCTCCGATGAAGTGTTGTTATATAGACGGTCAATTCTAGTCTTAACACCTTCAATATAACCGTTTCTATGCATAACATTTCCGTTCACGGAAGTGATTTCATATTTATGAGGTTCTGGTGAACCAATAAGGATAATATTTCTTTCTTCTTCAGTTAAATCTTTATATGGCTTATCCATATCGATTTTATATAACTTACAGAGTAAGGCGAATTCTTGCCATTCAATATTCTTGCTACCAATGATGTTTTTATACCATCTAATCGCCCCTTGATTAATCGATAAAGATTTATCAGGCACTAAGATGTCGACATCCACTTCCCTTTTCACACCTAAACCTTTACAGTCAGGACAGAATCCCATCGGTGCATTAAAGGAGAATAATCTCGGTTCAATCTTCGGAACAGAAAATCCACATTTTGGACATGTATGTTTATCAGAAAGAATTCTTTCTTTATCTTCGGATAAAATCACTAATAAACCATGAGACCAATCTAATGCGGTTTCAATGGATTCATAGACACGAGTTCTATTGTCGGGTTTAACGATAATTCGATCGACAACGATATCGATATCATGTCTCTTGTTTTTATCTAAGTCTTTGACTTCTTCAATGGTTAATAATTCACCATCGACACGTAAACGTGAAAAGCCGTTGATTCTAATCTTATCTAAGGTTTCTTTATGGGTTCCTTTTTCGTTATGCACCACTGGGGCTAATAATTGAATCTTACTACCCTCAGAATATTCCATGACGATATCAGTCATCTTGCTGGGTGAGAAAGAGATAATTGGCTCGTTATGTGTGGGGCAATATGGAACGCCAATACGACCAAATAATAATCTTAAATAGTCATATATTTCCGTAACTGTACCTACGGTACTTCTGGGGTTATGAGAAACACTCTTTTGATCAATCGCAATTGTGGGTGATAATCCATCAATACTATCGACATTTGGTTTATCATAACTACCCAAGAATTGTCTGGCGTAGGAAGATAATGATTCCATATATCTTCTTTGGCCTTCCGCGAAGATGGTATCAAAAGCTAAAGTGGTTTTACCACTTCCGGATAAACCAGAAAAGACAATTAAAGAATTTTTGGGTAATTCCAAATCAACATTCTTTAAATTGTTTTCTTTTGCACCCTTGATAACAATCTTTGTTTCCATAGTGAAGTTATTATAGATAATATTCAAAAATTTATCTATCAAATAACTTATCAATTATCTAATTACCATATATAATAAGTCTCGTTATCGGGACGTAGCGCAGCTTGGTAGCGCACTTCCTTGGGGTGGAAGGGGTCGTGAGTTCAAATCTCATCGTTCCGACCAGATTAACAAAAAAGGCTGACAGTGATGTCAGCTTTCTTTATTTATAAAGATTTATAGTTTATCAATGATATCTTCTAGGTCTTTGCCATTAGTGACATAGATGTTAGAGAAGAATTCATATTCCTCTTTTTGAGGCGGTTCAAAGAAGTCGAAATATTCTTGGATGACGTGTTCAGGAACCGGGAAGTCTCTTTCTAAGTTTTGTTTAAGCACTACTTCTTTGGGGATATCAAAGATGACTAGTTCTGCTTCGCCAAAATAAGATTTTAGTTCTCTCACACTATCGACACGATATTCTTTAGATCTATTTGTGGCGTCAAGTACCACTATTCCTTTAGGATCTTTCGCATAGACCTTAGCAAGATCATAAAACATCGCCCACATTAGTTTATCTTCGCTTAAGTTCTTTTGACTACCAGTGACAAGGTCTCTTAAAGCGTCAGAAGAAATGATATAGACATGGCCTGTCTTTTTCTTTCTGAGCAATTTTGAGAAGTAGCTTTTACCGCTTCCAGGGACACCAGATAAAACAATGAGTTTCGACATAATCTACCTTTTTAAGGTATTATATTAACAAACTTATGAAATGAATAAAAGAAAAACAGGTCATCGCCTGTTTTCTTTATAAGCTTTTTGTAATTATTTTGCTCTTTCTTCCGCAAGTAATTTTTCCACTTCGGCTTTGCTGAGTGGTCTTTCTTTACTTACTTTTCTCATAGCTTTCTTTAAGTCAGCTTTAACTGCGCGTAAAAGAGCTTCTTGTTCTTTTCTAGCAGCAATCTTTCTTCTTGTCGCGTTTAAGAATGCTTCAGGAACATAGGCAGAGATGATTTGTTTTCCTTCTCTCCATTGACGATAGTAATAGGTATGGCCAGAAATCTGTTTAACAGAGATATAGCCAACTGGAAGAGCCTTAATATTCTCTTCAATTTGTTCACGCTCGTTCATTAATTCGAGCAATAATTCTAATTGTCTAACTTGTTTATTCATAATGCTTAACCTACGAGAAAAATATATAACAAATCAATAACCTAGACAAGAGAAAAATAAACTTTTTTAACATTATTTTAAAAATGTCTCATTAGGTTAAAAATTACTAACCAACAAAAAAGAGGAATTCTTTCAAATTCCCCTTATTTAATATAAATATTAGAGACCGAATTTTTTAATTCTATCAAATCTGTCTTTCGCGTATTTTTCACACTTGCTTAAGAGTTCTTCGGCGTGTTCTGGGTTAACGCGTGGGAGTTGAGAGAATCTGGTTTCAGTCATAACGAAGTCTCTTAACTTGCTATAATCTGGATCTTTGCAATCAACAGTGAGTGGGACTTCTTTTCTTGGATCATATCTGAAGATTGGGAAGTAACCGCATTCCACTGCTAATCTTTCTTGTCTCATGCTATTGGCAAGGCCACCTTTAATACCGTGGTTCGCACATGGTGCGTAACAGATAACTAAGGATGGACCATCGTAGCTTTCAGCTTCTTTCAAAGCTTTAATAGCGGCGACTGGGTTTGCGCCTAACGCGATTTGTGCGACATAAACGTTACCATAGCTCATAGCGATTAACGCTAAGTTCTTCTTCGCGGTTGTCTTACCACTAGCGGTAAACTTGGCGATAGAACCGGTTTGAGATGATTTAGAGGATTGTCCACCAGTATTGGAATAGACTTCTGTATCTAAGACTAAGATGTTCACATCTTCTTCGTTAGCAATAACGTGATCTAATCCACCATAACCGATATCATAGGACCAGCCATCACCACCGATAATCCAAATGGATTTGTCTTGGAGATCTCTTTCGTATGTTAAGACTTCTTTAACGCCTTCATCTTTACTAGCTTTGACGAGTTCGACTAATTTCTTAACGATTGGTCTCGCTGCGCTTCTATTCTTGATGTTAGCAAAGTAAGCATCGATTGTTTCCGCTAATTCAGGTTCAACACCTCTCTCTTTAGCGGCTAATAAGATTTCGATAATAACCTTTAATTTCGCATCGGTAGCAACTCTCATACCATAACCGAATTCTGCGTTATCTTCGAATAAGGAGTTAGCCCAGGCAACACCTTGGCCTTCTTTATCGGTGCAGAATGGAGTTAATGGAGTGGAACCACTGTAGATGGATGAACAACCAGTTGCATTAGCAACTAACATATCTTTACCGAATAATTGAGAGACTAATCTGTAATATGGAGTTTCACCACAGCCCGCACAGGCGCCGGAGATTTCCATATATGGCATTAAGTAACTAACGCCTAAGACGCTATCGAGCATTGGTGCTGGTAAAGCATCTGCTTTGTAAGCGACGTGCTTGAATAAGTAATCCGCTGCTTCTTCTTGTGGGAATTGAGATTTTGCTTCCACCATTTCAAGAGCGACTTTGCCGGTCTTGTTGGCGTTACATTCCATAACACATAAGCCACAGCCAACACAGTTACGTGGAGAAACTTGTAATCTGTACTTTAAGCCTTTGGCTTTTAGCATTGGTAATTTCGCTTCAGCGACTTCTTTAGCGAGCTCTGGAGCTTTCGCTAATTCTTCATCGTTAAGTAAGAATGGTCTAATTGTGGCGTGTGGACACACGAACGCACAGTTATTACATTGGATACATGCTTCAGGGTGCCATAACGGGACTCTGTCAGCAATACTTCTCTTTTCTCTGAAGGTAATGTCGTTTTGCATTGTGCCATCGAGTAATTCACCTTCTAAGAATTTAGAAACTGGTAAGTTATCACCATCGAGGTTACCGATCACTGCGACGTATTTATCGAAGTAATCATCACCTGTTAATTTAACTTCTGCTTTTGGAGAGAGTTTCGCCCATTCTGGGTCAACTTTGACTTCTCTTAAACCTTCTGTACCGGCATCAATGGCTTTCCAGTTGAGCTCAACGACGTCTTGACCTTTCTTGGCGTAGCTCTTTTCCGCAAACTTCTTCATCCACTTATTAGCTTCGCTATAATCCATAATGCCTGGATTTAAGTAGAAGAATGAAGCTTGGAGAATGGTATTGGTATGTCTGCCCATACCGATTTCGGCGGCAATCTTATTAGCGTCGATAACAAAGAATTTGGCTTTCTTTGTGGCTAATTGATATTTAACACGATTTGGAAGCATCTTCACTAATGTGGCGTCATCCATATCGGTATTTAATAAGAATGTTCCACCTTCTTTTAAGTTCTTAATCATATCGAACTTGAAGAGGTAGGTATCTAATGAGCAAGACACAAAGTCAGCGTTTTGTACATAATATGTACTTCTGATTGGGGATTTACCAAATCTTAAGTGTGAACGTGTAACGCCACCGGCTTTTCTAGAGTCATAGGCGAAATATGCTTGAGCGTATTGATGTGTGGCATCACCGATAATCTTAATAGAAGATTTGTTCGCGGAGACTGTACCATCACTACCTAAACCGTAGAATAAGCAAGATGTGTAATCACCTTTAACGTGATAGTTTTCATCCACAGGAATGGATAAGTGTGTCACATCATCGTTAATGCTGACGGTGAAACCGTTCCAGCGTTTTTCACTCTTGAGGAAGTCAAAGACTGCCTTCATATCTTTTGGTTGAGTATCCTTTGAGGATAAACCATAACGGCCACCTAAGACCTCAACATCTAACTTAGCTTCTTTAACCACAGAAACGACGTCTTCATATAATGGTTCACCAGCGGCGCCTAATTCTTTGGTTCTATCTAAGACTGCAATTCTCTTTGCAGATTTTGGTAAGACTGCGAGTAAGTGTTTCGCGGAGAATGGACGGTATAAGTGAACTTTCACTAAACCGACTTTCTCGCCCTTCGCTCTTAAGTCATCGATGACTTCACCGATGGTTTCTGTAACAGAACCCATAGCGATGATGACTCTGTCAGCATCCTTATCGCCATAATAGGTGAATGGAGCGTAATTTCTACCTGTTAAGCGGCTAGCTTCTTTGAAGTATTTAATCGCGACTTCTAAGACTTCGTCCGCTTTCTTATTTTGTGCTTCTCTACCTTGGAAGTAGATATCATCATTTTCCGCACCACCGCGTGTGACTGGATGTGTGTGTGGATTTAAAGCTCTGCTTCTGAATAATTCCACTTTATCCATTAGAAGTAATTTCTTCCATTCGGCATCGTCGACGAATTCGACGTTTTGAATTTCATGACTTGTTCTGAAACCATCGAAGAAATGGCAGACTGGATATTGAGCGTCGATTGCCACTAAGTGGGCAACGTTTGTCAAATCCGCGATTTCTTGAACGGAGTGAGAGCAGATCATCGCGATACCGGTTTGTCTAATCGCGTAGATGTCTTGATGATCACCAAAGATAGATAAGCTGCGTGTGGCTAAGCTTCTTGCAGAAACATGTAAGACTGCTGGTAAGCATTCGCCAACCCATTTATAAATATTTGGAATCATTAATAACAAGCCTTGGGATGCGGTATATGTCGCCGCTAAACCACCTGCTTGTAATACACCGTGAACGGCACCAGAAGCACCTGCTTCAGATTGCATTTCACTGACCTTAACTACTGAACCAAAGAAGTTCTTTCTCTTTTGGGAAGCGTAGACATCGATATTTTCTGCCATTGGTGAGGATGGAGTAATTGGATAGATGCCCGCTACTTCAATGTAGTTATAGGAACCTAATGCTGCTGCGGTATTACCATCAACCGAGAGCATTGTTTTTTTAATTTCGTCCATAAATTAAAATCCTTTCGTAATAACCGCATATATTATACGCGTATGAAATATACCCACGCAAGAAAAGAAAAAGAAAACTGGAATTGCTTCCAGTTCTATTTCTTACCTTTTCTTCTCGCTTGTTCTTCGCTGAGAAGCTTTTTCAATATCTTAATATCTTTATCGGATAGTTCTGCACTTTTATTAATCATGCCTCCGACAGTTAACTTCTTATAGATGAAATCGAAGTATGAATCATATAGGTCAATTTCATTCTTTCTAACAGTCTCTGTTTTAACAACAGGAGCTTTCTTATTTTCTTTTTCTTCAATGAACTTCTTCATCGCAGGAACAAGTTCTAAAAGATTATATTCATAATCCATAGTGATAAGTGGATCAAAATAAGAGAGGTTTTGACTAATTACATCAGGGTAAATACCAACGACACGAGAAAGTCTTTCCGCGGTGATATATTTGGCTTTTGGGAACTTCGCCATACCTTGTAGATATTTCTTTAATTCACTAGCTTTTGGTTCTTTCATAACTAAATACCTCTTTATTATTATAGTTTATTTTAATATCATTACTAAAAAGAAAAGGAATTGTTTCTATGAAAGCGAAAGTATTATTTGTGGTATCTTCACTATTCTCAATGACTCTTGTGATGTGTACCCCGAAAGCGGACAACCGCACAATTGAAGAGAGATTAAAAGCGGAATCAAGAATCACTATTACATCCACAAGTGGATCTAGATATTTCCCACAAGTATTTTCACTGACTTTCAAACAATATATCGATCATAGCAATCCTTCTTTAGGTACCTTTGAACAGAGACTTGAACTCGGTTTTAAGAGCTTTGAAAAACCTATGGTTTTTGTTACCGAAGGTTACTACGATGTCGGAGGCCACTATAACTACGCTGGTGATGAGAATGAAATTGCCTATTTATTAGGTTGTAATTACATCACTATGGAGCACCGTTATTTCGGTGAATCTTTGCCAAACACCATCTCTTATGATGATGCGGAATCATGGCAATATTTAACCACTGAGCAAGCCGCTGGTGATGCTCATGAAGTGGTAACCACATTAAAGAAGATATTCAAAAAGAAATGGCTATCCACAGGTGGCAGTAAAAGTGGTATGACCACAGAAGCATTCTGCTATTATCACCCAGGAGATGTAGACTTATATGTTCCATACGTCGCCCCATATTGTAATTCTAGATACGACACCAGAATGGCAAAATTTGTCTATGAAGAAGCTGGTAATCTCCAATATGGAGAAACACGCGCTGAGGAAATTAGAAACGAAGTTTTACAGTTCCAAGTTAAGATGCTCGAATACCGTGATGTTTTAGCACCACGTTATTATCAAGAAGGCGTCGATGCCGGCGCGACATATAGCGGCTACACCACCTCTGATATTCTTTATGACTGTGCTATCTTTGACTTCGGTGTTGGCTTCTGGCAATACTATCAAAGCTACACAAAGTTAGAGAGTTGTTTAAATAAACCAGAAACAACAGAATCTGAAATCTCCTCTAAGAGGAGTGCGTGTTATAGTTTCTTTAAGAGCATCTGCGCGCCAGATGACTTTGGTTTAAATACTGATTTCACACCATATTACATTCAAGCATGGCAAGAATTAGGTAATTATTGCTTCGATTTCTCTTACATACGCGAAGTATTACCGGAATCTGTTAATTTGGTCATAACGCCAGCGGAAGAATCCACTGCTGCATTCAAATTAGCATTATCAGAATCCCAATTAGCGTTTGAACAAAAAGATCTCATGTACACAAAGATTAACAACATGTTAAAAACCACAAATGAGAACTTCATTATCATCTATGGTTCTAGCGATCCTTGGTACGCAGTGAGACCAGATGACGTCACCGGAAGAAACAATATTAACATCTATGTTAATGATAATTATCCACACACCGCCAACATTGCAAACTTCGATGCTGATGTAAAAGCGCAAATCATGGATAAACTTAATACTTATATGAATTAAAAAAAGCGAGCTATCTAACGAATGGCTCGCATTTTTTTCTTAATGGCGGAGTAGGAGAGACTCGAACTCTCGCACCAGTTACCCGATCTACTTCCTTAGCAGGGAAGCCCCTTCACCAACTTGGGTAC
>CAJOPR010000081.1 GCA_905236395.1 uncultured Bacilli bacterium
TACACAATTAGTGAAATTGCCGCTCAAAAGGCTGGCATTATTAGAGATGAATGCCCAGCACTAGTGGGAGACCTTCCAGAAGAAGCGATGACTGCTATTTTAAAAACCGCAAAAGAAAGTAATTCTAAACTTTTCTATTTAGGCCACTTTGTAAATAAAGAATATCGCGATGATGGATATTCATTCGAATATGGTGAATTTGGCGAGATTAAGCTCGCCTCAATCGCTGATTATAGTGTGAATGATGCAACCCTTGCTTTAGAGGCTTTAACAACGTTAAAAGACCGTTTTCCATATGATGTTGATAAAGTGAGAGAAGGTCTTAGAAACGTTCGCATATCATGCCGTATGGAGGTGTTACGCGAAAACCCACGCGTTATCGTGGATGGTGCACATAACCCAGAGGCAATGAAAGCGCTTTGCTCTACATCAATTGCTAATGCATCTTTAGGAAAATCAATCCATGTTGTCTTTGCTTGCTTCAAAGATAAGAACTTAGGCAATATGCTTTCTTCATTAGGCGCAATTACCGATGATTTAACATTAACAACGTTTGATAATCCAAGGGCTAGAACAGAAGATGAATACTTCTTATTTATTGGTGATTATGCTTTTAACGGAAACGCCAAAGAATTGATTCAAAATAAGATTAATGAATTCCCTGATGATGTCATTTTAGTGACTGGTTCATTGGCCTTTGCAGCATATGTGAGAGACCTATTTAAAAGTGGTGAGATAAAGTAATGTTTAGAGGTCTATTTGGAAACAAGTTAACAGTGATTCAGAGGATCTGCTTAGCAGGTCTTTTTATCGCGATTACCACAATACTTCAAAAGGTGCTTGCGATAAACTACATTCCAATAGTTCCATTCCTTAGAATCTCACTAGGTGGTTCAGGACTAATTATTTTCTCCTCAATCCTCCTCGGACCAATATATGGAATGTGTATCGGAGCGATCTCTGATGTGCTCGGTTATTTTTTATTAGATCCAAAAATGATGGGCTTTTTGCCGCAAATTACAGCGATTTATTTTGCTTTAGGCTTATTCGCATTCTTTATCTTCTGGCTTTTTAAGTTGATCAAAAACGACAAAGTTATGGTTGTCATTGAAGGCGTTATTTTCGTGGGACTTTTGATTTTTGTCACACTTTATCTCTTCTTAATGCCTAACCTTCAACTATATGGTTCAACATATACGCTAGAGCTATGGCAAAAGATACTTATCCCTTCAGTTTTATTTGTGCTTTTATCTGGACTTTTTGTCTCCTCAATTTTGTTTAACTGGAAATATAAAAAAGACTCATTACCAATGTCCCCAATTGCTATTTCAATGTCCTGTTTTGTGACGGAGATTTTGGTAATGGTTCTCTTTGGAACTTTGATGAAAGGATGGGCGTTTGGATTTGGCACTTATCCGATGATTTTAATCTGCCAAATCATTGTTTTATTCATCAATGTTCCACTCAATACATGGCTCATTATCTTGTTACTACGCATTACAAATCGTTTTTACAAAGATAAGACCGAGTCTATATAATAGGAATAGGTTATGCTAGACGAAAAGAAAGAAAAAGACGAGATCATTGAAGAAGAGGCTAGTGAAGTAGTGGATCCGGATCCTAAAAAGATTCAATATTCCATTCCATTGAGAGGGTTCATTATTGTTTTTAGCGTTCTCATTACTTTGATTATCGTTTGTGTTGTCGTCATTATGCTAAATGGAGGTTTTGATCAATGGTCAAAATAGCATTATTACCTCTATTAGCGTTAACGATTCCTTTTATGAATCAAAAACCCGCTGTTGATAACTATCACAGTGGTTTTGAAAGTGCTTTAATTACCGAAACCAATGAGCGTGGGAATAAAACACTTACTGGTATTACATCCTCGAACGCGAATGTGCGTATTTATGCTGAATTTGAAATTGATGAGATTAGT
This sequence comes from uncultured Bacilli bacterium, assembly GCA_905236395.1. Taxonomy (GTDB): domain Bacteria; phylum Bacillota_I; class Bacilli_A; order RFN20; family CAG-826; genus RUG13091. The sequence goes on from CAJOPR010000081.1 coordinate 1,940, forward strand.
GATACCGCTTTCCAGGGAACAACATTCACATCTCTGATGGTTTCTAACTATGTTACTCACATGATTGATAATGTGTTCACTAATTCAAGTATTGTTACAGTAAACTACACCGGTTCTAAAGAAGAATTCTCTGCGCTTAATTTGTCATTTGATATTAATCATGTTAATGAATATGCCTTTGATGAAGGCTTCATTAATTACTGGAATAAAGAGATTAGACCAGAAGAAAACACAAATATATGCAATATAACCCAACATACATTCTCGAAGGTCTACGGTCTTTATAAAGCATTAGAAATAGATGATAAGAATTATGTTGATGCTTATGAAGATAAAGGTGGTGCAAAGATTAAAGATTCAATGAAAGAACTCATTGATATATTTGGTCAAACATCCCCATCACAAAAAAATGATGAATGGAACCAAACAGGTGCTATTACATTCATCATTGTTATTGCGCTAATTGGAATGACTTCAATTACCGTATTCTTCTTATTGAAGACTAAGAAGATTATTGATTAACCCCAAATTCTATCCGCGTATGTCGGATGGTCGATAAAAGGATTTCTATTATGCTGAACTTGGAACGCTTTCTCGTTTCGAGTTTTTTCATCTTCACTAACTGGATCTTCCGCATTCCATTTTCTGAGTAGCTTCCAAGAATCTGTTGGAGATGTACCCATAACCCAGTTAATTCTTAAGTCACCATAATATGTCTGACTGGCTCCACCTATTGTGGATGCATAATGCATGTATACATACATGATAATTCTAGCGACATCACCCTTTATGTTATCTGCAGGTTCAAATACGTTACCTGTGTAATAATCATATCCTCCACCAGAATAAGACAATTTACCAGCGGCATTCTTATTACCGAATACTGGGCCAAACATCGCATTCCCACGTTTGGAATTATAGTCATTTAGTGTTGGCCTAATATGATGCAAATCACTTCCGGCGTGATCTTCGCCATATAAACCATTGGATGATGATTGTGGCCAAACGTGCTCCTTATTATAAGAAGATGCTTTTGTTCCGGAATAGAAACACTTAACTCCTCCGGAACTATGTGGATCTGATTGGGAATAATAACTGCTTAATGAACTATAAAAGATATAGTTTGTGTGAGTGCTATCCATGAGGTTATGGAGATTGGTCAACAAAGTTGAACCTGTCTCGCTACCTATTGAAGAATAGTAATTTCCAGAATATGTTTCAGAAGCGGTGTAGCTCTTCGCGGATATACTGGATGCGCCATTATGTGTAATCCTTGTGATATAGCCTTGGAATTCTGCGACACCATAATTGGATGAATAGGCATACCACACAAATAAACCTTCCATAGTGATTTGGTCACCTGGTTTAATGCCTATTGAAGCGAATGTGCTGTCGTTTGTGTATGAGTAAGTGTTACCGCTTTTCTTAATCGATGAAGTGTTTTTGGAACAACCATAAACAAAGATGTATCCAGTATCATCTAAAAGGTCGAAATTACCATAGGTGGTATTCTTTGGCCATTGAGCGATTCCGGTTATTCTATACAACTTTGTTGTATTACTTTTGCCTTTATTCGCACTGATAAGGCTTGAGATGCTGATGGCTTGTGCGTCAGAACTCTCAGGATTGATTTGATCTCCTGATGGAGTAAAAGAAGAAGATGAGCCGCCTCCTGAGCTAGATTCACTTGATGTTTGTGATCCACTAGAAGAAGAATTTCCTTGTTCTCCTCTTTGAACGCAGCCGGTCAAAATACTCATCGCGGCCACTAGGGTTAATAAGCATAATTTTTTCATACCAAAATTGTAATTCTTACGTGCGAATATGTCCACATACGAATATTTTTGTGTGCGCACTCTTTACAACTGGAAAATGTAATGATATGTTATTAGAGCAAACTTAAGATAAGGGTAGGGTCAAATAGATGAGAGAAAAAGTTCTTTTAATCTGTAACGAGTGTCTATCAAGAAACTATCAAATCACGATTAGTAAAGATCGCACTAAACCACTCGAAATCAAAAAGTATTGTCCAAAATGTGGGAAGCATACAGTCCACAAGATTAGCAAATAAGGAGGAAACTTATGGGTGTTAAAAGTTACGCCAAAGGTGTAGTTAAAGAAGGCAAACGTGTTCGTTGGCCTAAGAGGGATGTTTTAATCCCATCCATTATTGTTGTTATTATCATCGCTGCTGTTGCAGGTTTATTGCTCTTTGCAGAAGACGCTGCCGGTGCGAGATTAATTTCCATCCTTAAAGATGCATTTTCTAATTTAGGAGGCAAATAGTTATGGCGGACGAAAATCGTTTTACAGATACTACCACCGATATCGGTGAAGAAAAGAAACTTGAAGGCAAATTAGGTGATAAAGCCTGGTATGTCGTTAATACTTATAGTACCCATGAAAGAAAAGTCGCCGACAACTTAAAACGTCGTGTCGAATCCATGGGATTAGAAGAATTAATCTTCAGAATCGTCGTCGCAGAACAAGAAGTTCCTGTGATGGATAGAGAAACTGGATTGCCTTCTGGTAAAACCAGAATGAAGAACTTATATCCAGGTTATGTCTTTGTCGAAATGATTATGACAGACTATGCTTGGTACGTTGTCCGTAATACCCCAGGTGTTACAGGCTTCGTTGGATCCTCTGGTAAAGGTACAAAACCATTCCCAGTACCAAGAGAACAAATCGAACCAGTCCTTAAGAGAATGGGTATGGTTGATGAAAGTATGTATGATCGTTATAAAGAAGGCGATCTCGTCAAAGTCATCCATGGTCCTCTTGAAGGAACTGAAGGACACATCCTCTCTATCAATAAAGAGACCGGTGTTGTCGAAGTGGAAACCGTCTTCTTTGGCAGAAGCACCAAAGTGGAAGTCGACTTCTCCGAAATCGAAAGAATCTAAAAAAAGAACCACTCAGCTGAGTGGTTTTCTTTTTGTTTTTTATTTTTTAACTTTCTTACGTCCGTTAACATCTTCACGGAACGCTTTGATATCTCTTGTTGTACCAACAACGAAGATTGTATCGTCTGGGAGTAAGGAGTCATTACCACCAGGGACGAATGACTTATTATTTCTAATAATTAGGACGATAGAGACACCGTAAACATCTTTAGAGTTTAATTCCCTTAAGGTCACTGGAATGAAGCCAGGATTAATGATAATGGAGATAATTGAGTATTTGGCGTCTAATCTATAGAAGTCCTTGTAGTCTTCATTACCTAATCTGTTGGCTAATGCTTGGCCAGCGGCTTTTTGAGGTGTGATAACATCTGTTGCACCTAACTTCTTAATAATTGGTAAATAGTAGTCATCATCAACACGGACGATAATCTGCTCAATGCCTAATTCTCTTAAGATAACAGTAGTTAAAATGGAGGCTTCTTTATTATCGCCGTAAGCGACAATTGCGGCATCAACGTCTTTGATACCGAGTTCTTTTAAAGCGTCTTCATCAGTGCTATCCGCGACGAAAGCGGTGGGGAGTTTTTTGCTGATCTTGTTAATAGCTTCAGGGTTGTTATCAATAGCGATAACATCCATACCATTATCAAGTAACTCTTCCACGATAGCGCGGCCGAATTGACCTAAACCAATAACTGCGAATGATTTTTTTGCCATAATCTATCTCCTATCCGATGAGGAAGTCTTCCTCAACATATTCATAGTGTAAAGTTTCTTTTTTATCCATGTTAGCTTGGAAGACTTGTAAGAAGGTCATAGGACCTAATCTACCAAATAACATAAGTAAGCATAACACAATTTTGCTGCCCACTGTTATGTGTGGAGTAATTCCGACAGAAACACCAACGGTACCGAAAGCAGAGAATACTTCGTATATCATCGACATTTCCTTGCTAGTACCTAATCCTAATGAACTTAAATCATTTTTATATTCAAAGCCTGCTAGGCAGACGATACCAGTAACAATTATAAATATTCCTAAGAACACTAAAGACATTGCCTTAACAATCATGTTCGTAGAGTATTTACGTTTGAATGCAATAACTTGTTTTCCTCTCACATATGAGAACATTGCTAAACCGATCATAAAGGCGGTTGTTGTCTTGATACCACCAGCAGTGGAAAGTGGTGATCCACCAATAAACATTAAAAAGCAACTGAACACTTTTCCAACAAGTGTTAAGTTATCTTGATCGTAGGTTGCGAAACCAGCTGTTCTTAATGTGACGCTTTGGAACAACGCTTCAAAGACTGTCATGCCACTAGAAATGGTTTCTGTGAGGATGAAAATAACCCAACCTGCGGCTAGTAAAACGCCTGTTGTACTAAGGGCAATTTTAGTGAACGCTCTCCATTGTTTAATCTTCTTAAATGAAAAGACATCAATAATGACAAGGAATGAAATTCCACCTGTAACGATGAGAACCATTGTGTATGAGCATAAATAGTAGTACGCCCAGGATGGTAAAGAATCGATAAGTGCATTGCCAGCGTTAAGTAACAACGAAGTTGAACCGAATAGATCAAAGCCCGCATTGTTAAATGCACTGACTGACATAAATGCGGAATTCCAGATAGCTAGACCTGGATTATTTGGATACATCGTAAAGAACACTGGTAAACCTAATAGTGTACCGACGAATTCTGCGATCGCTGAGATGAGGATTAATTTACGGACAAACCTAACAACATCAGCGAAGTTTGTGGATCCAACCATCTGAGATAATAAGTATCTGTTTCTGAACTGTAATTTTGTTTTGATTAAAGTAATAAAGAAGGTTAAAACGGTAACGAATCCAAGACCACCGATTTGGATCATTATCATCATGATTAATTGACCGAAAATAGTGAGCTGATTGCCGATACCTTCCACATATGTGCATAACCCAGTCACACATGTCGCACTAACCGCGGAGAATAATGCATCTACGTAATTGCCCCATTGTCCGCTTTTTTGTGAGAATGGCATGATCAAAAGGACTGACCCAACGAGGATGACCACAATAAAGGACAGGATGACTAATACGTATGGATTTAACTGATGTAGTTTCTTTCTCTGTTTGTGTTCCATAGGTTAGACTTATTCGCCTTATTATACAACGCGTTTTCGTAAATGTCTAATATTTACAAATTATTAATAATTTGAGCTCATTTCTTGTGGGTATATTAACCATATAAAAATAAAAAAAAGTAAAATTTTCCCTTGCAAGCGTATATATGTATTTGATATATTATTCAAGCATGTTGCCTTCACACACGAGAGATGTGAATACGCGTGTTAATAGTATCGTGGAAGAGTGGCGATTCCACTCATGAAAACCACGACACGGACAAATCTAAACTATAGGAGGAAAGTCACGTGAGTAAAAAAATCGCAAAAGTCGTGAAGATGGAACTCCCTGGTGGCGATGCCAAACCAGGTCCAAAACTCGCTTCTGCCGGTGTTAACATGGCGAAATTCTGTACAGACTTCAACGCCAAGACAGCCGATAGACGTGGAGAAACAGTCCCAGTTCTTATCACAGCTTATGAAGACAAATCTTATGATTTCGTCATCAAGACCTCACCAGTCGCGGGTCTCATCTTAAAAGCGGCAGGACTTCAAAAAGGTAATGCTTTAGGTCGCAAGACTCAAATTGGAAGCATCACCCGTGATCAACTTCGCCAAATCGCGGAGTACAAATTACCAGACTTAAACTGCAATGACATTGAGGCAGCTATGAAAGTCGTGGAAGGCAGTGCCAATAACATGGGCATTGTCGTGAAAGACTAAGGAGTATTCATTACATGAAAAAAGGTAAGAAATACGTTGCCGCTTTCGAAAAGGTTGATGCTAGCAAGCTCTACACTGTCGAAGAAGCCGCAAAATTAGTCAAAGAAACATCCACAGTTAAATTTGACGCAACAGTGGACGTCTCATTCAAACTCAATGTCGATCCAAAACAAGCTGATCAACAAGTCAGAGGAACTCTCTTCCTCCCACATGGTAATGGCAAAACCAAAAAGGTCTTAGTCATCACCGATAAAGTTGAAGA
>CAJOPR010000082.1 GCA_905236395.1 uncultured Bacilli bacterium
CAATAGAAGAATCAAAAATCCAAGAACCCCATATGACTGGTTATCAGTTAATCAAGAAAACGTTGATAAATATATCGCTGATCCACTCTGTGGATTTGGCCCCACAAACGGATTCTGCTTAGAATTCGTTAAAGGTATGTCTCGTCTTCATAAGAAGAAATTCTTACAAAAGATTAGAAAAGATTTAGGTATCTTTATCATCTCTGGTAGTGATGATCCAGTTACCAACTTTGCGAAAGATACAAAGAAATTACACGATATGTATGTGAAGCTCGGTGTTAAAAACGTTCAATCTAAAGTCTATGAAGGCTATAGACACGAAATCTTAAACGAAACCGACATTCAACAAGAAGTCTTTGCGGATATCGTGAAATTCTTTAAAGAATAATTCGCTGCGCCCGTAACTCAGCTGGATAGAGTACCTTCCTCCTAAGAAGGGAGTCGGACGTTCGAATCGCCTCGGGCGCGCCAAAGATTCTTATTAAGAGTTCTGAGTCTCTCAGGACTTTTTTCTTATTTTTATAAAAAAGACATATAAATATGTAAAGAGAAGTTTACATCGGAAAAAGTCGATTTTTCTTTTCTTATTATAAATAATGCCATATAGTTTTAACCATCAATGTTAACGCTACTTTACTTTTAAAGGAGAATGTTATGACAAGAGAAGAAATTTTAAAAACTATCAAAGAAAACAATATTTCTTATATTCGTTTACAATTCACTGACATGCTCGGTGATGTTAAAGCGGTGGAAATTCCTACTAGTAAGATTGATGATGCCTTTAATAATAAGATCATGTTTGATGGGTCCTCTATTGAAGGTTTTGTCCGTATTAAAGAAGCAGATATGTATTTATATCCAGATTTAGATACGTTCCTAATCCTTCCATTTGAAGAAGGTGTTGCTAGATTTGTTTGTGATGTTTATACACCTGATGGAAAACCATTTGTTGGTGATCCACGTTATGTTTTAAAACAAGAAGTTAAAAGAATGCAGGCTTTAGGCATTCATACCTTAAATATTGGTTTTGAACCTGAGTTCTATTTATTTAAATTACAACCTGATGGAAAACCATTATTAGAGCCCGCAGATGGAGCGTCATATTTTGATTTATCTCCATTCGATGGTGGTGAAGAGATAAGAAAAGAAATCGTTTTAGTCTTGGAAAAGATGGGTTTCATCGTTCAAACATCTCATCACGAAGTGGGCCCTGGGCAAAATGAAATTACATTTAAGTATTCAGATGTTCTCTCTGCTTGTGATAAAGTTCAAACCTTTAAGCAGACTGTTAAAGTAGTGGCGAGAAAAAGAGGCTACTTAGCCTCCTTTATGCCAAAACCACTTTATGAACAAGCCGGAAATGGCATGCACACAAACTGTTCATTATTTGATGATAAAGGTAATAACCTTTTCTATGATGAAAAAGATCCAATGCACTTATCCTTACTTTGTAAGAAGTGGATCTGTGGCTTATTAACACATTGTCGTGAATTGGCCTTATTAACAAACCCAATCGTTAACTCTTATAAGAGATTAGTGAGTGGTTATGAAGCTCCTATATACGCATGCTGGAGTGATGCAAACAGAAGTTCTTTAATTAGAATTCCTGCCGCTAGACAATTATCGACAAGAACAGAAATGAGAAATGTTGATCCATGCGCAAATCCATATTTAGCGTTAGCCGCTATCCTTGCCTGTGGTCTTGATGGCATTGAAAACACCAAAGAAAGTGAATTAATTGCTCCTGTTAAAGACAATCTCTTTGATTTGGATGAAGGAACCATTGCAAAAATGGGTATTCTTCACTTGCCAGAAACACTCCATGAAGCTCTTGGGGAATTTAAAGAAAGTAAGATTATTAGAGAAGTACTTGGAGAACACATTTTCCACAAATATGTTGAAGCTAAAGAAAAGGAGTGGAAGGATTATCACACCTCTGTTAGCGAATATGAAATTAAGAAATACCTCGGGAGATAATTTATGTGCGGAATAGTCGGTTGCATAGGTAAAAACCACGGCAGAGAATATATCATAAGTGGTTTAAAAACATTAGATTATCGTGGATATGATTCCGCGGGTATCGCATTTTCTAAAAATAATAGTATAGAAGTATATAAAGATGCTGGTTCTGTCGAACATCTTGATTCTCTCATTCCTGAAAAAGAAGATGGAAAAGTAATTATTGGCCATACACGTTGGGCCACTCATGGAAAGCCAAATAAAACCAATTCTCATCCTCATTTCTCTTATGACCAAGAATTCGTTATCGTCCATAACGGTATTGTGGAAAATATTGGGGAATTAAAGGAATTTTTAAGCAAAAAAGGCATAAAATTTGTAAGTGATACTGATACAGAAGCCATCGCAAGCTTGATCGCTTTTGAATATAAAAATGAAAAAGATGTCTTAAAAGCAATCAGAAAATCAATGGAACAAATTCATGGTAGTTATGCGATTGGTTTGATTCATAGAGGTGAAGATCGTCTTTATGTTATGAAGAATGCTTCCCCACTCATTATTGGTTTGGGTGATGGCTTTAATCTTATCGCAAGTGATGCCTCTCCAATGATTGAATTCACAAATAAGTTTATCGAATTAGAGGATAAAGAGTATGGTTTTATTGATGCCACTGATTTTTCCCTATTTGATATGCATGGAAGAGCGGTTTCTAAAGAGTTAATTAGCAAGAATGCCGATCTCATCAGACATGACTTGAATGGTTATGAACACTTCATGTTAAAAGAGATTGAAGAAATCCCTTCTGTTATCTCTAGATTGGTCAATCATTACGCCAGTGATGGTGAATATAAGTTTGATAAAGAATTAATTAAGAAGATAAAAGGGGCTGACCACATCATTTTCCTAGCTTGTGGCACCAGTTATCATGCTTCTTTAGTGGGTGGTAGATACTTCGAATCCCTTTTAGGCATTCCAACCACCTCATATATTGCTAGTGAATGGGCATTCCATCCAATGCTACCTGGTAAGAAACCATTTATTATCTTTATCTCTCAATCAGGAGAGACCGCAGATTTGATTCACTGCTTAAAGATTGTGAAGAAATCAAATCACGATACTTTAATTATTACAAATACAAATGGTTCCACACTTGATAGAGGATGTAAGTATTCCTTAAATGTCCAAGCGGGTGTTGAAGTTTCTGTTGCTTCCACAAAGGCATATTCCGCTCAAGTAGCTTTGCTACTTCTATTAGTGGGTGCGGTGAAAGAGGATCCTTCTATTGTTAAAGATATTATGGGTTCACTTCCAATCATCGATTTTATTAAGAAAGATAAAAAACAAATTATTAAAGCGGTTGCTACACAGATAAAAGATCACAAGAGTCTCTTCTATATCGGTAGAGGCTATGACTACTTCTTATCTATGGAAGCGTCTTTAAAGCTTAAAGAGATTAGCTATATTCACTCAGAAGCTATTGCAGGTGGTGAACTTAAACATGGCCCAATTGCGTTAATTGAACAAGGAACACCTGTTATTGTCTTTATCACTGACAAAGTCACCGCGGCTAGTATGAGAAGCAATATTGAAGAAGTGAAATCTAGAGGTGCAAATGTATTTGTTATCTCCACAAAGGAATTATCGAAGAATACAGATACAATTGTGATTAAAGATTATCCAAGTTATATCTCTAGCATTATCGTTTCTAGTGTGGCTTTCTATTTGGCGTATTTTACTTCCTTATTAAAAGGATATAACGTCGATAAACCACGTAATCTCGCCAAGAGTGTCACTGTTGAATAATAAAAAATAATTTTAATATAATATTTACAATGAATTACGATCCTAAGACCGATAAGTTCCCATATCCAGAAGATACGGATAAGCATTATCTCCATGTCAAAAAAGACGATGGAACAGTTTTTGATAAAAACTATCCATATGTCGATACTTCTAAGAAAATGCTTAGAAAGCAAAAGTGGACAAGAGTGCTTTTAAATTTACTCGTATTTCCTCTTTCTTATATCCGTATGGGCTTAAGAGTTAAAGGAAAAGAGAACTTAAAGAAATACAAGGACGTCATTGATAAAGGTGTTGTTTCTATTTGTAATCACGTACATATGTGGGATTACATCGGCATCATGAATGGCGTGAAACAACATAAAACCTATTTATTAGCGTGGGACAAGAACGTCTCAGGTGAAAATGGTAAGATGATCCGCTCTGTCGGAGGCATCCCAATTCCATCTGGAGATTTAGAAGCTACACACGCTTATTTAAAAGCAGTTAAAAACTTACTTCAAGGTGGTGGATGGTTACATCTATATCCCGAAGGAAGCATGTGGGAATATTACGCACCAATTAGACCATTTAAAAGAGGTGCGGCCTATCTAGCTTGTGAGAACGATAAACCAGTTCTCCCGTTAGCATATTCCTATCGTAAACCAAATTGGTTTAGAAGAGTGATATTCCGTCAGATTGCCTTGTTCACACTTCATATCGGAGAACCCATCTTCCCTGATAATTCATTATCAAGAACAGATAGAGAACTCGATTTGACTAAGAGAATGCACGCTGCGGTATGCGAATTAGCGGGTATTGATCCAAAAGAAAATCAATATAAACCAATACACACTCACGATAAGAGAGTGGATTACTACACAACCATTTACGGTGTTGGATACAAAGGCTCAATGTAGACACGTTGAGCTTTTTTGTAACCTTAAAAGCATAAAAGTTTTAGCAACATCTATTTATTAGTTTTATAATGCAAGTTATGAAAACTAAATTTTTACTACTGGCACCAATTGCCGCTTTGTCTTTGTCCGCGTGCTCGCTAACGGGCGTGAGACATGAAATCAGCGAGTATGTTCTTACTCATGAAAAAGTCGATATGACTGGTAAGAGCGAATTCCGTATACTTCAGTTAACGGATTTACACTTAGGTGACAAATGTAATGTCGATTTGCAATTAAAGTTCACAGACTTAACAGTGAATGAAGCAAGCGCTGACATGATTATCGTCACTGGCGACTTATTTACTTTCGCAAGTAAAACAACAGCCTTAAAACTCTTTGACTATTTAGATAGTAAAGAAGTTCCATGGACAGTTACCTTTGGTAACCACGATGAACAATGCTATTTCTCAGTGGACTGGTTAACAGACACTTTGAATAACTACGGTTCATACTGTGTTTTCAAAGATATTCAAAACGATGATGTTCACGGTAACGCCAACTTCGCTATCAACTTAACAAAAGATGGTTCAGTCTTTGAACAAATTATTGTTATGGATAGCAACCGTTACTACTTTGGTAGCTACTTCGGTTATGACTTCTTCAAACCAGATCAAATCGAATGGTATCAAAGATTAATGGAGTACAACAAAACACAAAATGGTGGATCTCCAATCAAATCCACAATGTGGTATCACATTCCTCTTCCAGAAATCGATGATGCTTACGAATATGGTGTTGCAAACGATTGCATCGAATATGGTGAAAAGAGAGAAAAGACATGCCCACCAGAATATAATTCTGGATTCTTCGAAGTTATCAAACAAGAAGCTAGCACCAGAGCGATGTTCTTCGGACATGACCACATCAATGACTTCAGAGTCACTTATCAAGGTGTCACATTCTGCTATGGCATTAAAGGTAATGACCAAGTCTATTACGATGATGATATGATGGGTGGCCAAGTCATCAGCATTCATGATGATCACTCCTTAACATATCAACAATATCTACACACATATGCGGAGGTGAAATAATTTATGAATAGAAAAATTACACTTGCTGCATTGATTTCTGTAGCTATTATCGGTTCCTTATTTACTGCTTTATCAAGCAATATGTTCTTTGGTGATATTCTCAATTTTGGTGGTAACATCGGTATTGGCGCAATCGCCACAACAATGACATCTGGTATGTTCACTTTAGTGTTCCCAGTGTTATTCTTCTTCTTAATCAGATACTATCAACGTCCAAAAACCTTAAAGAAGATGTCAAAATTATATTTGATCATGCTCACATGTTTAGGTGGTTTAGGTTTAGTATTTGCATTATTATCTGGATTCCTCCAATATGGCACATTCATTGGTAGCAATCCATTCCCAGGTTACTTAATCGTCTTCATGGTCCTCAACGCTATTGTTGTCGGATTATGTATCTATGGTTTCTTAAACTTAAAGAAACTTCCTGAAGATGAAGAAACCTTCAAAGTGGATGTCAAACATGTCTTTAAGACCATCGGTTGGTTCTTATTCGTCATGTTAGTCTTCAATAGATTTGGTATGTTTATGGGTTCCCCATTATACATTTATTGGAGAAACTTCTATATGACATTCCCATTCTATCTCTACTTACTATATCCAGTTTGCTTAGGCCTCTTAGTAGTCCTCATCAAGTTGGGCATCTTCGAAGGTAAAGACTTCTTAAAGAAGATCTTATTATTCGTCGCAGTGGGATTGAACGTCGTATTATTCGCAGTGTGTGCAATCTTAGGTTCACAATTCAGTGAATTCGTTTCCGCAGTATCTCCAGCTATGCCATTAGAAAGACTTGGCTCTATGCCAATGGAAATATTAATCCATGTCTTATCTTACGCTGCTGTTGGTGTGATCTGTGTTGTCTACGCTTTCAAAAAACCAAAAGAAGCAAAAGCAGAATAATATTTATTATTAATATGGATTATAGGTCTCGATATTTATCGGGGCCTTTTTCTTATTATTTTATTGATTTATTTAAGTAACTTTATTACAATAACACTCGCACTGGGTCTGTAGCTCACCTGGGAGAGCGCCTCCATGGCATGGAGGAGGTAGAGGGTTCGATCCCCTTCAGATCCACCAGAAATATG
>CAJOPR010000083.1 GCA_905236395.1 uncultured Bacilli bacterium
GCTTTCTTATTAGCAGCGTTTGTGGTCATTCTCATACGATAACCATCGGTCATCGCATCTAATCTAAATGGGAGGATGTTATAAATAAGAATCATTCCACCGATAACCGCCATGACGAGGAAGAAATATGACATATTCATTAAAGCTTTATTGCTATCACCTTTAAATAAAGTGAAGACCACAATGATAGCGATTAATTCCACTAGGTAGAATAATGTTCCGAATAATAAATATGGACTTGGGTTACTTTCTTTTTTTGCATCCGCTTTTGGTAAGATTCTGGTTTCACCAGTTAAGCCATCGTAGCCTTTAAATCTAAATTTGGTCTTATCACCATCTCTATACCAAAGTAATCCGAGGATATTAACGGATAAAATGGTGTATCTTCCCGCTTTTGCGCCCAATACGTGCGCGATTTCAAATAGAATCGCATTAAATAACAACCCGGCCACAATCGCGCCTAAAATAAAGAAAATATAGGTGACTGTGTCCATATTGGAATTGCCAGCATGCTCTCTTAAAACAGTGATACCAAATACCACTGCGATAGCGAGAATTAATAAATAAACGATAATTCCTGATACATCTTCTTTTTTCATAAATGACCTTCTTTCTAGAGACAAGAACTATAGATAATTCTTGCTACTTCTCCATCTAGTGGTTTAACAGGATGAGCCACTACACGTGTGCCGTTATCTGTTAATTTATTAATTAATCCCTCAATATCAATTGCACCCACTCTAAATTCCATTAATCTAGATGGCATTCCGATATAGCGGAAAAATTCTTCTGTTAATTTAATGCCTTGTAAACCATTTTCTTTTTTATCTGGTATTTGGCTATTCCAAACATTTCTGGCATATTGATCAAATTTATCAACATCATATTCAATATAGTATCTTGCCCAAGCTGGCCATAATACCGCAAGACCTGCACCATGAGCTATAGAGTTATACATACCTGATAAACCATGTTCTAATTGATGAACTGGCATACCAAATTGTTTACCCATAGATGTTAATCCATTATGAGACCAAGAACTCATAAGCATAAGGACCGCTCTTGATTCATAATCTTCTGGATTTCTAACTACTTTTTGTCCCGCTTTAATGACGGATTTTAATAAAGCTTCCGCAAATCCATCTGCGGGTTCATTCTCACTTGATGGTTGCATATATCTTTCTAACGTATGCATCATGATATCCACAATACCACATGCGGTTTGATATTTATCAACTCCATAAGTAAGTTTTGGGTTTTCAACAGCGAATACTGGTCTCACTAGTTCAGAATTAAAACCTTTTTTATCGCCTGTCTTATCATCTTGGATAACACAAGATGTCGACATTTCAGAACCAGCGGCGGAGATAGTTAATATACATCCGATTGGTAAGGCTTTTTCTGGTTTCGCTTTATGAGCGTTAAAATCAAATGGATCACCATCATAATAATAATTAACCGCGATACATTTCGCGGTATCGATAACTGATCCACCACCGATAGGCAACAAGAAATCAGGATTAAATTCTTTGACTAATTTAATACCTTCCTTCACTAATTCAATTTCGGGGTTTGGTCTAACGCCTTCTAATAAACGATATTTGATACCTTTATTTTCTAAAGATTCAATAACTGTGGTTAATAAACCACTTTTCTTAGCGGAACCTCTACCGATAATGATTAAAACTTTTTTTGCATTATAGGATAGCAAAATATCGCCGATAGATTTCTCTTTATCCGCGCCGAAATATAATTTGGTTTTAATACTTAAATCAAAATCAATCATTTCTGTTTGCTCCTAATAATTAATAATCTTTGAACCGCATCAGTAAAAGCGTTGCTGGATTCAAATAAGAAACAATTCATTAATCCCTCTAAAGATTTAGTTTTATAGTTTGCTAAATAGTAGATGATGGAATGTGAATATGCTTCAGCATAGAATCTAGCGATTGCTTTACGATCATTGATATGAAGTTTCTTACTATCTTGAATCTTAGAGATGAATTGTAAGAACATCTTGTAGCAGACATTGTGCACAAATTCTTCAAATAGTTCTTTTCCTGCGGAAGATAATGTCGCATCAATGAACGCTTTATTCTTTGAATAATAAGCATAGATGTATTTGAGCAATTCTTTTACATCTTTTGCATCGCTTGCGTGAGGAATTTCTTCATTTAAGAAAACCAAAGTTAATAAATCATAAATATCGTGGAAGTGATAATAAAATGTCTGTCTATTAACATGACATTTCTTACATAATGACGTCACTGAAATGGAGTCCAACGGGACTTCCGCCATCATATTTTTAAGAGCTTCCGCGAAACGATATTCGGTTTTCATTATTTGAGTTTACAATACTCCTTAATTATTTCACTGCCAACAAGAGCGTTATTTAACACTAATTTAATATTTGATTCTAATGAATCTCCACCGGTTAATTCCACGATGGTTTTTAATAAGAATGGAGTGGTTTCTTTACCTTTAATTCCTTCTTTTTTCATCATCTCTAACGCTTTATTAATCGCGTTATCGATAACTTCTTTGTCCATAGAATATTCTTCTGGAATTGGATTGGTAATCAAGATACCACCAGATAAGTTATTTCTTTCTTTTTCTTTCATCGCTAAAGCGGCATCTTTTGCGGAATCTAATTTATAGTCCACTTTAAGTCCGCTATGCGCTGTATAGAAAGCCGGTAATTCATCTGTTTTATAGCCAAGAACAGGGACACCCATTGTTTCTAAGTATTCTAATGTTAAAGGTAAATCTAATATTGCTTTAGCACCAGCACAAACAACGGTGACGTTGGTCTTAGCTAATTCTTGTAAGTCCGCAGAGATATCAAATGTCTCTTGTGCACCTCTATGAACACCACCAATACCTCCTGTAACAAATAATTTAATACCAGCTTGTGCGGCGATAATCATTGTGGTGGCTACTGTAGTAGCGGCCCAATATTTTTTAGCATAAACAACAGGAAGATCTCTTCTAGAGGCTTTGAGAATTCCTTTTCTCTTACCGAACTCTTCGATTTCTTCTGGTGTCATACCAACGATAGCATCGCCATCGATAATACCGATAGTTGCAGGAATTGCACCATGATCACGGATAACCTTTTCCACTTCTAGCGCTGTTTTAACGTTTTTTGGATAAGGCATACCATGGCTGATGATTGTGCTTTCAAGAGCGACAACTGGTTTATTTTCTTTTAGAGCTTTTACGACTTCTGGGTTGATCTTTAACATTGTCTCTTTCTCCTCTTAATACTTCAACGATATAACTAACTATCAAATAGATAGCGATAGATATCACTATAATTATAGCAATTGCGAACCAATTAACTAATGTTAGGATTGGGAAATTGATCGCAAGGATCGATTCTTTTACTCCTATTTTATAGGATGCGATTGCTGCGGCCACTAATAAGCCAATCTCTAATGTAGCGGCGCCAGCAAAAACAATTCCTCTATATTTATTGAGTGGCAAACATATCTTTAATAACACTAC
>CAJOPR010000084.1 GCA_905236395.1 uncultured Bacilli bacterium
ATTGGGGTGACTTATATTTTAGTTAAAGCTTTAGCGAGTGAATATGAAATGAAGTTAATATTTGGTTGGATGACATTTGTCATTCCAGTCATCTTAGTCTTTGGTGTTTCACTATTTGTCTCATGGCTTGTTTCTAGAAAGAATAAGAAAATCAATATGGTGGAAGCCCTTAAGGTGCCAGAATGATAAAAATGCTTCCTAATAAGGAAGCTTTTTTGTTTCTTTAATTCAATGTGATTTTCATGCTGATTGGATTATGATCAGTGTTCTTGAAATCTAAATCGATAGTCTCAAGAGAATCAGACTTCATTGTATCAAAAATGGTCTAGGGTTCCAAATAGCTAAAATGCACGTATCTATCGGGTACGTGCTTTTTTATTCCTTAATTCATTTGAATAGTTAACTATTGCGATTTAAAATACTTATGAATAAGAGGTTTTATTTTATGAAAAGAAATAATGCATTTTTAATTTTGATGTTGGCTAGCAGCTTAGCACTTTTTGCTTGCGGTCCTAAAGATAATGGTGGTGGCCAAGGCGGTGATGGATCTAGTGGTTCCGGCGGCGGCGCTGGAAGTTCTAGCGAAACCAGCTCTAGCGAAGAAGATTCAAGTTCATCTGGTGGTTCTCAAGGAGAATCTACCCATACAGATGCTTTGAAATCATTATCGCAACTTGAAGCGGCAATTGGACATCATTTCCATTTTGAATATCATCCAAACGCTTTACTCACACCTGATAATACCTTTAACCAAGATGAGACGATTAAAGCTGCTACTGATGGAACATATACAGCCCTTTATGAAGCAATTGATACATTGTGGGTGAATATTGATGGTAGAAGTCATCAATACGTCAGTCTTACAAACGGCAAGTGGCGTAGATTGGGCACGCCTACTCAAACAACTGTCCAATATGCGGAAGCAAGGGCCAGAAACACCATGATGCAATTTGTCGATTCTATTGAATACACAACTAAAGCATCTACTACCTATTTAGGTAGAAGTGCTACAAAGTATACATTAGAAGTTGATGAAGGAAGTCAACAACAAGGCCAATTCTATCGTTTATTCTCCGAAACCATTATTGATAATGAAACAGGATTGGCTTTAAGACATTATTCTAAACAAAGTGGAACGAGTTCCAGAACACTCCCTCTATCATTTGAAGTCAGTGTATTAAATATTGGCGATTCTGCAGACGCATTCATTGACACATTTAAAGCAAAAATCAATGTTTATGATTGGGATACTGATTGGTTCGCCGCAATGGGTATCACAAGTGTTGCTAGACCAAACGAACCATTCTCTGAAGCGACGAAGAATTCTGCTGGCGATGAATATAGAACCGTTTTCAAATTTGATGGCACAAAAGAAGAAACAATTGCTAAAGCAAAAGCATTAGTTCAAGCATTCTATGATGCCGGTTTAAAATGTGATGATAATTGTAATGTTCAACCATCTTATACCGATGAAGATATCTATAGCGAAGATTTAGATGAAGGTGTTATTGATTTTGATGGTTATACATCAGCCGGACACTATGTTGATTTTGATTTCACTTGGTCTGAACACACAATTCCTCAATATATGACGGCAGATCTAACTTTCTTAATTTACACAGAATAGTTAAAAACATTAACAAAATGCGGTGCAAGTCACCGCTTTTTATTATTTAATAATAGTGATTTATTTTATATTTTGATGTATGATAACGAGAACGAGGTAATTTAATATGGTTACTTTTGATCAAAAATTAGTTGAAATTTTAAATAACTGGACAGTCGGTGAACAAAACTGGCCTATTGGCAACCTCATTCTTTGTGTTGTCGCATTGGTTTTAACAGTTTTATTAGTCGGTGTTGTCGGTATCGAAAGAGAAGCGCGCGGACGTAGTGCTGGTCTTAGAACCCACTTATTAGTCGGCGTTGGATCTTGTATTATCATGATGATCTCCATTTATGGCTTCCCAGCATTATTTGGCGAACATCGTGACGTCGCCCGTTTGGCCGCACAAGTGATTACTGGTGTTGGTTTCTTAGGTGCTGGCGCTATCATCCACAAGAATAGTGGTATTAAAGGTTTAACAACCGCCGGTACTATTTGGGTAGCAATGGCTATCGGTATTGCCTGTGGTTCATTTAACTTCATCATCGCTGTTGTCGGTACAGTGGTTATCTTCTTAGTCTTAACACTTATGAAAAAAGTGGAAGTCAAGATCTCTAAAAAGAGTCCAACAATCATGATGACATGCCCAGCAGGAGAACCAATCTTAGATAAGGTTCTTACTGTAAGTAAGCAATTCGATTGCACAATCCATGACTTATCCACAAGCCTCATCGAAGGCACTGGTGATATTGAAGTGACTTTCCAAGCCCACTTCGAAAGTGGTGAAGAAAGAGTGATGGAATACGTTTCCGCAATTGAAAAAGAAACTAAAGCCAAATCCATCCACTTATTAGGACATCGCTAATATAAAGGAGTTTATTACAATGAAAGCTAGTAAATTATTAACAGTTTTACCTATGTTTGCCCTCCTATTAACAGGATGTGACAAATCCATGAAACAAGAAGACTTTGTTGCTAAACTTAACGAAGCCAAAGCATATTTAACCGAACACGCTGATGAAATTAAAAATATTCGTATCAAAGATACAAATAAATTAGGCAGCGAAATGTACAACTATAAGGAAGGAGAATTCTATTCTCATACTTATGTTGATGGCGTTATCCTCTTCATCCCAACCACCGCGAAAGTGGCGACATGGAAAGAAGATGGCAAATATTACCACGGTGAAAACTATAACTTCTTCAAGACTGATGTTCCTACAAAGGAAATCACTGAAGAAGAATTTAATACTTACATGGCCGCTGGCAAAGCCACAATCATGGAACAATTAATGTACCCAATCGCTAGAGCGGAAGGCCTTATTGATGGTTCCACATATGAAGAAGGCCATAAACCAGAGAATAAGTTCATCTTAACTTATAAAGGTGAAGCCCAATTAAAATCTAAAGAGTACTACAAATTATCATCCGAAGATACTGAATGGAAAGAAAGAACCATCACTGTCGGTTTAAAGAATAACTTACCAGTCAGATACATCACAAAGGACACCAGTGAAAAAGGCTGGAACTATACACTTAACAAAGCCGCAGTGGATATCCCAACTTGGGAAAGTTCCGAATCTGGTTCTGATGCTTAATTAATTTTTAAAGGAGACTATGTCTCCTTTTTTGCTTATGGAAAAGAAAAGATTACACGCTATATACATTACCGCCATATCTGTTTTAGGCGTTACAGCGCTTTCTTTAGGTGCGGCTTTGATTGCTACCAATCTTCCAGAATCACCTAAGAGTGGAATGCAACAATATTACGATGAAAAAGTAGCAGCTTTCGGCATGGAGAATTCTAACTTTTCTAAAGGTCAAATTGTCTTTATTGGCGATTCAATTACTGACTTATATCCATTAGGTGATTATTATTCTGATTTAGATCTAATGACTTATAACCGCGGCATTGGTGGAGACACCACAAAAGGCGTTTTAAAGCGTATGGATGTTTCACTCTACGCCATCCAACCAACGAAAGTGGTTTTAATGATTGGCATCAATGACATTAATGGTGGAGTTCCTTTTAAGGAAACATCCAATAATTACAAGGCCATCCTTGATGGAATTAAAACCAATCTACCTAACACTGTGACATATTGTATGTCCATACTTCCAATGAGTGATAAGATCCTTGAAGTCGCACAAGTGGATATTCCAGGACAAAACCAAAAAGTCAGAGAAATGAACGAGGAAATTAAACCAATTATCGCTGATCATGGATACACATATCTTGATTTATATAGCCTAGTTCAAGATGAAAACCAGAAGCTCAGAAATGAACTTACAGATGATGGAATTCACCTCAATGGAAACGGTTTTGCAATATGGACTAATTTAGTAAAACCCTATTTAATGTAAAACATTTAAATACCAAAACCTTAAAATAAAGTTTATTATATAGAAGAAATATGAGTTCAAAAGAACAAGAGTCAAATAATGTAAAGGGAAAAGACGTTTCGCGTGTCGGCGAGTCTTTTAGACACAAAAAAGAATATAACAACGCTCCTCGTCAGAACGAATATTTTATTTATAGTCACGAAGATAACAAAATTAGATACACAAACGCCGTTTGTGAAAATGGTAAAGAAATTAATGATGAACTATCATCAATCACCAACGATAAACCAGATTTAAAGAAGAAAAAGAGTGACATTGACACAATTAACAAAGCCAACTCTTTGACAACAGTAGCGGAAACTGTTGCTGTAGCAACAACCACAGCGGTTGTTCTTGTTGTCGGTGGTGGTATTGTCATTTATAGTCAAGGCTTAGATAGACCACAGATCGTGGAATTCACATCAGTGGAACCTTATGAAAACACCATCAACTTCGCCTTAAGCATTGGTAATGACCAAGCACAAATCGATTCCGGTGAACCGGGTGAAGAATGTGATGTTGTTGTTGAACTTAAATGTGAAACATATGAAGATATAACACCTCAAACTATACCTGTCAGTAACTATGGTATGGTGAAGGGAACATTTGAAGGGTTAAGGTATGAAACTACCTATTCTTTAAATGTTTTTCAAAATGAATTATTGGGTTTAGAAAAGACTTATCTTTTAGATACACCTATTATTGTGACTATTCCACCAGCGGAAACACCAGAGCCACCTGTAACTAATAGTTTCTCATTTGCGAAGATAATTCTTCCAAACGGCACGGTTAGTTATGAAGTTACTGTCACCTATGTTGGTGAAACAGATTACATGAGTAACTTTGCAATTGCTTTATATAACTCCAGTATCGATCCAGAAGCGATAACTGAAGAAACCGAATACGTTACTATCGCTTATTTAGATGGAGTGAGTGGAACGCAAACATTGTTGTGGGAAGACGACTTTAATGAAGATACCTACTTAGTAGCGTTACGCGCTTTGTACTATAACGATGGGTCTAGCCCAATCCACAGAGCAAACTCTGATGATAGCGACACCGATACTGGTAGTAGCGAACCTGGAAGAGAATATCGCATTTTATTCACAGAAGTCGTTGACTTCACAACCATCCCATCCACTGAAATTCCAGCGGAAAACTATGTGAGCTTATCTAGAACAGTGGATCCACTTGGAGTTTACACCTATGGTGTATATGTTAAATGTGACTATGATCTCTCTGAATATGCAGCGTTTAGACTAGAATTCTATTCTTCTGATCCTGCTGAATCAGACGGAAGAGTTACAACGTTTGGCATTGCCGACCTAGATGTGGTTAATGAATTCACTTATCTCGATAATTTCCAACCAGGATTTGATGATAACGACTATTGGGTGTCTTTAATTGGTACTAAATATGGTGATGCTGGCGCTACCGGTGAAGAAGTAACTATCTTTACCGATACCGGAAACGGCGCAGAAATTCCAACATCATCAGTCGAAGAAACAAACACACTCTACGTAAGAAGAGTGAGTATATTCTCTCAAGACGATAGTGAAGAATTTGGCGTGAAATACGAAGGATATCTCCAAGTCGTTACGGATGCAGAGTATTACTCCGACTATTCATTCTATGTGTATAGTGGCGCGGATTACATAGGCGCTAGTAGCATTCCTGGGCCTGATCGTTTATTCGAATTTGAATTAGATTATGAGGATGACCACACAGGTACCCTTACATTTAGAATTTGGGCCAATTCCACAAAACCAGAAGATATCGCTGAAAATCCAAACGCATCACATCCTGATTATGCAGAAGTGGAAATCTTTAATGTCGATATCGATTTAGCGGAAATTCCTACCAGAACCGAAGAAGTTATTCATGGTATTTCATTAGACTTCTATAAGAGTCATCATGATGGCATTAAAGAAGTTTATCTCGTCTTTGATGCAGAAGACGCGTTAAAAGGAACATCAAATTTGCGCATCACAATTACTAACGAAATGTATGCAGATCCAGTTTTTGAATACTATTTACCACCTATTGATGATATGAGGGTTTTAATAGAAGATTCAACTGCTTACGATATCCTAGATCAAGATTCTGGATCGTGTACAGTTACGATTTCTCATAACGTTGATAATGATTGGTATACTACGTATGAAAGCGATTTTCCAACCTGGATTACCTCGAATTATAACATCGTTAACGGATCATTATTTATCGAGTACGAAGCGCCAGAAAATCCAACTACAGGCGGCACATATTACTTCACCGTTTATTCCAATGAAAATGATGACGATTATTACCGCTATCCAAAATTCTATGTTGAAGTATATGAAATCATTGATGATGAACCAGCTACTCAATATACCTATATGGAAAGAGAAATAACC
>CAJOPR010000085.1 GCA_905236395.1 uncultured Bacilli bacterium
GATCTTTGTCCATGGCGTCTCTGTCTTCTATATCTTCTATTTGAGACAGACATTCCAACAAATTCCAAACGAATTATTCTTAGCCGCGAAAGTCGATGGTTATGGACACTTCGCATACCTCTGGAAATGTATGATTCCAATCGCTATGCCAACAATTGTTACCATCATGATTCTTTCATTGATGGGCGCATGGAATGCTTACATCTGGCCACAATTAGTGGCGTCTGGAACTCACCCATGGTTGAAGTTCCCATTTGAAGCTAAGAATCACGATATGCACTTAGTTTCCAATGGTTTGATGAGCAAATTCCAAAGCACAGAATTCGTCAGTGATGATCCTGCGAAAGTTACAGGTTCATTGTTCGCGACCATTCCATTATTTATCTTCTTCTTAATCTTTAGGAAATATATCATGCGTGGCGTGTCGCGTTCAGGTATTAAAGGATAAAGAAAGGACAACACATTATGAAAAAAATGAAATTTTTATCCGTTTTAGCCCCAATTGTTTTAGCGGTCTCCGCCTTATCAACAACTGGATGTATTAAATCCTTAGGC
Organism: uncultured Bacilli bacterium; assembly: GCA_905236395.1. Classification (GTDB taxonomy): domain Bacteria; phylum Bacillota_I; class Bacilli_A; order RFN20; family CAG-826; genus RUG13091. The sequence continues at coordinate 556 of CAJOPR010000085.1, forward strand.
GAAGCGGATACTGACAACCTCGATGTCACAGTCGATACACGTGGTGTGACAATCTCAATGTGGACAGGCTTTGGCTCTACCATCACTTCCACATTGGAAAACATCATTGAAGGGTTTACTGCGAAAACAGGTATCATTGTTGAACACGAATCAAAAGGTGGCTATGACAATCTACAAAACGCTATTGAATTAGCAACCTCTACTCAAACATACGCCAACGTCGCCGTTGGTTATCCAGATCACTTTGCTGGCTACATTAACAGTAATATTCAATTACGTTTAGATGGTCTTATCAAAAACGACCACAAACGTGCAGTTGGCAAAGATGCAGAAGGCTTTGATGTTGATGCCGATGGCATCAGAATCCTTGACTATGATGATTTCTACGATGATTACAAACCAGAAAATGAATCATTAGAATTCAAAAAGGATGGTACGGGTTATAAGTTGGGATTACCATTCAATAAATCATCAGAAGCAATGTGCTATAACGCCACATTCTTTAACTGGGCAAAAGGCCAAAACGATCTTAAAAACAGTATTTTTGTCCCAACAACATGGGCGGAAGTCAAATCCGTTGGTATTGCTGTTAAGAGCTTCTTTGCCACCAAAGGTGTTTATGGCAAAGTTTTAGGATCTGATGGTAATGCTTATGAAGACGAAAGCAAATTCCCAAGCGGTGTCACAAAAGTTTATGATGCCACTAAAGTTACATCTGCCGCTGATTTCAAATTAATTTCCTATGACTCAACATCCAATATGTTCATCACATTAGTGAGACAATTTGGTGGTACTTATACCGAAATTGATAAGACCAGAACAGGTGTTGGCTATGCCGCATTTAACGATGCCGCATACCGTCAAAAAACATTAGATGCTATGGCTATGGTCAGAGATTTAGACTCTGAAGGCCTCATTGGTATCCCTGCTTCATTTGGCGAATCATTATATTGTTCCACACCATTCAAGAAAGGTTTATCATTACTCAACATCGGTTCAACCGCTGGTGTGAGTAACGCTATTACCGGTGGTTTTACCACTAAAGCAGCTGCCATCCCACAAAATGGCAACATCCCATCTTCAAAATTCGTTATTTCCCAAGGCACAAACCTCGCATTATTTAATAAAGGCAGTGATGCAGAGAAAGTTGCGGCTTGGAAATTAATGGTTTACTTATCACAACAGGTTAATGGTGAATTCGCCGCTAGAACTGGCTACTTCCCAACATGTGAAGCAGCGACAAATTCTGAAGTTTATCAAGAATATCTTGATTCCTTCGGTGCTGGTGAAATTCTCCAAAAAGAATGTGGCATTTTAAATGCTTACACATATGGCGACACCGCTAAGGGCTGGACTAGATTCGTCGATCCAGGTTTCCAAGGCAGCTCCGCTATTAGAACTGAAGTCGGTAATATTCCTGGCTACATCTTATTAAGCAACGATTACGCTGATGATCAAGCTATTTTGAATGCTGTCTACGCAAAATTACCAGACTACACAAGACCATAAAATCCCCTTGAAAGGAGTTTTATATGAAGAAAATTAAAATTGTTACTCCAGTCTTGGCTACCGCTATGTTAGCTGCTGTTGCAGCTAGCACAACTGCTTGTAAGCCAGCATGGAGAAATAACTTCGCGTATGACCTTGACTGGACAGCCGATGTTAGAGGTACAGAAATTGAATTCTGGACCGGATTTGGTAGCAATATCAATGACGTCATTGAACCATTGCTCAGCGAATTCACTAGAATGACTGGTGTTTCTGTTAAATATGAGTCTAAAGGCTCATATGATAACGTTTTAAACGCCACAACATTAGCGGCTACAACCGGCACATTCGCTAACGTCGTCGTTGGTTATCCAGATCATTTTGCGACATATGTGAATCAAGACATTATCGTCAGATTAGACTATTATTTTGAAAATGATAGACACGATGTCTTTGAACCAGAAGGTGAATCCTTCGAAATGACCGATTTCTATCCTGACTATATGGTGGAAAACCAATCTATCGAATTTGATAGAGAAGGTAATCCATATACATTAGGTGTTCCATTTAACAAATCCACCGAAGTCTTAATCTATAACAGCACATTCTTCGAATGGGCAGAAAGTTTCGGACTTGGCGATTCCATCTATGTTCCTCAGACATATGAACAAATGGATGAAGTTGGAACTGCTATCCTTAACTTCTTAGATTCAAATAATGTCTATGGTAAATATTTGCTTGCTGATGGCACCGTTAGTGCTGAAGACACATCCACAGCTTCCAATAAATTAATCTTAGATTTATCTAAAGTTACAAAATGGAACGATAATGACACCTCTCATAAGAATAGTTTCAAGCCATTCTCTTATGACTCACAAGCGAACTTATTCATTACATCAGTTCGTCAAAAAGGTGGAACCTACACATATTACGATAAAGATGCTAGACACGGATATGTTGGCTTCAACTCCGCTGAAACACTCAGCGCTATGAACGCCTTCAAGACCTACTACAATAACCACACATTCGGTATTCCAGCTGACTGGGATGAAGCTAAATATGGTTCCAACCCATTTAAAGCCCAAAAGACCGTTATGACATTAGGTAGTAGTGCTGGTGTTACTAACGATGCTCCTACAGGAAACGCTTTCCAAATCAAAGCGGCTCCAGTTCCATATTTCAGCGCTGATAAGAAATACGTTATTTCTCAAGGTGCTAACTTAGCATTGATGGATAAAGGCTCACGTGAACAAAGATTAGCATCTTGGATGCTAGTTAAGTTCTTAACCAAATATGCAAATGGTTATCTCTGTGCCGCAACTGGTTATTATCCAGCTTCTCCATATGCCGAAAATGGTGGTATGTGGGAAGGCGACACTGAAGAATATGTCGATTATAAGACATGGGTTGAAGAAACAAATAGCAACCCATTCGCTTCAACTTCTGAAAAGATTAAAGCTCAAACGGCTTCCGTCAATACAGATTACTACGTGAAAGCAACTGAAAATTGGACCAAGTTCGTTGATCAACCATTCCCAGGTTCCGCTAAGATCCGTAATGAAGTTGCTAATATTCCAAAGTACATTCTCATCGACGGAATGACACCACAACAAGCTATTGATGCTGTATTAGAACGTTTGGGTGACTATATCAAACACTAAATAATTAATAAGGAAAAAATATTATGAAAAGTAGATTATTAGTTATTTTAGCGGCTGCCGCTATGCTATTAACCGGTTGTAAGACTGGTGAATCAGCACCAAAATGTATTGCCAATAACGGTGATGATTTACTTCAAACTCCCGTTACTGACAAATTAGAATTTGCACAAGCAAATTCATTAGATGGTAAGAGGTTTGCATCAACATCTGAGGATGCAAGTACATATGATCACTATGGTTATGTGACACTTAGAAGCTGTACAGATGGTGATACTGCAAACTTCGTACAAGAAGGCTATGTTGATGAATCAAATAAGCTCATTACCATCAAAACAAGATTCTTAGGTGTAAATACTCCTGAGAGTACTGCAAAAGTCGAACCTTGGGGCAAAAAAGCTTCATTATTCACAAAACATATTCTAGAAGAAGCACAAGCTAAAGCTGATGAAGAATCAACAGCAGCTGGTCATACTGTCTATAATATCGCATTAATTAGTGATCCAGACGTTATGGGAATTAGAGATAGTTCTGGCAATCGTTGGTTAGCGTTCGTCTGGTACCGCAAGAGCTCGACCTCTAAATGGAGAAACTTAAATCTCGAATTAGTGGAACAAGCTTATTCTAGAAACCAATTGTTCTTAGATAGTTCAATGTGTAACTATCGTCAATCCTTCGTCAAAGCCGAAGAAAATGTCAAAAACTGTGGTTATAGAGTCCATGGTGAAACCGATGCTGGTTACGACTATTCTCATACCGTTTATGAATATTCCATTTGGGGAATTCAAAAACACTATGATGAAATCGGCATCTCTGATGAAGGTGGGTCTGGTGTCCAATTAGTCGTCACCGCTTTGGTCGTTGGTATTCAAGGCGACAACCTATATTTAAGAGATGTTCTCATTGATGAAGAACAATACGAAGCAGAAGGTGCTTCTGCCGTCTTAGCGGGTACTTACGGCTATGCCGGTTTCGGTAGTGCATTATGCTCCACATTACAAAATGCTTCCACAATTTATGGTATGGATGGCACAGGTGTTGGCCTAATCGTCAGATTCTATTGCCGTGCTACCAAATACTCTGGAAACATTCAATTATCCGATATCAAGACCGCAACATCTGGTTCACAAGCGTTCAAAGTTATCGTTCCTGATAACTTCAACAAGTATAAAGAAGAACTTAAATGGTCACATTTATACAACGAAAAACAAGATATTGCTTATACTGATTTAAATACCAGTATCGCTCCTGTCGCTATTGATGCAGAATCAATCGATAGAAATCATACTTCTGCTGAATGTCAATACACAGACTTATTACCATACGCTGGTCAATGGGTCCAATTAGAAATGACTGTCAGAGCCGTGACTCAAGCTGATGATGATGATCAAGGCGGTCAAGATAACGTTAGTAGAGCAAGCTTAAGTGGCTCTTCTTACTGGTACAATCCAACAGCAGGTTCAAATTCCTACACTGTTTATGCCTATTTCACAGGCAAAGATAATGCTAAGATTTACACGAACATCAGAATTGATACATCTATTAGCCCATTTGTTAATAAGAACTTCTGGGGTACTACCGATCAATATGAAGTTAGTGGTGAAAACAGCCCAGTTGGACACACCTGGAGAGTAACTGGCTACTTTGTTAGATATTACGATAAATTCCAAGTTCAATTGGCTAATAACTACACAGGTTACGATTATCTTGTTAAAATTTCGTAATTGATAGCTGAGTGAAATTAGGGCACTCAATACGAGTGCTCTTTTTTGTTGACACAACTTTTTACGAAATAAAAATATATTTTTAATATACAAAGAAAAAAGTGCAATGATATAATATTTGTGCTATTAAGCAAAGGAGAAAAAAATGAATAAGAAAATTCTACTCTTATTGCCAGCTTTAGCCCTTATGTTAGGCGCATGCCAAGGGAAAGTTACTCCCTCTGGCAGTTCAGATGATGGCTCCTCAGGTCAAACTGAGACAGTCACAGGCGTTGAATTGGATCATGAGACCCTTTCTTTACAAGTAGGAAATACCTCTCAATTATCCGCCAGCGTTAAACCAATTTCTTTATCCAACAGAGAAGTAAATTGGAGTTCTGATCATCCTGAATTCGCCTCAGTCGATGCGAGTGGTGTGGTTACCGCAGTCGCTGCAGGTGTCGCACATGTTAGAGCAACAGCTGATGCAGACCCCACAAAATACGCTGAATGTATAGTTACAGTCACTCAACGTATGGTTACAGTAGTCATGGAAGATCTCGACGATATTCTCAGTGCTACAGACACATTAAAATTTGGTTGCTACCAAGGAAACAATGAAAAGTATTATTATTTCAAAGGATCTGTCGACAGCAACACTCGTGGTGAAGTTTCCGATTCTTGGGAAGAAGGCGTTGCTGTTAAATTGGAAGCAGCCTCTACAACCGGTAAATACCTCATGTCATTTGGTACTGGTGATAGCAAACAATACTTCGAAATGAGCGATGATCACCATTTCGCTGTTGTTAATACACCAACATCTGGTCGTGAATGGGATTGGGATGCCACATGGCATACAGTCAAAAGAACTATTTCTGGTACAACCTATTATCCAGGAACATATCAAACATTCACAACTATTAGTGGTTGTAATGCTAGCCAAGTCGCAGATGACTTCCTCTTCCAATTTGTATATCAAGTTGAACCATTTGGTCCAGAAAGCATTAATTTAAGCATTCCTCAAGATGCTTTATATGTTAACGACTATGTCGAAGTCGCCGCTGAATTGTTACCATTGGGTGCAGAAGGCGATTTAGTTTGGTCAGTCTCTGGTGACGAACATGTCATAATTGACCAAGAAGGTAAATTAACCGCTGATGGTGATGCTACCGTTGGTGGTACAGTCACAGTTACTGCTACATATGGCGAAGGTGATGATGAAGTCACAGCCACATTAAACGTTTCTGTTGAAGCTGCTCTCAATTATGGTACACAAGCTGCTCCATTATCAATTGATGCAGCCACAGCATTATTACAAAAACAATCACCATCTCATAAAGATATGTATGTTTCTGGTATTGCAACATCTAATGATGCCTTTGGTTCTAAATATAGTAACTGGGGCGATTACATCAAATTAGCCAATGATGCAGGCACAGTCGCTGATGCATTCAGCTTCTACAGAGCCAAAGCTGGCGAAAATACTGGTTATGAAACCACATATGCTGAAGCTGGCTCTATGGTTGGTAAGAGAATCCTTGCTAAAGGTAAAGGTGAAATCTACTCTGGCAAACCACAACTCAGCTCTGGTGGTGTCCTTCTTAACATCGAAGATGCCGGCGTTGAACCAGCATCCGTTACAATCTCTCCTGCTGGAGACTTTGAATTAGTAAAAGGCGGTTCTAAACAATTATCAGCCTCCGTTGCTCCTGTTACAGCTCCACAAACAATTACATGGACAAGCACACCTGTTGATGCTGCCGTTGCAGCACACTGCTCAGTTGTTAATGGCTTAGTTTCATTAACTGATGCTGCGGAAGCAGGTGAACAATTCACAATTAAAGCTACAAGCGCCAAAGCTGGCGTTGAAGCTACAGTCGTTGTTACAGTTGTTGCTGATGCTGAACCAGTTCCAACTATTGTCAATACACCAGTTGCTAACACTAAATATAAACTTGGTGCAAAGATCTCTGCTGCTGCTGACAAGGATGCCGATGTTTATTTAACTGGTGCCAAGAGTTCTTACTATGGTGCCACAAGTGCAACATGGGCTGAAGGTGCCGACTTCGAATTAATTGCTGTTACAGGTGGCTACAATGTGAAAGTCACATTACCTGATGAATCCGTTAAATATTTAGGCTTCTCAGTCAGTGGAGATAACACAAACATCGAATTTGACGACTCTGCTAGTAAAGTATTTACTTACGATGCTGATGCAAAGACATTATTCTTTACGGCAAATGGTCATACAACTAGTTCTAAAGATGGCGTTTACTACTTTGGTTCATATACAAACAAGAGTGGTACAACGTTCGACACAATTAGCTGTTCAATGGCTAGCTACATTCAAGGCAGCAATGCTTCCAAGATTGATGTTTCTCAATTCCCAGTACACTTCTGGGCATTAGTGTAAATCATTACTGAAAAGTAATAATTGAATCACTTAACATTTGGTGGTTCAGAGTAAAATATTCTAAATATCAAATACTCAATTTAAGGTGATATATTCTGCGGATATATCGCCTTTTATTATGAAATCATTTCTTTTATAATGTTTTTGAGGTAATTAACTATGTTAAAGAAAACTTTATTTATCGTCTCTTTATTATCGTGCTGTTCTCTTATGGCGTGTAATACCGCTAAGAGTTATGAACCAGGAGATCCATTAACTATTACATCTATTGAAATGTGTGATGAATATGGCGATTCCACGCTAATTCAATATGGTAGTTATGACATTCTAGTGGATTCTGGTAGTGAAGCTGACGCTAATCATATTAATGAAGTCTTAAATAACAAAGTTAGTGACAAGACAATTGATTTATTAGTGGTTACCCATCCTCATGGAGATCATATCGGCGGAATCCTTAATGGCGCTTTAACAGGATTTAATGTTTCCAAGATCGTGGATTATGGTTACACATATGACACAGACGGAAATGATAAGATCAATAATTCCGCTTATGTGCAACAATACGTGAATAGAAGAGCATCTTTAATTAGTGGTGGTGCTTCTTATCATGGCATTAAAGAAGAAATGGCTATTTCTAAAACTATAGATATAGACAAAGATAATGATTTACGTCTTAGATGGTTAGAAAATGACTGCTATTATGGAGAAAACGAAGTTTTCCCAAACTCTAATTGTAGCTCATCTAATCCTAACGTCACTTCGGTCTCCTTTGTTCTTGAATATAAATATTGGAATGTTGTTATGGGTGGTGATAGTGATAGCACCCTTGCGGAAGGCTCATTTATAAAGAACCATAACAAATTATTTAATGATTCCAAAAAGAGAGTTTTGTTAAAAGGAACACACCATTGCAGTTCCTCATCAATGGGATATGCCTTCCTAGAATGGTGCAAACCAGAAATCATATTTACCTCATCAGCGATGATTGATGCGATATGTGCGCCTAATGCAGTTTCTCTTGGCAGTGGTGATGACCAACTCAACCATCCAAACACATCCACGGTGAGAAGAATTAAGAATAGATGTCAGAACTTCTACTGGAATGGTGTTAATGGTGATATCACATTTGTCACTGATGGTGTGAATGATATGACTATGTCTGGTGTGGGTAGACACAAAGACTATTTAAAGAAAGATAGTACAGAAATCGCTAGTAGAGAAGCAGAAAAGAACGTCACATTCTTTAATAGCGAGTTCGCAAAGTATTATAAATAATAACTTTATTACTTATTATGCGGGGTAAGACCCGCTTTTAAGTTGGAATTGATTAAATACTAGTCTTTTTCTCTTTCGTGTCTTAAATGGCTTATTTTATTAAATAAAAAGTTATTAGATTTATTATTGAAATATTTAAAGTGTTAATATATCATAATCTAGCAAAAAGTGGTCCCTTAGCTCAGCTGGTAGAGCAACTGACTCTTAATCAGTGGGTCAAAGGTTCGAA